>JAZOSO010000055.1:0-8315 GCA_045657185.1 Victivallaceae bacterium | reverse complement strand
CACAAATACACACTTGACCGAAATGTGCCGTGCAAAAATACACGGACACACCGATCTCAACATGTACTTGTGTTGCGTGCGTCTTAATTGAAGTGCTAGTTCAGAGATGGACGTTTACAATCAGATGTGTCAATTTTTATCGTTTTTGTTTTTTCTTATATAAATACCTTTTGTTCAGATTACAATTAAAAATAATTTACTTTAATTTACATGCAATTACTAAAAAAAACAAGTCTAAAATATTGTTTTTTTTAAAAACTTCTATTCCAACACAAATAAGAAAAAAAACGTGAGGAATACCAAAATGTCTTTTCCATTCTCAAGTATCAATCTATATTAAGAACAGAGTATGTACAAAAAATTCACTTCTTTATAAAAGTTGTAGAAATACCGCAGGGGAGCAGTCTGCCGCTGTCTGTGGGGACAGTCATTTCGTCGGAGATAAATTCGCCTTTGCCGAAAGTTTCGGAAAGAAGGTTTTCAAGGACGATGGAAGAGAAACCGGGAGAATGGCAGCTGAGGACGATTGAAAACGGTTTATCATGGTCAATAAGCTGATTGCAGATATCAAGAAGCTTTGGCAAATCATCTTCAATTTTCCAAACCTGACCGCTTGAACCTCTGCCGAATGACGGCGGGTCAAGAGCGATAAGGTTGTATTTTGAGTTGCGGCGAACTTCACGGTTGGTAAATTTTATAACATCGTCAACAATCCAGCGGATTGAATCAGGAACAGTTTTTTCGTTGATTTTGCGGATTTCGCGCCCCCAGTCAACCATACCTTTGGCGGCATCAAGGTGGCAGGCATTACAGCCGCCCTGAGTCATAGCCATAGTGCCGAGACCGGAATATCCGAAAAGATTTAAAGCGTTGACTTCACGCAAGCCGAGAACATTTTTGATATTGCGGAAATAATCCCAATTGCGGTACTGTTCGGCAAAAAAGCCGAGATGACCGAACCCGGTTGGCTTCAGAAGCAATTTAAATCCTGCATAATCAACCGTCCATTCTTCAGGAAGGCGGTTGCGGTAAAACCATTTACCGGAACCGGAGCTGTCACGGATATAAGTTGCATCTGCTTTGTCCCACTCCTTTTGCGCCAAAGCGGGTTTCCAGAAAGCATTCAATGCGGGACGGATAATACGATAGGGACCTACTTGTTCCAATTTTTGTTTATTGCCGCAGTCAATGACGCGGTATTCATTCAAATTCATGCTGTACCTTCTTCAACAATATAATTATCGCCGGAATTAAAGACGATTTTTCCTTTGCGTATAGTCATAAGCGGGCGGTTTGTTCCACGCTCAAAAACGGCAATATCAGCGCGCAGACGCGGTTTTATTTCGCCTCTGTCATGCAGACCGACGCTGGCTGCGGCGTTAAGAGAAACCGCCTGCGCCGCCTGAGTCTCAAGCAGATGACCGTAACTCATAAGACAGTGCCAGCCTGCATCAAGCATGGTAGTAGTACCGGCAAGTCTGCCTGAGGCATTGGAATAACCGTCAGTAACGCTGATATCTGTCGGACCGATTTTATATATACCGTCAGGCATCCCTGCCGCCATAGTACAGTCGCTTATGCCGACGATTTTATTTTTGGGTTTACAGCGGCAGGCGAGGTCAACCATACGGGGGTCGATATGTCTGCCGTCAATAATAAGTTCCACGGTGACACGATTGTCCGTCAATGCGACATTGGTAAGCGACATTTCACGCTGGTGCAGCGACGGCATACCGTTAAAAAGATGTGTACAATGCCTTGCTCCGGCATCAATGGCATGGAGAGTTGCATTTTCGTCAGCGACACTGTGTCCCATGGAAGGCATAACGCCGTATTCACAAAGAGTTTCAATAAGTTTGGTGGCGTTTTCAAGTTCGGGGGCAAAAGTCATAAGTTTGATTGCCTTACCGCCGCAGCTGAGCAGTTCACGGGCGAAACCGAGGTCAATATCAACGATTGCATCCTGATTTTGCGCACCTGATTTAGTGCGGTTGATAAACGGGCCCTCAATATTTATACCGACACATTCCGCTCCGGGCATCGGGCGCTGCATAGCTTCAACCAGAGCAGCAAGATTGGCAAGCATTCGTTCACGCGAATCTGCAACAATTGTAGGCACAAAAGAGGTAACGCCCTTTGCAGCGAGGAGCAGACTCATATCTTCAATAGTACGCGGAGACTGCAGAACGCTTGAAGAGTCAAAACCTCCCGCACCGTGAATATGTGTGTCCACAAATCCCGATGTGGCATACGCATTTTCAAAAGCGTACACCGTCATTACAGAATCACGGGAAAAAGCTGATACCCCGCCGATTGCGAGAATGTGTTCTCCTTCACAGAGGATGGCACTGTTCTCCAAACGGTCGGGCGTCAGAATATAGTCAAAGACATAAAGTTTTCGGTCTTTGCGAAAAGTATTTTTCATAATTTGAACGGGATTATTCAATTCCCTCTTCATCGAGTTCTTTCAACATGTCCTTGGTATCACCCTCAAGACCTGTTTCTTCGCCGCCGAGAGTTTTTGTAACACCGGCAACCATAGAACGGAGTCTGTCACTGAATGCGGTCAAAACGAGCAATGCGCCCAATGCGACAACAACGATGATGATGACGTATTCAACAACAGCCTGACCTTTTTGATTTTTGAAACGGATAACGGATTTTCTTTTTTCTTTCAATTTCATATAACACCTCCCTTTTTATGGGTTCAACAGTTAAGTTAGCATATATTTTTAAATAAGCAAACGCCGAAAAACATTTTTATTTGAATTTTTTACAAAAAAATCAGTTTTTTTTCAACTCAAAAAGAATATTCAGCACTCTGGTACGAATGATATGGAGCATATCAATTTCTTTTGCACATGAACCGCATGCACAGCAGGAACCGAAATCATTGATGCGGCAGACAAGTTCATTGATATCTTCAAGAATTCTTTTGAGCAGAACAACACGCAATTCCGTTTCTTCTGACGGGGTCATAACAAAATTATTCAAACGAACATAAGTTTTACCGCTCTGACAGAGAACAGCAAGAGCTTTTTTACTGCATTCAACATCATCCGACAGCGCATAATATTCAGAAAACGGAACAGCTATATCATTGAAAAGGTCAAGCAGGTCATATCCCTCAGGCGGAGAATAAAGCAACTCTTCCAATTCGTCTTCATCCAGATCACTGAATTCATGCTGCGATATATCACGGATATTCCCGTAACTGTAAACTTTTTCTTTGCTTATTTTGGCGATGCGTTCAAAAATGGCTTCATTTTCACCCGGCAAATCCCTGAACAGAGGCAGATTGTCAAAGTAACGGGCAATCCGTTCTTCATCCGCTTTGATTTCCTGTTCAAATTTGAACTCGCCGTTCATATTTTTCAGCCTTTCAGATTTGCCTTGAGTGCGGCATTCTCCAAGTCGTCAAGACTCGGCATGTCGTTCCAGAGTTTTTCCAAATCGTAATGGCTGCGGCACTCTTCGCTCATAACGTGAATAATAACAGTACCGAAGTCAATCAGAATCCAGCTGCTCCATGCGTCACCGTTGGTGCGCAGCGGACGGATACCGAATTGTTCACGGACACGGCGTTCAATATTGTTGACGATTGCGCTGATATGCGGCATTGAGTTTGCAGTGCAGAGAATAAAATAATCGGCAGTTGTAGTACGGTCTGCAACATTGAGCATCAGAATATTTTCAGCAAGTTTTTCTTCAGCTTCATTGCGGCAGAATTCAGCCAATTCAGCAGAGGTGATATTTTTTTTGTTTTCTTCAGTCATATTTTTCCTCAGTAAAGATTATTTTCTTTTATGTAATTAAAAACTTCTTCTGTTATAAAATTAGCAACATTTTCTGAATTTGCCAGTTTTTTTCTTAAAATTGTTGAAGATATTTCATAAAAAGGTGCATTTATGATGTTTTTTTGCATTTTTCGGGCATTTTCACTGCCGATGATTTCTGACAGCTTACTGAAATCGCAATCCTCCCCAGGACGGGGATAGATGAGAAATTCAAATCTTGATGCCAATTCCTGCGGTTTGTACCACGAAGTGAAATTTTTCAGACTGTCGCCGCCGATTATCATCTGTACGGAGTCCTGCGGATACATCTCCTGCAATGCATTCAGAACTCTGAAACTGTATGACGGTTCAAACTGCCATTTTGACTCCAAATCGGAGACTTCAGCTCCTGCAATATCCGCAAATGCAAGTTCAGTCATAGCCAGACGGTGCAAATACGGAGTTTGTATTTTATTCTTGTGCGGCGGCTCCCAGGCGGGCAGCACAAGCACTCTGTCTGTCAATCCCGAAGCAAGAACAGATTGCACAATTCTGATATGTCCGATATGAACGGGGTCAAATGTCCCGCCGAAAACTGCAATTTTCATAATAAAAACCTCTTTCCTGACTGAGAATATAATCCTTTTCTTTGAAAAATCAAATTCTTAACTTGAATAAATTCTAAAAAGAGGTATGGTATAGCAACTGTATTTTTATATTATTATCAAAAAAAGGATCGTTTATGAAAAAAATATATCTTTTTGTTACCGCACTTGCAGCATTGCTTGCAGGCTGCCGTACACCTGAATATTATCAGGATCAGGCGGTACAGCAGGCAAGAGCTTATCTGCTCAAAAATTCCCCTCAGCTCAGTTTTGAGGAAAGTTCCTACATCCGTTTCAACAAGCCGTCAATCGTCCACAGCAATATTCTGGGCAACACAGATTCTCTTGAATCTTCAAAAATTACCAGCGATATAAATCAAATACAGATAGTCTGGAACATTCCGGGCAATGAAAATTTTTATGCCGTATGGGGCGTCTGCTCATCTGCAATGCGTGATTTTTCTCCTGAACGCATTTTTGTCCGCAAATTTTACCCGCAGGACACTCACCGTATAAATGCCGTCAGCAAAGCCAGAACATACATTATCGGCAATCTTTTCAGCATGCTCAGTGTTGAAGACTACAATGAACTCCGCTTCCGTGAACCTGAAATTTATTACAGCAAATTTGAACTTGAAAAAGACCTTATGCCCGATGACGGCAATGTGCAAATTGCACTGGTTTGGAATCTGAAAACCAAACCTGAATCACAGCTTGTCGTTATCGGTAACGGCAGAAAAAATCTCTCATCTTTCAAACCTGTTTCCGGTTCGGAATTATCCGCAGCAGAAGTCAAAGCCAATCTGCTTGACCCCTATAAACGCCTGACTGCAGAAGAAATCCGCAAAGAAAACACAGCAAAAACTCCCGCCCCCACCGCAGAAAAAGAGGACGCCGAAAAAGAAGAGAAAACTCCGAAAACTGCATCTGAAGAGAAAAAATCTGCCGATGCGGAAACGAGTAAGGCTCCCGCTACTGACGATAAAACTGCCGTTCTCTCCCCCGATGAGGCCCGCATCCGCGATATTGAGAACAGCTTGAAAAAAGACTCAGCAAATCCCACCGCAAAACAAGAAACTGTCAAGGATGAGAAAATTATTGATGAACTTCCTGAAGCTCCCGAACTTGACACCGAAAACGATTTAAAGGAGCCTGAAAAATGATTAACAGCATGACCGGATTCGGTAAAACTTTGTCCGAAATTACCTCTGCAACCGACTGGAGTTTTGAAATTTCCTCCGTCAACCGCAAACAACTCGAACTGCGTATCACCTTGCCCCGTGAATTCAGTGCCGCAGAAACTGCAATCCGCAACTTTCTCAAAGGCAAAATCAGCCGCGGCATGGTCAATGTCAAAGGAACATACAATCCTGACGGCAATACGGCAAAAAAAAGTTTTGAGATAAACAAAGAACTGCTTGACAATGTTGTTGCTTCTGCACTTGAACTGAAAAACAAATATCCTGAATTGGCAGAAAGCAGTTGCGATTTGAGTTCATTTTTCTGCGTTCCCGGCGTTATCTCCATGGCGGAAGAAGATACAGAAAATCCCGAAGTTACAACAAAAATACTCAATGCTCTTGACTCTGCATTACAACAATTTACAGCCATGCGCCGCACAGAGGGCGAAGCTCTGGAAGCAGATTTGCGCTCACGGCTGGAACTTTTAAAATCTTTTTTGGCAAAAATCATTCCGTACACCGCCGAAATCAACGAAAACATCCGCAAAAAACTGCTTGACCGCTGTCAGGAGTCAGGTTTGAATATTGACCTTAATGATGAAAGATTGCAAAAAGAGATACTTTTTTATGCGGATAAAGGCGATGTTTCTGAAGAAATAACCCGTTTAAAAAGCCATTTTGTCCAGTTTGACAAAATTCTTTCTGATACAAATTCCGACGGCGGCAGAAGTCTTGATTTTCTTGTGCAGGAAATGTTCCGTGAAATAAATACTCTCGGCAACAAAAGCGGCACTTGCGATATCTCTCCGCTCGTCGTAAACTTTAAAACTGAACTTGAAAAAATGCGTGAACAAATCCAGAACGCAGAATAAGGGATAACTATGAATAAATCAGTATGCTTGAAAAATAAAGCTGTTTTCGATGATGAAGCTCAGCGTGAACTGCTTGATAAACTTGAAAAAACTTTTGAAGACAATATCGGCATCAACTATCTTGAAGGCGGCAATTTGCCCCGCCGCAATGAGATTCTGGAGCTGATAAATCTTTTGCTGGAACTGGTATTTCCCGGTTATGACGAAGAACTTTTTCACGGCAGTGCTTTGCGCCGCAACCTCCGCCGCAATCTGGAAAAACTTGAATCTCAGCTCTTTGACCTTATCTGCCGTGTATTGAAACACCGCTGCGGCAGCGACTGCGAAAACTGCAATATTTTTGAACTTGCCTCCGATGCAGTCAAAGATTTACTGAACAACATCCCGTCAATCAGAGAAATTTTGAAAGATGATGTAAAAGCGGCCTTTGCCGGCGACCCTGCCGCGATGAGTTTCGATGAAATCATTTTGAGTTATCCATGTATAAAAACTATTACCATTCAACGCTTTGCGCATTTGCTTTATCTGAAAAAGATACCGCTTATCCCCCGCATGATGACTGAACACGCTCACAGCATTACAGGTATTGATATTCATCCCGGCGCAACTCTCGGCAACGGAGTTTTCATTGACCACGGTACAGGTGTGGTCATCGGAGAAACCGCCGTTCTCGGCAATAATGTCCGTATTTATCAGGGAGTAACTCTCGGAGCGTTAAGCTTTCCCAAAGATGCCTGCGGTATGCTCATCAAAGGTCAGAAACGCCATCCGACCATCGAAAGCGATGTGATTATCTATGCCGGAGCAACTGTCCTCGGAGATATTACAATTGGTTCTCATTCCATTATCGGCGGCAATGTCTGGGTCACAGAATCGCTTGAACCGAATACAAAAATCACTGCAAAACTCCCCGAACACTTTGTCAAAGTCGGAAAAAAAGACGGTGCAAAATGAGCTATATCACAGAAAATTATCAACAGATTGCAGATGAAGTAAAGTCTCTTTCTTCCGATAAAACTTTCCTGCTCCCTGTCAGCAAAACTTTTCCCGCATCGGATATAAAAGTCCTTTACGATTACGGTGTCCGGGAATTTGCCGAAAACCGTCTGCAGGAGTTGGAACCAAAAGCCAAAGAATTGCCGTCTGATATCAGATGGCACTTCATCGGTCATCTGCAATCCAACAAGGTTCGCAAAGTCGTACCGCTGGCTTCTGTCATTCATTCCGTTGACTCAGCATCTCTGTTGGACAAAATTGACCGCGCCGCAACTGATTTTGAGCGTCATATAGACTGCTTTCTGGAATTCAAACCGGCAGGTGAAGACTCAAAAACAGGTGCCGATATAAATGCGGCAGATGAAATTTTTGAACGCGCCCGTCAATGCGGCAAATTCTGTAATGTCTGCGGCATTATGGGCATGGCTCCGCTCGGCGGAACAGCAGAAGAAAATCGCGCCGCATTCCGTAAACTCAGAGAACTTCGCAATTACGCTCAGGAAAAATTCGGTCTGGTTCTGCCTCAACTCTCAATGGGTATGTCCGGCGATTACAAAGAAGCCATTGCAGAAGCAAGTACCATCGTCCGTATCGGAAGTGCAATCTTCGGTAAAAGAAATGGCTGTGTTATAAAAGATGACTGATTTATTGCAGGGGGAGAAGAAAAAACCTTTTGAGGAAAGGTTCTTTTCTTCTCCCCCTGCACCCCCTCATCTTTTTTCAAACCTTTTAATAATAATTGGCTTTTTGTAAGTATAATCCCATATTATAAAACATAAGATTCAACTTAATACTAAAAAAATCAGTCGTTGTTTAGTACAGAGCTAAAAATTTTAGCCTTGTTATACGCTCTATTCCCGTTGATGGTAGATAATGAAATTATTT
>JAZOSO010000054.1:0-18732 GCA_045657185.1 Victivallaceae bacterium | reverse complement strand
AGTGTCAGCGGCTGGGTGCGTCAGGCTGTTTTTCGGCGAAATGTTCGTTTCGTCCTCCCGCATATAAAAGCGGGTGGAACGCCGGAATGACGAAACAAATCTTTCGCCGGACTTCGCCATAATTGAGGGAGAGCAAGCTCTCTTTTTATATGCTGTCGCATTGGCATACCCCGTTGAAAAATATACTTTGAGATTTTGCTAAGGCGATAGCAAATAAAAAGGCGATGAAACGCCCCGTTCATTGCTATCGAAATTCACTATCCCCCAAACCCCTCAATTTTTTATTCTCAAAAAATAATTTCATTATCTCCCCTCAAAGGGAACAGAGCGTATAAAAAAATCCCCTTCCTGTTTAAAAGAAAGGGGATTTGCTGTTTATGGATAATGATTTATTTTGCAGCAGCGGGAGCTTTGGGAGCAGGGACAGCGGGAGCAGGCATTGCAACAGGTTCGTTGACAAAGATTTTGACATTTGCATCTTTTTCAAGTTTTGCAATGAGAGCTTCGATTTTTTTGCGGAGTTCTTCGGCTTTCAGGTTTTCAATGATATTTGCTTTGACCTGAGCAAAGGGAAGAATTTCTGCTTTTTTGCCGGCATCGCGGCGGATGATGTGGAAACCGAAATCGGTTTGGACGAGGTTTGAAATCTGACCTTCTTTAAGAGCAAAAGCGGCAGCTTCAAATTCGGGAACCATCTGACCTTTCTGGAATGCGCCGAGAGAACCGTTCTGTTTGCCGGAGGGGCATGCGCTTTCTTTTTGTGCGAGAGCTTCAAATTGTTTGGGATCTTTTCTGATTTGAGCCAGAATGTTTTCTGCTTTTTTCTTTGCTTCGGCAACAGCTTCGGGTTTATCATCTTTTTTAGCGGTAATCAAGATGTGTGAAGCGCGGATGGTGCCTTCGGGATCAGCAGGGGTTTTGAACATCTCTTTGTTCTTGTTGTAAAATTCTTTTGCCTGAATATCGGTAACTTTGATTGCGGAGCTGATTGTTTTGTCAAAGTATTTTTCAATGGCAAAAGACTGCTGAGCCTGTACATTTGATGTGATTTCATCAATGTAGCTGTCAATAGTTTTATTCTGTGCGGCAAGCTGAGCTTTCAAAACTTCAAGATCCTTTGCGGGGATTTTGGCAATTTGCTCTTTGAGAGCATTTTTCATAGCATCTTTTGAGGGCTTGAAGCCGGCTTTTTCGGCGGCACTGAGGAGGAGAGGCAGATCAATATAAGATTTGATCAGGCGGGGGGCAAGTTGACGGAGCATCTGCTCATTCATCATGGGCGGGAGTTTGCCGTTGGGCATCTGTGCTGCGATATGGTTGATAAATTCCTGCTTGGTGATTTTTTTGTCGTTGACTTCAGCAACGATATTGGGAAGAAATGCCCAGATTTTGGGATCTTTGGCATCAATTTCTTTAGCAGTTTCGCCGACTGTCATATTAGTGGGCTGCAAAGCTGTATCAGCTTTAGCTTCAACGTTTTGCACTGCTGTATCAGCTTTTTCAGTTTTTTTTGCGGTTTCTTTGTTGCAGCCGGCTGCAAAAGCGCAGACAGCGAACAAAACAGCAATACAGGAGCTGAGTTTCAATTCTTTTTTCATAAACATTCCTTTCTGTTTTTGAGTTTTATGTGATCAGAATTGCAATAAATGACTTTTGATTGTCTTTTTCATAATAGAATAGCTTTTCGGTTTTTTTCAAATTATTTTATTAAAAAAAAGGCAAAATCTGCGTTAAGAATCAATTTTACAACGATTTTTTCAAAAAAAATCAAAAAAAAACGATAAAATATGTATTTTTTTTAAAGAAAAATTTGAAGAATAAGTTTTTTGGGGTTATATTGTCATGAAGATTATATTATCATTAAAAAACAAAGAGGCGATTTTATGGACAACGATTTGAATAAAAAGGATGTTAACAATACTTCCACTCAGAAAACTGTCAGACTTAAACCTCTGGTCAAGCAGCCGCTGGTCGGAGATAACAGCACCGAGTCTCAATCGGTTAAAAAAGTTTCTACCAATTCCGGTGCTTACCCGAAGGTCGGCACTCAAACCGGACGCATCAGCAGTATTGCCACCAATACTGCCAGAGTTGTGCGTATCAATTCTGCTCTCCGAAGTTCCGCCAATGCAACCGGTCCCAGTACTACAATGATGGATTTCAAGACCTCTGAACTTCAGATGGCTACTCCCGGACAGCCTAATACTACCCGTCCGGCCGCCGCTCCGAAAAGTGTTTTGAATTCTCTCAACCTTAAACCTAAAGTTGCCGAGGCTTCCGTAGTTGAAGCCGCTCCCGCACCTGCTGCTGACGATGACAATACTCAAACTGCCGCTATTCCGAAGGCTCCCGCTCCCGTAAAGCCGAATATCAAATTGTCAACTACTCCGCCTCCGTTGTCAATGGGGGCAAAACCTGCAGCTGTTGCTCCCGCCGCTCCTGCCGCTCCCGTTGTACCCGCTGCGCCGGCAGAGGATAACTCAGATAATACTCAAACTGCCGCAGTTGTCAAACCTGCTCCTGTCAAACCTGTTATCAATCTCAACAGCAAGCCTGTTATTCCGTCTGCTGCTGCATCTGTCTCTGCTTCGTCAAATCCGACAGTTCCCGCCGCACCGATTACTGCGATTACTCAGGAGTCTGATGATGCAACAGTCAAGCTTAAGCGTCCTGAAAAAACAGGAACTACTCATACCAATACTGTTGTTCCGAATATCACTTCCGCTCCGAAAATTTCTGTTCCTACTCCTGCTGCAGCTCCCAATGTTGTTAAACCCAGTCAGGCACCGACAGTCAAATTCAATTTGAAGGGAAATGAAGACGCAACTGTAAGATTGAGTGTCCCCGGAGCTGCTCCTGCTGTTCCTGAAGCTCCGTCTGCTGCTGCTGAAGACAACAAACCCAAACTCGGTTTGAAAAAGGCCGAAGAACCCGCTCCTGCTGCTGAAGTTAAAGCAGAGGAAAAAACTGCAGAAGAAGCTCCCAAAGCCGATGCAAATGCAGAACCCAAAAAGGCTAAAAAGAAAAAATCTGTCGCCGCTGCTGCTGCCGCAGGTGCTTCAAGTGCAAACAAGAAGAGTGCTAAAGCTGTATCAAGTTCAGGTTCAGAACTTTACGGTTTCCATTTTTCTGTCACTTTCCTGACTGCAATCGCTTTGATTGCCGCTGCGACTTTGTGTTGGGTTCAGTATCTCAATACTTATAAACCTCAGGTTTTCGGCAAATATATCCAGATTCCGTTTATGGAACAAGTCGGCAAGTAATTGCTGATAAAGGGTTTGAGAATGCCTAAAACTTTTGTTCTCGATACCAATGTACTGCTTCATTCAGCAGGCAGTGTAGAGTCTTTTCAGGAGAATAATGTCGTTATCCCGATGGCGGTCATTGAGGAATTGGACAAGTTCAAAAAATATCAGGATGAACTCGGACGCAATGCCCGCCAGGTTATCCGTCTGCTTGACCATTTGCGTGAAAACGGTAACTTGAGCAAAGGTGTGTCGCTTAAAAAAGTCTCAAAAATCGCCAGCGGCAAACTTTTTGTGCTTACAGCCGCATCGCTTGATTCGGAACTTGCAACTGCGATGCGAGATGTTTTCAATTCTGACCTCGGTGCGGATTCTCCGGATAATCGAATTTTGCGGGTAGCTTTTACACTGAGTAAGATGAACAAAAATGTTGTCTTTATCAGCAAGGATATCAATCTCCGTCTGAAAGCGGACGCTCTCGGTATCAAAGTTATGGACTTTGAACGGGAAAAAATTGATTATAATGCACTTTATAACGGATTCCGCAGTATTGAAGTAAGCGGAGAATTTATTGAAAACTTTACTGCAGAGAAAGTTGCTGACGGAACACAGTTTGACCTTTATCCCAATGAATTTGTGTTTTTTCAGGACCCGGAAAACTCAAAAAATAACGCCATCGGCAGATTTCATAATGACAATCTGATACATTTGCTTGAGGTCGGCAAAAATGATAAAATGTGGAATATTTTTGCCCGTAATAAGGAGCAGAGAATGGCTTTTGATATTCTGCTTGACCCGAATATAAAGCTCGTAACGCTTGTCGGCGGTGCCGGAACAGGCAAAACTTTGCTTGCTATTGCAGGTGCGTTGGAGTGTGCCTTGCACAATAATCTTTATGAGAAAATTCTTGTTTCCCGTCCGATTATTCCGTTGGGCAACGACCTCGGATTTCTGCCGGGAGACAAAGATGCCAAACTCAGCCACTGGATGCAGCCGATTTTTGACAATATGAATTACCTTTTGCGCAACGGGAATGAAAAAGTCAGACATCGCTCTTCTGCTTCAAGTCTCTCCGCTGATCAGCTTCTGAATTCCAAAAAGATTGAACTTGAAGCACTTACATATATTCGCGGGCGCAGTATCCCCAAACAGTTTGTGGTCATTGATGAGGCTCAGAATTTGACTCCGCATGAGGTCAAGACTATTATCAGCCGTGCGGGTGAAGATACCAAAATGGTACTTACGGGAGATCCTCAGCAGATAGATAATCCTTATCTTGATGCTTCCAGCAACGGTCTGACTTATACTGCAGAACGTATGAAAGGCACTCCGCTTCATGCACACATAAGTTTGCAGAAAAGTGAGCGCAGTGAATTGTCCGCACTTGCGGCACAACTTTTGTAAGGTGTTGAAAATGAAAAGAATAATGTTTGCTTTGTGCTGTTTTGTTTCGCTTTTGCTGTGCGGTTGTGCGTCAACTGACAAAGAAAATTTGCCTTTGGTCGGCAAAACTTATAAACTTGTAAGTTCCAAGGGATATTCGGCAACGATAACATTTAACAAAGATAAAACATTTAACGGCTTTTCGGGAGTCAACCGTTTTTTCGGTGAATTCCGTACCGCAGGTGATAATATTGTCTTTGACCGCATGGGTTCGACAAAAATGGCGGGGCCTCCTGAAGCAATGAAGTTTGAGGATAAGTTCATCCGAGCATTGGGCAGAGCAACACGTTTTTATGAAATCGGCAGAAATCTTACCTTTTTTAACGGTGATATGCCGTTGATAACACTGAAAATTGCAGAATGACATGAGCCGTAATTTTTTGTTTTTGAGTGTAAATTCGTCTTATTCTCATTCCTCTTTGGCTTTGGCACTTTTGCATTGTGCCGCAGGGGATGTGCCGAATTGGAACTGGGATTATCTTGAATGTACTGTTGCTGAAGATTTTGCAGAAATTGCAGCTAAGGCGGCGGACAGAAAGCCTGACCTTGTCGGAGCGTCATTGTATCTTTTCAACCGCAACCAGCTTCTGGAAATTCTTTGTCGGCTGCATGTGCTTTTGCCTGAGGTGCGTATTGTTCTCGGCGGACCTGAATGTGCTGTATCCAATGCACATGAAATTATGGAAAAATATCCTTTTGTGCATGATGTTTTTGTTGGTGAAACGGAAGGGATTTTTGCGGATTATCTGGCAAATTATGATATTGATGCACCGCGGCGGATTTTTCCGGAAAACGGAATTGCTGTGTACGACAGATGGACTGAAAAGCCGATTGCAGAAGATATGTTTTTCAGGACGGATAAGGCGTTTGTGCAATATGAGACTTCCCGCGGGTGTCCTGTCGGATGCAAATATTGCACGAGTTCGCGCATCTCTTTGCGAATGAAGGATTTATCGCTTGTTGAAAAAGAGCTTTCTTCCTTGTATAAGCGCGGGGTGCGTGAAGTCCGTCTGCTTGACAGAACTTTTAATTTTCCGCAGTGGCGCGGTGCGGCATTGTTGAGACTTTTCAGGGAGAAGTTTCCTGATATTGAATTTCATTTGGAAATACATCCGCAATTTATCAATGATGAGTTGAAAGAAGAGTTGCGTAAAGCTCCAAATCTGCATGTTGAGGCCGGGATACAGAGTTTTGATGAAAATGTTCAAAAAGCTATCGGCCGCAATAGCCGCCGTGAGGATGTGATTGCCGGGGTGAAATTCTTGACTTCATGTCCGAATTTTGAAACACATGTTGACCTTATTTGCGGTTTGCCTGAGCAGAATTCAGATATAATTCTTGCGGATGTGATTGAGTTGGTCAAATGTTGTGCGGATGAAATTCAGCTTGAGACTTTAAAAATTCTTCCCGGTACGGTTCTTCAGCAGGAGGCGGAGAAATACGGTTTGCGGTACTCTCCGTATGTGCCGTATGACGTTATGCAGACTCCGTATTTGTCTCACAGTGATATTCTATATATGCGCAAAGTTTCCAGAGTGTTGGACCTTTTTCATAATCATTCTGCGTTGAGGAAAGTTTTTCGTTTGCTGAATTTACAGACGGCGGATGATTTGCGGGATTTTGTTGCGTTTGTGACAAATGCGGGGATTGAACTGAAATGTGTGATTGATTTGAAAAAGCGTCTGCTTTTGCTGACAGATTTTGTCAGAAAAAATTCTCTGCATGAGGCTGAGTTTGAAATTTGCAAAGTTTGGATTGAAAATAATTATCCGCTGACGGCACTGCCTTTCGGAAAATTGTCAAAATTTGAAGCAAAAGTTCCGTCGGATATTTTTGAAAAAAACTGTGAGATTTTTGCTCATCGAGAAACAAAAATATGGAGATTGGATTGCGGAAATCATTGCTTGATTTTTGCAGTCAACCGACATTTCAGGCTTAACGGTGCGGCGGTAAGCTGGGAAGATAATTGCAGAGAATAAAATAAAAATAAACTTGACTTTAGCGGCAATACGGTGTATTGTATTAGAATTGTTTTTTTATGATTGAGGAGTAAAAATATGTTTAAAGCAAACTGTATTATTGTTTTTCTTATGTTGCTTACGGGAGTTTGCAATGCCAAAGAATTGCTTGTTCTCGGACCGTATCGTCATGTCCGTTTTCTTAAAATAAATCATAAAGGTATTCAGATTTCTCACAAAGACGGTACCGGCTATCTTGATTTGAAAAAGCTTTCTGAAGATGATAAAAAACTTATCGCTGATGAAATTGCAGAGTACAAAGAGTGTCTGAAAAATAAATCCAAGGCTGTCGCTGAAGAAAAAGTTCAGAAAGCCAAAGTTGCAAAAGATAAAAAGTCAGCTGATGCTTTTGCCGTTGCTTTTATCAAAGCAATCGGCAAACCGAAAACTCAAAAAGGTTATCTGCTGACAACTTACAGTACGCTTGCAAAAAGATACAAAATTAAAATGACTATTCCGAAAACGGGTAAAGACGGTACTTTGCCGCTCCTTTACGGTCAGTATGAAACTCTGAGAAAATTTGTAGAAATGAAAACTGACGGTTCTGTCCGCCAGAAGGAGGCATTGGCACTTATTGACAGTCATTATGCCGTGTATCGTAAACAGCGTCAAATTACAATTTATAACAGAAATAAAAAATTGGCAGCTGAACAGCGGAAAAAACCGGCAGCCAAACCGGCAGCAAAAGCTCCTGCAAAACCCGCAGCAAAGCCCGCCGCCAAACCCGCAGCAAAGCCTGCAGCTAAACCCGCGGCTAAACCTGCGGCAAAGCCTGCACCGAAAGCTGCGCCTGCTCCTGACCCAGAAGACGATATGCCCGGAGATTTTCCCGGTATGATGCCGGGAATGTAATTTACTGCTTGAATGCGGTACCAGAACTGAACTCAACAGTATGAATTACACATAAATATTTTTTGAGTGCATAAAAAAGGCGCTGAAACGCCCCGCTCATTGCTATTGCAATTCACTATTCTCCACCCTAAGGTTTTATTTATAAATATCAGTCAATGTTCAGTACACAGTGAATAAAATTAAAAGGTTTGGAAAAAGATGAGGGGGCAGGGGGGGGAGAAGAAAAGAACCATATAAAAAGGCGGGTGGAACGCCAAAAGGTTTTTCTTCTCCCCCTGTAACAAATCAGTCATCTTTTATAATACAGCTTTATTATTCAAAATTCGGAGAATCAGTTGCGGCTTTCGGAGGCTCTGCCGGAGAGTTGTTGTTGCGCTGAACGATGCCTGCTTTGACCAGCTGGTCAACGAGGTTTTCCATTGCGCCGAAAGCGTTGAGGAATGCCTGCTGGCTCATGCAGATTTCGCCGCATTTTTCACGCTGATTGTTGATATTGTTGAAGAAAGACATCTGGATAACGCCTTCAACCATTTTGACAGTTGCCATGCCGTCAACAAAAATTCTGTCGTTTTTGTTCATTTTAAATCCTTTCAAAGTAAAAACATTTTTTTTGTAATATATCAACTTTCAATCAAATTTCAAATCAAAAGTGCAACTTTCGTGAAAAACAAAGTATTTTTTCCATAAAAAACCTTGATTTTCAACTATTTTGCAGTATATTAAACAAAACTTTTTTAATTTATTATATATAAAACAATCAGGAGAAGAAAATGAAAACTTACAAATTGGCTGTTATCCCCGGTGACGGTACCGGTCCCGAAGTTGTTGCAGAAGGTCTCAAAGTTTTGCGCGCCGCCGCAAAAAAATTCGGTTTTGAAGTCGAAACCACTGAATTCCCCTGGGGCGGTGAACACTATCTTGCAACCGGTGAAATCCTTCCCGCAGATGCCGCTGAACAGCTCAAAAAATTTGATGCCGTTTTCCTCGGTGCTATCGGTAATCCCAAAGTCAAGCCCGGTATCCTTGAAAAAGGTATTTTGCTCAAACTCCGTTTTGAACTTGACCAGTACATCAACTTGCGTCCTGTAAAACTCTACCCCGGCGTTGAAACTCCGCTTGCCAATAAAACTGTTGATGATATTGACTATGTTGTTGTCCGTGAAAATACCGGCGGTATTTATACCGGTATCGGCGGCAACAGCCAGCAGGGGACCAAAGATGAAGTTGCCATTCAGTCAATGGTTTACAATTACGCACAGGTCGAACGCTGCTGCCGTTTCGCTTTTGAAGAAGCACGCAGACGCCACACCAAAGATAACCCCTGGCGCGGTCTTTCCGATGAAGACAAAAAAGCAGGTTACATTGCACAGGTCACTCTCTGCGGCAAAACCAATGTTCTCACCTATGTTTTCGGTCTCTGGGAACGCGTTTTCTATGAAGTTGCCAAAGATTATCCCGATGTCAAAACTGCTTACTGCCACGTTGACGCAACCTGTATGTGGATGGTCAAAAATCCCGAATGGTTCGACGTTATCGTTACCTGCAATATTTTCGGCGATATCATCACTGACCTCGGTGCAATGACTCAGGGCGGTATGGGTATTGCTGCCGGCGGTAATATCAACCCCAACGGTGTCAGCATGTTTGAACCTATCGGCGGTTCTGCTCCCAAATATACCGGCATGAACGTCATCAATCCTCTCGCCGCCGTCGGTGCAGCAGGCATGATGCTTGACTTCCTCGGTGAACGTGAAGCCGCAAAAGCTATTGAAAAGAGCATCATGTTCGTTACCGGACAGAAACTCAAATCAATGAGCGCAGGCAAAATGGGCTATTCAACTACTGAAGTCGGCGACCTCGTTGTAGAAAATTTGTAAGCGGCTTGATTCAAGCGCGCTTTTTATCGGACTTTTCACCTGAATTTCAGGCGGAAAGTCCGTTTGCGTCAAACATTGAACAAAAGAGTGTGAAATATGAGCAATAATGAAATGCCCAAAGCTTACGAGCCGGGCGATATTGAAAAAAAATGGTATCCTCTCTGGGAAAATCGTAAATATTTTCACGGTACATCCAATAAGGATAAGAAACCTTATTCAATCGTTATTCCGCCTCCCAACGTTACCGGTATTCTGACCCTCGGTCATGTGCTTAATAACACATTGCAGGATATTCTCTGCCGCTATCACCGCATGAAAGGTTATGAAGTCAGCTGGTTTCCCGGCACTGACCATGCAGGTATTGCTACAGAGGCACGCGTTGAAAAATATCTTCGCAAAGAGGAAAATACCGGCCGTGATATCCTCGGCCGTGATGAATTCATCCGCCGTGTGTGGGAATGGAAAGAAAAATACGGCGGCACAATTATCAAACAGCTCCGTACTCTCGGTTCTTCCTGTGACTGGGAAAAAGAACGTTTTACCATGGACTCCGGTTTGAGTGACGCTGTTCAGAAAGTTTTTATTGAGCTTTACAACAAAGGTTACATTTACCGCGGTCAGCGCATGATCAACTGGTGTCCTGTTGCAAAAAGTGCGCTCTCTGATGAGGAAGTTATTTATCGTGATGTGCCCGGTAAATTTTACCATTTCAAATATCCTCTGACTGACGGTTCAGGCTTCCTCGTTGTTGCCACCACCCGTCCTGAAACCATGTTCGGCGATACCGCTGTTGCCGTCAATCCCGAAGATGAACGTTACAAACACCTTATCGGTAAAACTGTTGATTTGCCGCTCTGCAATCGTCCGATTCCGATCGTCGGCGATCAGCATGCTGACCCGACTAAAGGTTCAGGCTGTGTCAAAATCACTCCCGCTCACGACCCCAACGACTTTGAAGTGGGTAAGCGTCACAACCTTCCGGTTATCAACATTATGAATGCGGATGCAAGTCTTAATGACAAATGCCCCGCTGAATTTGTCGGTCTTGACCGCTTTACCGCCCGTGACCTTACTGTCAAACGCATGGACGAAGCAGGTCTGCTTATCAAAATCGAAGATATTACTCACGCTGTCGGTTATTCTGAACGCGGTGAAGTTCCGATTGAAACACTCGTCAGCTATCAGTGGTTCTGCAATATGAAGGAACTTGCCAAGCCCGCTATGGAAGCTGTTTCTTCAGGCAAAATCAAATTCTATCCCGAACGCTGGACAAAAACCTATTTCCACTGGATGGAAAACATTCAGGACTGGTGTATCTCCCGTCAGATCTGGTGGGGACACCGTATCCCCGCATGGTACAACCGTGACAACAACGACGAAATTTATGTCGGTCCAGCAAAACCTGATAAACCCGGCCGCTGGGAACAGGAAGAAGACGTTCTTGATACATGGTTCAGTTCGTGGCTCTGGCCCTTCTCAATCATGGGCTGGCCGCAGAAAACTGCCGATTTGGAATATTTCTATCCCACAGCAACACTTGTTACCGGTCCCGATATCATCTTTTTCTGGGTTGCCCGTATGATTATGGCTGGCTGTGAATTTATGAAGGAAATCCCCTTCAAGAATGTTTACTTCACCAGTATCATCCGTGACGAACAGGGACGCAAACTTTCCAAATCTCTCGGCAACTCTCCGGACCCGCTGGATGTTATTGACCAGTACGGCGCAGATGCTTTGCGTTTCTCAATCATCTATATTGCTCCCGTCGGTATGGATATCAAATACAGCAATGAAAAATGCGAAATCGGTCGTAACTTTGCCAACAAACTCTGGAACGCATGCCGTTTCCGCCGTATGCAGGGGGATGCAACTGCAACTTTTAAAGCTCTTGATGATGAAACACTTGCCAATCTTTCAGGTGATGAAAAATGGATGCTCGGCAAACTTGATAATCTCGTCAATTCAGTTCAGACTTATCTTAAAGATTTTCAGTTTCACAGCGCAACCCATGACATTTATGAATTGGTCTGGAGTGAATTCTGCGACTGGTTCATTGAAGCTGAAAAACAGCCGTTGCGCAAAGGCGGTGCAGACAAAGAACGCGCAATGAAAGTTCTCGACTATGCACTCTACCGCATTTTGCGTGTTCTTCATCCGTTTATGCCTTTTATCACTGAAGAACTTGCTCACCAGATGGGCTTCCTCGGTGATGACGAAAGCATCATGTATGAAGAATTCCCCGAAACTGACGGACTTTTTGAAGCAAACCGTGATGCAATCGCTCTTGCGGACGGCAAATTTGACCTCGTCCGTGCAGGCCGTGCGCTCAAGACCAATTACAATCTTGCTGACGGCCGCAAGGTCAACTTCCATCTCAAAGCCGCCGATGATGCCAAACTTGCTTATTTACAATCCAATGCTGATTCTCTCGTTCATTTGCTGAATGCTGCTGAAATCAACATTTCTTTGCAGGATTATGACAGTGCCGCCAACGGCGCAGCTCCGTCAGGTATTTGCGACCTCGGTACTATCTATATGCCGCTTGCAGGTCTCATTGATGTTGCTGAAGAAAAAGCCAAACTTGAAAAGCAGAAGGCTGAACTTGAAAAATGGATTGCAGGCACCAAAGCCAAGCTCAATAACGAAAAATTCGTTTCCAAAGCTCCCGCTCAGGTTGTTGCTGATACCCGTTCAGCTCTGGCTCAAAATGAGGAAAAACTTGAACGTACTCTCGCTCTCCTTAAAGATTTGGGATAAGTTTTTCCGCTTTTGCTGATAAATTGAGACTGCCGTAAATTATTTGCGGCAGTCTTTTTTGTTGTATATAATATGTAAAAATCAAAAAAAATGGGATTACGATAAATTTTTTTCTTGAAAAAACGCTTTTTTGCAAGTATATTATAGTTCCGGTATTATATATCGGGGCTATCATATAAAAATTAAAAGACAACATGAGGTGATATATATGAGTCAGGAAAACATTGAAAAGCTCCTTATCAAAGGTGCAGAAGTGCCGAACACTGTTAATTTGAATGCTGTTTACAAAGCATTTGAAGAAAATCCCGACAGTGTAAAGGATAATAAAGATGCGTTAAATCTTCTTTTTGAAAGTTTTGACCCCGATGCTTTGAACATTACCATTGCAAATTTTATTATGGCAATTTGCGCATTCCCCGTTGAAAATTCACCTAAATTGCGTCTTTTGCTTACAGCTTCCATTAAACTTGTTCTGCCTCCTTATCTTGACCGTCCTGCGGTTATGAAGGCTCTCGGTCTGCGTGATGCTAATTTGCCGCCTTCAAATATTATCGGCAGATACCGTAAACTTAATGTTCTCAAAAACGGCATGATTGTTTTTCTCAACAGCTCTTCCCGCTGGGGCAGTGTCGGCAATATTGATACCACAGCAGGTACTGTTGTTGTAAATCAGTTCGGAGCAGGTGCCCGTTCCGGCAATGTGCCGCTGGATTTGCTGCTGGTTACAGGAGTTCTTTTTAACAGCGGTATTGAAATTTTGAAGATTTCCGACAGTTCCGGCCGTACCAAAATGAGCTCTGCCGACTTCCGTGCCGCCGCCGCTAAAAAAGCGGTAACTCCGCTTACTGAAACTCATTTGCAGCAGATGGCTCATTCAGGCGTTGCCGCTAAAATGACTCCGGAAGAATTTGAAAAATGGTGGAATGATACTGCCAATAATGTAAAAGCTGCAGGTGAACGCCGCTCATGTGACGGCCGCAGTCTGCATGAAATGGCAAATCTTCTTGACAAAGAAGATGCAGAAAAAGTCTTTGCCGATGATGAAATCGCAGGTTTTGTTAAATTTTTCACCAATATCCGTGAAGAAGTTATAAATAATGATATCAAACGCCTTGCTGAAGTATTGGTAAAAATCAGTACCAGATGCAAAGAGGAACAGTTGTCTCAGATATTGCACTGCATTGCTAAAAAATGTGCTTTCTGGCCCGCCGACCCGATGCATGCTTCATGTGATGAGTTGAGCGTCTGGAGTGAGCTTGCCGCCAAGGATATCGCTGTCATCGGTAAATTGACAAAGAGTATGTTTAATTCATATTATATTGCATGTCTGGCAATGCGTCTTCCTCAAAAGGCTCTTCCCGGTATCGCATCTCTGGCAGATATTGAAGAACTTGATGAACTCATCGTCGAACAGCATTTTTGCAGTGCCGACCTCTCCGCATGGATTTGGAAAAACCGTAAAAAGGGTGCTGAAACTCTTACCCGTCATTTGAATATTGATAATATCATTCGTGCGTTGTCTCAAGTCGGTCTTCATAAAGCATGGACTCCCGGTCTGCGTGAATTGCGCAATCTGCTCATGGATAACAGCGAATTTCAGAAGTTTGTTGTCAGTCTTGCTGATGATCCGGGTAAACTTACCTCATCTTTGCAGACTGCATTATTCCTCTCTTCCGGTGAACGCCAGAGTCTGATTGTTAAACTTGCCGCATCTTCCAAAGCACTTAAAGCTCATCTTGAACAGGGAGCAGGTGCCAAAATTCTTGCTGCCGGTATGTCTGAACAGGAAATCAAGCGCAACAATGCAATGCAGTCAGAAAATGAACCTGCATATACCAGTTTGCAGTCTCATCGCCGTCTGGTTCAGGAACTTGATGATATTATCAAAATCCACCAGCCTGAAAACCGTGAAGCTCTCAAAACTGCCCGCGCTCATGGTGACTTCCGTGAAAATGCCGAGTTTGATGCAGCTAAAGAACGCCGTAACTTCCTCAGCCGCCGCCGCGGTGAACTTGAACAGGAATTGCAGTTCGTTCAGACCATTGATATGCGCAAAGTTGCCGTTGCTGATATTGCAGTTATCGGCAGTAAAATCACTCTTAAATATGCTGACGGCAACACTGAAGTTTACTCTCTGCTCGGTGCATGGGACGGTAATCCTGAAAAGAATTATCTTTCTTACAAAACCCGTCTCGGTCAGGTCATTTATAATCAGAAAAAAGGTACTGAACTTGAATTGCCCAACGGCAAAAAAGCTGTACTTGCTGATGTTGCCGCCCTTGATGAAGCAGTTCTTGCCGATATGGATTAAGGAATTTTGAAAATGATGTTCAATTCAATCCTCTGCCGTTACCACGAAATTGCCACCAAAGGCAACAACCGCATCATGTTTGAGCGTTGTCTGGTGGATAATATTCATTGTCTTTTCAAAAAAGCCGGATTTGATTATCCCGTCCGCCGTGTGCGCGGGCGGGTATGGATTGAGAAAAAAGACGGAACTCTTTTTGATGCAGAGGAGTTGAAAAATATCTCTCAGGTGCTTCAGCGTACTTTCGGTATTGAAAGTTTTTCGCCTGCAATCAAACTGGCAAGCGATATGGATGTTCTTGAAGCTAAAGTCAAGGAGCTTGCGCCGATTGTTTTTGAAGAATTTTTTCAGAAATACAATAATGTGACATTCCGTGTCCGTGCCAGACGGAGCAACAAAGCTTTTCCGCTTTGCTCAAAAGATATTGAAATCCGTCTTGCCGATGCTTTGACCAGTGTGGTCGATGAGGACAGACTTACCGTCAATCTTGATGAGGCTATGGTAACTTTCGGCTGCGAGGTCAGAGATGAATTTGCGCTGCTGTTCCTTAATGAGACCAAAGGTCCCGGCGGTTTGCCCGTCGGCAGTAACGAAGGGGCGGTAGCTCTTTTTTCCGGCGGTATTGATTCACCTGTTGCCTGTTATATGACCATGAAACGCGGATGCCCTGTTGATTTTGTTGCTTTTCACAGTAATCCCTACACCCCGCAGGAGACTACTGACAAAATCAAACGCATTGCCGCACACATGAATCTTTTTCAGCGCGGAGGCAAACTTTTTCTCTGCAATCTGGTTGAATTTCAAAAGCGTGTCCGTGATTATTGCACCCCGAAATACAGAACTATTCTTTATCGCCGCGGCATGTTGAGAATTGCCGAAAAGATTGCCGATAAGTATCACCGTATCGCTCTGCTTACGGGGGATTCCGTAGGGCAGGTTGCATCGCAGACTTTGCAGAATATGCGTACTATTGATGCGGCAACTCCGATGCTTGTTTTGCGCCCGCTGGTGGGTATGGACAAAATGGAAACTATCCGTATCGCTGAAAAAATCGGGACCTTTGAATTGTCAAATGTTCAGGTTCCTGACAGTTGTACAGTATTCTCTCCCTCTCAGGCGGCAACGACTTCGGATATTGCAACGATTGAAGCTGAAGAAGCTCTCATTCCGGATTATGATGCAGTTTTGACTGCCATTGCCGAAGAGGCAGAGGTACAGCGATGAAAATGGATTGGTCAAAACTTCTCTCCTGCCGCCGTCTGGGGATGGAGAATGTTGAACCGTCACATCCTAAACGGTCGCCTTTTCAGCAGGATTTTGACCGTATTGTCTTCAGTGCGCCTTTTCGCAGACTTCAGGACAAGACACAGGTTTTTCCGCTTAGTGAAACTGATTTTGTCCGCACCCGTTTGACACACAGTATGGAGGCGTCTTCCATAGGCCGTTCTCTCGGTACGGGCGCGGGGGCGTTTATCTGCTCTCAGGAAAAGCTCAAGGTATTGCCGAGTGATGTCGGAGCGGTGGTTGCCGCTGCGACATTGGCGCATGATATCGGTAATCCGCCTTTCGGCCATGCCGGAGAAGAGGCGGTTCAGTATTGGTTTGAACACTCTGATATTGCCGCCGAGTGCCGCCGCAACATGAGTGAAGAGGAAATTCGTGATATAGCCCGTTATGAGGGTAATGCGCAGGGGTTCCGTATCCTTGCCAAATTACAGAATACGGCAGTTCACGGCGGCATGCAGCTGACTTGTGCAACTCTCGGTGCATTTGCCAAATATCCGACGCTTGCATGTTCAAAAATCCGTCCGTCCGGTGTCGCAGGCAAGAAATTCAATTATTTTCAGTTGGATAAAGATCTTTTCCGTGAAGTTGCATTGGAATTGGGGTTGATAGAAATAGATACTTACAGTTTTGTCCGTCATCCGCTGGCTTTTCTGGTTGAGGCGGCGGACGATATTGCATATCGTGTAGTGGATTTTGAAGACGGACTTATTGCCAACCGCATACGGTACAGCGAGCTTGAGGAACTTTTCGGAGCGGTGATTGCGGATAAGAAAATCATTGACATGGTGAAAGATTTTTCAAGTGAAGTCAAAAAAGCTGAATATTTGCGTTCAAAAGCAATCGGCAGACTCGTTGACCAGGCAACAGCGGCTTTTGTCCGTCATCATGATGAACTTTTGAGCGGCAAATTGGAGAAATCATTGATTGACTGTACTGAATCTGCTGAACCTTTAAATGAGATTTTCAAACGCAGTGCTGAAGTTATTTATACCACACCCAGAGTTGTCGAAGTGGTTGCTGCGGGGTTTGAGCTTTTTTCAGGTATGCTGGATATTTTTGTCGGAGCATGTAATGATTTGGCTGAAAAAGGCGCAAATGCGTCACCGCACAGCACCCGTTTACTGCACCTTATACCCGATATGAACAGATATTTTGATAATGAATTATGGTTGTCACGGCCTTATGTCCGTATTATTACCGTGCTTGATTATCTGTCAGGCATGAGCGATTCATACGCCGTCTCTCTGTATAAAAAGTTAAAAGGAATAAGTCTCTGATGCCTGAACTTCCCGAAGTTGAAACTATCAGCCGCGCTCTGGCAAAAGGGCTGGTCGGATTGCATATTGTCAATGTTGAAGTCTTTTCACCCCGGTTGCGAACTTCGATTGAACCTTTGAAAACAGCTCCTTTATGTAATAAAAAAATTGTTGCAGTCAACCGCAGGGGGCGTTACTCTCTGGTGCGTTTTGAGGATAATTCAATTTTGCTTATGCACTACGGCATGACCGGAGTGGTGCGGATTGAAGGAGCTTCCGGGAAGCGCAAACATGAACATATTTTCTTTCACCTTTCAAACGGACTTGTCATGAAGTTTGAGTGTCCGCGCCGTTTCAGTCAGGTTGAATATTTCCCGGAAGATGATATTCCCGTTCTTAAAAAATTGGGAATTGAACCGTTGTCTGATGAGTTTGACGGAAAATTTCTTTATAATGCGGCACAGAAAAAAAAGACACCTGCCAAACTTTTTATCACCGACAATGCTGTTGTTACCGGTGTAGGCAATATTTATGCGGCTGAAGTTCTTTTTGCTGCTCAGGTTCATCCTGAACTTCCTGCCAATGAGCTTACTTTGAAACAATGTAAACTTCTTGCAGAGCATATCAAACGCATTTTGAATTTTGCTATTGAGTGCGGCGGCAGTACAATTTCCGACTTCCGCCATGTTGACGGTTCGCAGGGGGCTTTTGCCAGAGAGTTGAAAATTTACGGCAGAGACGGTGAAAAATGTTTGATTTGCGGAAGCGTTATTGAACGTATCGTTCAAGGCGGCAGAAGTTCATTTTATTGTCCGAAATGCCAGAAAATGCCGAAAAAATGACTTTATTTCAATATATAATTTCCAAATTTACCGAACTTGCCGTTGACTCTCCGCAGGCAGAGGCAAAACTTGTTTTGGAACATCTTTACGGCAACGATATGCTGCTGCAACTTGAAGATGCGGATTTGAGAAAATTTCAATCCGTTTATGACCGCCGCAAAAAACGGGAACCGATTCAGTACATTCTCGGTAAAGCATTTTTCTTCAACAGCGAATTTACCGTCACTCCCGCAGTACTTATTCCACGCCCTGAAACTGAAATAATGGTTGAGAAATTGATTGAAGTTATTCCGCCTGGCGGAGTTATGGCTGATGTCGGCTGCGGTTCTGGCTGTATCGGTATTTCTGTTGCACTTGAGCGTCCGGATGTGCAGGTTTTTGCTTTTGATATCAGTCCTGATGCTCTGCAAATCGCACACTTGAATGCTAAAAATCTCAATGTTCCCAATATAAATTTTATTCAAAGCGATTTGTTCTCAAATTGTCCTGCAGATTTAAACTTTGACGCCGTCGGTGCCAATCTGCCTTATGTGCCGTTTGTTGATTATTATACTGCACAGAGCGAAGTCCGTGAATATGAACCGCAGCTTGCTTTGACCGCAGATGATGACGGCCTTGAAATAATTTTCCGTTGTATAAAACAACTGCCGCAGTTTATGAAAAATAACGGACAGGCTTTCTTTGAAATCGACCCGTCTCAAGATGTCCGCCTTTCCGACTTCATGTCTCAAAATAATTGGCATAATGTCAAAATTATTAAAGATTACACCTCCCGCTCCCGCTTTGTTGAAGCGAAATGGCAGATTTAAAAAGGATTTAAAAAGGGGAAGGGAAAAAACTTTTTCTT
>JAZOSO010000053.1:0-5720 GCA_045657185.1 Victivallaceae bacterium | reverse complement strand
GTATGATTTGCTGAAGCTTTTTGTCATGTAGCCGCGGTAGCGCAGTACGCGTTTCTGTGCATCCTGAAAGATGAATTTTATGCGGTTGACGAGTGAGACTTCAAAATTTTCCAGCATATTTTCTTCACGGATAAGCGGGTCGATGCCGCGGGTGTTGGTGGAGCTTTGCATGTATTCTTTGGCTTTTATCATGCGCGCCCAGATGCCGAGCAGATTGCGGATGTTCTGCTGCAGAAAAAGATATTGTTCCTCTCTGCTGACTGTGTCGGGAGAGGAGAGAATGTTGATAATCGCATTGGTATCCTGAATAGCAAGGTCGAGAATACCCATCATATTGAGACAGATTTTGGATTGTGCCGCAGCATTGCAGGCAAAAATATCCATTTCTGAAAGTTTGAATGCCGCATCGTATGCCGCATCGCGTCTGCCCATGACAGACGGCAGATTGACTTTGGTTATAAAGTCACCGACAATACGGGTTTTTGCTTTCGGGGTGATACCGAGAGCGTCTCTCAGACGGCTCAATCCATCAGTAAAACTCATTTTCTGTCCTTTAAAAATTAAATGCGGAAAGGGGAGATGAACCCTTTCCGCAATATGTTAATATCAAAGTGCGGGGAAAATTTCTTTGCAAGCTCTGTTCTTTTCAAAAACAGCAGCAACAGAGAAAAGTTTTTCCTCTTCAAGTGCAGGAGCGATAAACTGCATACCTATCGGCATACCGTCTGCATCAAGACAGGCAGGAACGCTGATACCGCAGTTGCCTGACAAGTTCAATGCAATGGTGAAAATATCCGACAGATACATGCTCAGAGGGTCACTCTTTGCACCGAATTTGAATGCAACGTCAGGTGTTACAGGGGTAAAGATGACATCGCATTTCTTTGCGGCTTCGGCAAAGTCCTGACGGATGAGCGTACGGACTTTCTGAGCTTTCAGATAATAAGCATCATAATAACCGCTTGAGAGAACATAAGTACCGAGCAGAATACGGCGGCGGACTTCTTCACCGAATCCCTGACCGCGGCTTTCAAGATATGTTTCAAGCAAGTCTTTGTCGGGAACGCGTTTGCCGTAGCGGATGCCGTCAAAGCGGGCGAGATTGGCACTTGCCTCTGCAGTAGCAATGATATAATAGACTGCAACTGCATATTTTGTATGCGGCATGTCAACTTCAACGAGTTCTGCGCCGAGAGATTTCAAAAGGGCGATAGCTTCATTGCAGCCTTTTTTCATTCCTTCGCTCATGCCGGGGGCTTCAAAATACTGTTTGGGCAAACCGATTTTGACACCTTTCAAATCAGCGGGAGCGTTTTTGACGGCGTTGGCGTATGCTTTGGGTTCAACCGGCAAAGTGGTTGAGTCCATTTTGTCGTTGCCGGCGATACATTCGAGAATGATTGCACTGTCTTCCACATCCTGAGTCATCGGACCTATCTGGTCAAGACTGGAGGCAAAAGCCACAAGACCGTTGCGGGAGACTAATCCGTAGGTCGGTTTGACACCGACAATACCGCAGAATGCGGCAGGCTGACGGATTGAACCGCCGGTATCAGAACCGAGTGCGGCAGGAACAAATCTTGCGGCAACAGCGGCGGCAGAGCCGCCGGAAGAACCGCCGGGAACGCAATCGGTATTGAACGGATTGTGAGTTTTGAGGAAAGAGCTGTTTTCACAGGAACTTCCCATGGCAAACTCATCCATGTTCAATCTGCCGAAAGGAATGAAACCTTTGGCTTTCAAGCGTTCAACAACGGTTGAATCATACGGAGATATGACATTTGAAAGAATTTGAGATGCAGAGGCGATATGGTCGCCTTTGACACTTATGCAGTCCTTGATACCGATAAGGATACCGTCATAGGGAGACAATTCTTTGCCGGCGGCACGGCGTGCATCGGATTCTTCAGCGGCTTTGCGTGCAGAGTCGCGGTCAATGCTGATAAAAGCACCGATTTTGCTGTCGTGCGCGTCAATGCGGCTGAGAAAATCATCAAGCATTTGAACGGCAGAGGTTTTGCCCTGAGCAAGAAGTTCTGCCAGTTCATGGATGGTTGAATGCTGAAAATCCATATCAATTACTCCCTTCACCGGGGAGTACCCGCGGCAGTTTGATTGTTTCTTCCCTGACGAGTTCGGGTGCATTGTCAAGCAATACACGGCCGAAAGGTTCGCCGACGGCATCTTCGCGGATGACATTGGTCAAAGGTGCGGCGTGTGCGGTCGGCTCAATGGAGCTGACATCAAGTTCATTGAGTTCGCTGATATATGAAAGGATGGCTTCCATATCTTTCTGCAATTTTTCAATTTGGCCCTCATCAAGTTTGAGTCGGGCCAAGTCTGCCACATAACGGACATCGATTGAATTTTCAGCCATGATGACAACCCTGAATGTTATGCTTTTTCGCAGGTCAAAGTCTTGCTGACGAGGTCACAGACTTCGGAGGGACCGAAATACTGGATGGGACCGGGATAGACATAAGCGGTTTCAACAGCCCATTTGTCGCGGTTGGCGGCAAAGTAAGCAAAGGGTTTGCCGTCGAGTTCGACGAGAGCTTTTTTGATAACGGGTTTGTCGTGGCCGTGACGGCGTTCAATATTCATCATCATAGTGATCGGAATACCGCCGGCGATCCATTCATCAGATTTCTTGATATTGTTGCGGACGCTGGACATGTAACCGGTTTTGCCTGCGCCGATGAGAGCTGCGGCGTTGAAACCGAGGCTGTAACAGTAGTCAGCGTCAAAGTTGGAGGGAGCTGCACAGCGGCCTTCGTAACCGAAGAAGTGAACCTGAGTTGAGAATTTGCCTTTGAATTCAGGCATTGATTTGAGCTGGGTTTTGACCATTTCAGCAAGCATTTTTTCAGTTTCGATGAGAGAAACCTGAACGTTGCCGTGGGGGTCACGGTCATTGCAGAGCTGGAGCTGGATGCCTTTGGGAAGTGAGGTGAAGACGGCTTTGGATTCTGCACCGAGTTTGCCGACGACAAAAGCGATTTTTGAATCAGCATCGTTGAGTTTGCCGAATTCTGCGGCTTCCTGTGCGAGCAGGTCGTTGAGTTCAGCGATAAGAGATTTGATTTCGGGGATGAATTCAATCAAGCCTTCGGGAATGAGGGCAACACCGAAGTTCAAGCCTTTGTCAGCACGTGCGATAACAGCTTTGGCAATGGAGTTGACAACTTCACCGAGAGTCATTTTCTTGGCTTCGACTTCTTCGGAGATGATAGCGACGTTGGGCTGAGTCTGGAGAGCGCATTCGAGAGCGATGTGAGAAGCAGAACGGCCCATCAGTTTGATGAAGTGCCAGTATTTTTTAGCGGAGTTGGCGTCACGGCCGATATTGCCGATAAGTTCGCTGTAAACGCGGCATGCGGTATCAAAACCGAAACTGGTTTCAATCCATTCATTTTTGAGGTCGCCGTCAATGGTTTTGGGGCAGCCGATGACCTGAATGGGAATATTGTTGCCTTTGTAGTATTCAGCGAGGAGACATGCATTGGTGTTGGAGTCGTCACCGCCGATGATAACGAGAGCGGAGATGTTGAGAGCTTTGCAGTTTTCTGCGCCTTTTTTGAACTGTTCTTCAGTTTCAAGTTTGGTACGGCCTGAACCGATCATGTCAAAACCGCCGGTGTTGCGGTAGGCATCAATGATGTCAGCGGTAAGTTCCATGAATTCGTTTTTGACCAGACCGTCGGGTCCTTTGAGGAAGCCGTAGAGTTTGCTGTCGGCATTGATTGATTTGATACCGTCAAAAAGACCTGCGATAACGTTGTGACCGCCGGGAGCCTGACCGCCGGAAAGAATAACACCGACGTTGATAGCGTTGCCTTTTGCACCTTCGCCCTGTTCAAAAGTCAGAACGGGACTGCCGAAAGTTGAGGGGAAAAGAGCTTTGATTTTGTCAACATCGCTGACAGCTGTGGTGGGTTCACCTGAAACAACTTTGACGAGAGCGCCTTTGCGGAGGGCGACGGGGAGTTTGGGTGCGTAAGCACTGCGGGCTTTCTGAAGCGGAGAAATAGCCATTTTTTGTAACCTTTCAGTTATGTTATTAAAAAGTTGAGAAAAAAATACACTTTAAATACATATATGTAATTTACTGCATTTTAGTTATTTTTCAAGATAAAAACTGAAAAAAAACGCTTTAACTTGTGGAATTTTATCTGAAATATGGTATTTTATATGAAATGTCAAATCAAAACAGGTGAATTATGGATGTTATAAAGATTAAAAAATTTGTTTTATCTGAATTTAGCGGTTGGAAAAAATGGGAAATCGGCTGGATGATTTTCTGCAGCCTTGCCATTATAATTCTGTCTCTGGTTCTGAAAGATAATTTGCTCGGCATCATCTCTGCACTGACAAGTACATGGTACGCATTGTGGGCGGGCAAAGGCAAGGTAAGCTGTTACTTTTTCGGAATAATAAACAGTTTCTGCTACGGGCTTATTTCATATCAATATCAGCTTTTCGGTGAAGTCATGCTGAATTGGGGGTATTATTTCCCGATGATGTTTGTCGGACTTTTTTTCTGGAAAAAACATCTGAATCAGCAGCAGGAGATTTACAAAACAAAACTGAATTTAAAGGGCAGACTGATACTTGCTGCGGCATCTGCGGCGGGCATAATTGTTTATGCCGCACTTTTGAAATTCATCGGCGGCAGAACGCCGGGGATTGACAGTTTGACAACGGTTCTGTCGGTTGCTGCAATGATTATGACGGTCAAAAGATGTGCTGAACAGTGGTTTTTGTGGACAGTCGTCAATGTCGCTTCAATTATTATGTGGCTTAAAATTTTTATGTCGGAAGGCGGTGCAGTTGCAAGTCTGCTCATGTGGTGCATTGCGCTTGCCAACGGAATAATTTTCTATTTTCAATGGGCAAATGAGGTTAAAAATGACTGAAAAATATTCAACTGTGATTCTTGCTGACGGCGATTTTCCGTCAACTCCGCGCACAATGAAGATACTCAAACAGGCGGAACGCATTATCTGCTGTGACGGTGCGGCGGAGAAACTTCTCCGTTTCGGACTTGAACCTGACGCAATCGTCGGTGACCTTGACAGTCTCGCATTTCAATTAAGACAGAAATTTGCCGATAAAATTATCCATGTTGCCGAGCAGGAAAGCAACGATTTGAGCAAGGCTTTCCGCTATTGCCGTTCAAAAAATTATAAGGATGTCGTAATTCTCGGGGCAACGGGCAAACGAGAAGACCATACTCTCGGCAATCTTTCATTGCTTGCTCTTTATGCGGAGGAACTTCCGAATATAAAAATGATAACCGACCACGGCGAATTTTTTGTGATTTTTGAGGGCGGGACATTTCCTGCTGTAAAGGGTGAACAGATTTCCATTATTTCACTTGACAGTGAGCTTGTCATACATAACTCTGAAAATCTCAAATACCCGATAAAAGATTTGAAGTTGAGTTACTGGTATCAGGCAACATTGAATGAAGCTCTTTCTGATACTTTTTCGCTTGATTTTGAACCGCATCATCCGGTTTTGATATATCGCGCCGTCAAACTGAAATAAAGTGTATTTGACGGACTTCGGGTATTTGTTTAATGTACTGTTCCCAATATGGGGAGATAACTTTAACTTGCGTTTTTTTGCAGGGGCTTACGCCGCCCCTGCACCCGGCGCCGGGTACGACCCGGTGCGATGTGACGCTGGCGCGAGAATGTCAGCGGCCGGATGATGTC
>JAZOSO010000052.1:0-4481 GCA_045657185.1 Victivallaceae bacterium | reverse complement strand
CCTGTTTGACTTATCTTTACAATGACAAGCCGCTTCAAAAACATACCCTTATCCAGACGATCAGCCGAGTCAACCGCAAAGATCAGGGCAAGGATTTCGGTCTGATCATTGACTATATCGGCATTCGGGATAATATGCTTGAAGCCATGAAAACTTACGGAGGCGGCGGAGAAATCCTTGCTCCGACCGAAGATGACGTTGCGCAGGCGTATGATGTTTTCAAAGAGCATCTTGCCATTTTGAGGCAACTTTTCACAGGATTTGATTTAAGCTGTTTCCTCAAAGAAGATACTGACCCGGTGGAGCGTTACAAACAACTTTCTCTTGCTGCGGAGTTTGTTTTTAACAATTCTGAAGTATTGAATTTGGATGATGGTAAAAAGTCCCGGCAGGTAAATTTCAAGATATATTTTCTTAAAATCGTAAAACGGATGCGAACCGCTTACGACATTTGCCAGCCGTCAAATATTTTGGCTGAAGAAGAGTTTACATTGGCACAATGTTTTATGTCAATAGCCGGATTTGTCCGCAAAATGGGCGGCATTGTGGAACTTGATACAGAAAGCATGAATCGTGCTGTCGCAAAAATGGTAGAAGAGGCTCTGAAATACAGTCAGGTTGAAAGTATCTTGGCGGTCGGTGAAACAGAGGACATCTTTGATCCCAAGTTTGAAGAAATCCTTGCTGATATTCCGATGCCAGCGACAAAACTTGAACTTTTGGTCAAAATGCTCCGCAAACGCATTGTGGAATATTCTAAGACCAATGCTATTGCGGCTCAGAAGTATCAGGAACTTTTGGAAAAAACTATTCAGCAATATCACGAACGCCGCAAGCATCTTGATCTGGAGGAAGCTGGCGAAACCCAGGAAGAAGCATCAAGTAAGATCATTCAAAATGCAACCGACCAGGCATTGGATATCCTTGCCGGATTAAATGCTGATCGTGAGAGTTTCCGTCAAATGGGGCTGACTTTTGAGGAAAAAGCCTTCTATGACATCTTGATCCACTTGCGCAATGAGCATAACTTTGAATACGGTACAGACGGTAAGTACGGAAACGACAAGTGCAAATCACTTGCTAAAAAGATCAAAGAAATCATTGACACCAAATCGGCATTTTCCGACTGGCTCAATAATCAGCGTGTCCGTGACAAGCTGAAACAAGATATAAAAATCTGCCTTATCAAAAATGGTTATCCGCCCCAATACAGCCCCATTGTGTTCCGGCAAATTATGGGACAAGTGGAGAACTTCAAGGAAAATGAGATGTAATAAAAAACTGTTTCTCTTTGGAGATATGTAAAATGAGATAAAGGCAAAAAAATGGAGCCGGATGTCAGACTTGAACTGACGACCTGATGATTACAAGTCAACTGCTCTACCACTGAGCTAATCCGGCTTATCTTCTTTAATATAGCATCGAAAAATAAAAATTCAAGGTTGAAAAATAAAAAAGCCCCGAAAAAACAGGGCTTAATTGAAAAATATTACTTTTTTTTAATTTCAAGTTCAACATCGTAACCGGTAATCTGCTTGCCGACGGTGAACTCGTTGACGGTCTCAATGCCGTCTTTGGTGGTCTTTTCGGTCGCTTTGACAGTTACATTGTCTCTGACACAACTGAAAGTTCCGTAACCCATTGCACCGTAGGGACAGGCAATGCCGAAGCCCTGAACATTGATATTATGACCGCAGCCGCAGAGGGCGGCGGCAAATAAAGCTGTAAAATAAATTTTCAGCATACTTTTTTATTCCTTTCAAGTTTTTTAATTCGTCTTTCGTGTTCATTCATTTTTACGGAGCAGAACTTTTCAGGAACATACTCTTTCAAGTCTTTCCGCAAAGCCCGCAATTCGTAAATGATGATACCCAACAGAAGTGACAACAAAATGCCAATCATACCTGCCATGACCGAGATTTCATTTGTCAATACTTCAGTCATTTTTACCTCCTTTTTTGTTATTGTTTTTATTTTCTGCCTCTTTATAGGCTTTACTGCCCAGCGTTTCCAATATCCAATAGAACTGTCGGACACGGCGGAAGCCGATGTAACGGCGCAAGTCGTACCATTTGAACCTTGCTCGGACTTCGATATTGCCGTTGCCGAAAAAATGCGAATTAGCTTTGTAAAAACCGATTTGCGCTTCAAACTCCGCATCGTGCAAAAATGCCGTTGCCTCAAGATATTTATAAATCCAGCTCAAGATTTTGCGGTATTTTGTCGGAAGCCATTCAGGACCGATACCGTTGCAAATTATACGGAGTTCGTTATCGGTGAAGCGTTCCAAGACCTCCACGCCCTCAAACTTGAGAGCGTGGCACTTCTCACGCAGTTTTTTAACTTGCATCAAATTCATCTTGCTCCTTTCAGGAAATTAAGAATTAAAAATTAAGAATGAAGAATTGAGGTGGCATTTTTCATTTTTAATTCTTCATTTTTCATTCTTCATTTTATTTCGGCACTTCGCGGGGGAGTTGGGAATAGGCTTCAATTCCGCGGATATTCATGTGGTTATTTGAGCTGGTATCACGCCCCAATCTCCAGTATTTATAGCACGGCGCACTGCCTTTAAAGTATCGAGTTACCTTAGTCAACCCGTCAACCCATTCCACAGTACCTTCGCCATTTTCCGTATTCGGATAACCGACTTGACCTCTGACGATATCAGTCCATGTTGCGCCGTCATCACTGCCCTGTAAATACGATGTAGTATTCAAATCGTTTTGGTCATTGAGGTAAAACGATATTTGTTTAATAACAACCGCTCGCTTTTTATTCTGCCATTGCAACCAACTGCTTGTAACATAGTCCGACTGCCAACCGCTTCCATTATTGCCGTCAAAAGCAAAATAAGCGTAAGAAGTACCGCTATATTGACTTGCGTACTCACTGCTTGCAGATATCACCCACTCATCATTCTCGGCACTCGTCATATTTCTCGGACACGCCCAAAGCGCATCTTCGGTCAAATCGGCGTTGGTGATTTCAACAGTTGCCGCCGCATCATAAATACGACCTGCAACGGGCATATAATCGCCATAGGTCAGCTTTGTTTTTTCGCTTGCAAAATTGTACTTGCCGTTTTCGTCAGCTTCAAGTTTGTACCCCTCCCAGTATTTTTCAACGGGAGGCTGCACGACTTCGGCAATATCAAAACTTACCGTATTACCGCTGTTGTCAGTCCATTGCAGAGAACTGTCCCAAATCGGCACAGTGTTTTCATAACTTGCTGAAGCATACACGGGATAACTGCTGATATAATACTCGTCATTTTCGTAAAACGGCGCAAAGACCCAAGCCATATTCATTCCGTTAAAAAACGCTTCAACGCCATTCTCATTCCGCCAACGCCAGTTTGACAGTTCGCCCTCTTTGTAGTAAGGAGCAAAAGTGCCGTTCGGATTGCCTGTACGGAACTGTTCAGGAAACAAATTCCCCTCCCAGTCTGACAAATCCTTGAAGATGTCAGTCGGCAACCCCGACACTCTGAACTCGTTAGTCTGATAAGTCCGATTGACATACCCGCAGAGGTAGAAAGCGGATGGCGGAGCGTAAGAAATACCGGCGGAAGGCTGAAAATAGGCAGTGACACCTTGCAAATCATCGGGGACACCTTCCCAGTCTTCATCATTTGTTATTTCCCAGATTTCATGTGAAGCAGACCTTGCTTTTGACCTGAAAAAAACAGTACCGACATTTGCATCATACAATTCCCACCAAAAAGAGTTCCCGTCACTTTTTCGCTCAACTAAAAAAGTTCTATCTCCGTCAGGCATCGACACCACTCGGACATAAGGGCTGTAATCAAGATTATCATCATCGGGCGACCTGTACCAGCCCCAGAGAAAATAATACTTTTCAGGAAGTTTGCCGTTCACGTTTGCCATATAGACACTTTTAAGCGCGCCGTCAATAAAAACGCCCGTTTGCAGTTCGCCGCGGCAGTTGAAAAATTGCTTAGTCTCCCAAACGTCAGCGGTACTTGCGGGGTTGAAATTTCCGGGGACAACAATCCCGCCGGGCGCAGTATTGATATTCTCTGCATACTGCGAAAAGGGAATGTCTCCGAGATTGAATTTGTCCCGGATAGCGTTCTTGCTGGACTTAATGGCTTGCAGTTTTTCAATAGTAGTACCCATTAGATAACCTCCCCGTTGATTTCATCAAGAATTGAATTGATATCGCCGACAATCTCGTTTAATTCTTCCTGTGTGATAAAATCTCCCTCACCACCGCCATCCCCAACGGTACAGCTGATTACGCCGTCCGCTGAAATCTCAATACCGTTGCCTGCGGTGTATAACATTTGTTCAGAGATTTTCAAATCGGTGATGTCTGCGGCGGTATGGGTGTGAAAAAGCGGACTTTTCAGGTCAAGCAGCAGTTGTAATTCTGCTTTTGTCACAATTTCATCTATTGAAACATTGTCAAAGACGGCATTTTCACAAGGGCGGTTTTCTGCGATAAAATTGTCTTTG
>JAZOSO010000051.1:0-1731 GCA_045657185.1 Victivallaceae bacterium | reverse complement strand
TTTCTTTTTGCAAAAAGAAAGTAAATGAATGAAGTATGACGTATCAGAAAAAAACATAAATTACCACCTCTTAACAGAAAGGATAAGAAATGAAAAACAAGTTCAAACAACATGACAGAATACACACTATCGGAAGTTGCTTCACTCTTATTGAATTGCTTGTAGTCATCGCTATTATCGCCATTCTTGCCGGAATGCTGCTCCCGGCTTTGGGTAAAGCCAGAGCAAGAGCAAAAAATGCAAAATGTATGTCAAACGGCAGACAAGTCGGTCTTGCTTTAAATATGTATTCTGATGCAAACGATGACAGAATTATTTATCATATCGGAAAAAATAAAGAAAACAAAGATATTTCATGGGCAGGTGTTCTTTTTCTTGACGGCTTGATTCAGGGCAAAGAAGTATATTGTCCTTTGAGTAATCAGTCATATTTAACAGATTATCGTGTCAGCGGCGATTTGGGAAAAACTTACACTTATGAAGTCGGCTACGGCTATAACCGCGGAGTTGTAAGTGCATTCAACGATAAAACAAAGCCATTGACCAAAAGATCAAGAATAATTTCAGCTTCAAAGACTATGCTTGTTGCTGATGCCGCAACAGCAGGAAAAAACACAGGTTATTATTTCGCAGCTAATGCATACGGAGCAGTCAACTCATCAAACGGTATCGGAACTATTGCCGCACGCCATGACGGGGCAATCATGTGTGTCTTTTTTGACGGTCATGCAAACTCTATCAAAACAACCTGCAAAGCAGAGCCGAAAGATTACACTTCTTCTGTCAATCCCTACAATGACCTCAAAGCTTATTCTAATTTCTGGTCTCCGCAATATTAATAGACAAGGATACAAAACATTATGAAAAAAATTACTCAGATACTTGCAGTGTCTGCGTTTTGCGCAGTTTCAGCTTTTGCGGCAACTCCCACTCTTGATATTGTTGCCGATGCACAAAAAGATATCACCGTCGCAGGCAAAAACATTAAATTTGACGGAGAAATCAAAGAGATTGCCGGTCAGAAAATGATGGCTTTCGGCGAAAAGCCTTTTGTAATTCCAGCTCAAACTCTCGTCGGAGAAAAAGGTACAATCGTTTTTGATTATGCAATAAATACCAAAAATTCCAAAAGTGCCGCACGCCCCCTCGTCTGTCTGCGTCTTGACGGTCCCAAACAAATCGCTTTTTTCACATTTCACGGCAATCCTGTAATTCAGCTCCGCTTCGGCAATCCTGTTTTTGCAGATAAAAAAGTAAAACTTACTGCCAACAAAATCCACCAGTCAGCAGTAACCTGGGACGGCGAAAAAATCTGTTTCTACCTCGACGGCAAGCTCGTCAAAGAGATGAAACAACCCATTCAGGTCATTACAAAAAATATCGGCAACCTCTCAATCGGACCTTTCAGAGACCAATATTTTGTCACTCCCGTCTGGGACAATGACTGTTTCATGAAACAGCTCCGGGTTTACAATGAAGCACTTTCTGCTGCTGATATTGCAAAATTAAATAAATAACAGTTGAGGTAAAAATGAAGTTTTCAACAATAATTTGCGCACTTCTTGCGTCTTTTTCAGTGATGGCAAAAGATGCTGCCTTGTCGCTTGACTTCAGCAAAAAACAGACGCTGAATGTCAATGGCAAAAATATGACTTTTGACGGCGATATCGTTACATTTGACGGTCAGAAAGGTATGGCTTTCGGCGAAAAAGTTTACTCAATTCCGGCGCA
>JAZOSO010000050.1:0-5546 GCA_045657185.1 Victivallaceae bacterium | reverse complement strand
CTATGGCTAAAAAAAAGAAAATATATCTATTATTCCCAAATTGCATTTTGTTTTTCTGTATCAACTGTTGCAATTTTATCTTTTTGAAGTATATTAAACAAGATTTATTTTTATATTGAAAAGGGATAAAAAATGACATTTCTTGCGTTTATTTTGATTGCGGCGTCAATAGCCATGCACAGTTTGTGGCATTTCCTGAGCAAAAGCAGCGGCAAACCGTCGTTTGCGTTTTTCGGGATATTTTCGTTTTCTATTTTGATTGTGGTTTTTCCGATTGCGTTATGTTCGGGATTGCTTTTCAAAGTGCCGTTTGACATATTCAAGTTTGCAATTATCGGCGGTTTGAGCGGGGTTATATGTGATATCGGGCTTATGTATGCTTACAAGTATTCTGATATTTCGCTGGCTTATCCGATGGCGAGAGCGCTGCCGGTATTTTTCACTCTGGCAGTGACTTCGGCGTTTTCATGGGGGAAAAGTTTAAGCTGGTTGACCTGGGCGGGAATGATTATTATTTTCAGCGGTTGTATGGTAATGGCTTTTTCCAACAGCAAAAGCCGTATGACTGCGCAGGAAAAAAAATCTTTTGTACGCAAAGCTCTTCCCGGTATTCTGCTTGCGGCAATCGGGACGACAGGTTATACGATTTCAGACAGTTTCGGCATCAATGAGATGATGAAATTTGCGGAAGGAACAAATAAATTTCTGGCGGCGGGAACATATTCCTGTATGCGTGAAGTGTCAGCTACAATATCGCTGCTCGGCATGGCGTTTGTTACTATGTTTGTAAAAAAGGATAAAGAAACTTTTATTTCTCTTGCAAAATCTTATCATCCTTATCTTGCCGGTTTTTTTGCGGCAGGGGCATATTTGCTGGTGCTTATCGCTATGAGCCAGGTAACAAATGTAAGTTTTGTGCAGGCGTTCCGTCAGCTGAGTCTGCCTTTGAGTGCATTTCTCGGCTGGTATTTCCTTAAAGAAAAAATTACCTTGACCCGCAAAATCGCATTGTTTATGATTTTGGCAGGTCTGGTTCTCTGTGTTATAAAATAATGCTTATTCTCAAAAACAGTACAAAAGCCGAAACTTGGGCAAAAAACTCCCGCTTTCTCGGAGAGGCATTTCCCGTTTCAAGTGCGGATGAAGCTAAAGAGTTATGGCAGTTCCGCAAACAGACTTATGATAATGGCGGGCATATAGTTTACGCTTTTGCAGTCGGTCCGCAGCAGAATATTCTCGGCTGTTCAGATGACGGTGAACCTGCGGGAACTGCGGGGCGTCCGGTTCTTGCAGTTCTCAAAGGCAGCGGCATTACCAATTTTATGATAACAGTCGCCCGCTGGTTCGGCGGTACAAAACTCGGAACCGGCGGTCTCGTTCATGCTTATACCGAGGCCGCTCAAGCCGCTCTGGCGGATGTTGAAACAGTTGAACTTATTCCTATGACCAAGCTCAGTTTTTCTGTGCCGTATCCGCTTTATGAGATTATCAAACGCAAAACAGCTGAATACGGATTTAATATTCTTGAGGAAAATTTCACTTCTGAAATCACCATAACGGGTGAACTTCCGACTGCCGCTGCTGAAGACTTAAGGACAGCATTGATTAATTTATCAAGCGGTAAAATAAATTTTGTTTGTCAGATGTAACGTTTTATTTCAATTTTTTCGAGCAGTTGATACAGCAGAGTTTCAAGGTATTTGCCGCTTTTGCGGCTTTCAAGTTCGGTGCGAATGAAAAAACTTGCCTCTTTGAGCGGTATATATTGCATCTGTTGTTTGTGCGTGATTTGAATAATTGCGTAATAGTTGGGAAACTCCAGCACTTCAGATGGCTCATTAAGCGGCAATTTAGCGGCATGAGCAGCGATTTCAGAGGGGAATTTATTTGTGTCAAAAAGTTCTTTCGGCAGTTTTTTATTTATATCATCAGCAATTTTGCCGAAACGCACACCCTGCATCAGCATTGAATGAGCATCATTTATGACTTTTTTTGCATCGGGGCGTTTTTTGTCAACAGCGATAAATGCAATATTGAGCTGTGCGTCACGGGTGAAAATATTCTGATTGACACGGTAAAAAAATTCAACATCTTCATCGGAAACTGTGATTTGAGCAGGATTTTTCTTTTTGAGATAGCTTTGCAGAGCGACGGTCAACTGTCGTTCCGGTTCAGCGGCAAGTGATTGAACTGCACTGTTTTTGAACTTACGCTTGCGCATTTCAAGCGGAAAATATTTGATTGAATTTTGCAGATATTTCAAGGTCCGCTGATATGACGGGGCAAATCCTTCACGGGTAAGAAAATCGGATAAAACGGTGAAATAAATTTTCTCATCAATGACTTGCTGAACTGCATCTTCAAGTTCTTCAAAAGAATAATCCTCAAAATCAGGATGTTTGGCAATTACAAGTTTTATCAGCTCTTTTTTAGTAATTTTATGTGTGCCGAATTCTGCGGCGACAGCGGGACATTTATCGAGAGAAAGAGCAAGTTTCTCTTCACGGCGTGCGGTTTCATTCACCTTTCGGGTTTGAGTACTTCCCCACAGACAGACAAAAAACAGTGTTATGCAAAAAATTTTTTTCATAATCTGTTTGTTTTAATCCTTCCGTTCAATGGGAATATTTTTCGACTGCATTTTTTTGATGAGACGCATACCGTAAACGGGAACGGAATACAAGTCGCGGGGGATAGCTTTGAAATTCCCTTTTTTAAGTGAAGTTTCAATATCACAGACAAGTTTGAGTTGATTATATTGATTTATCAGAATACGGTTCATCGGATGTTTGCGGAGGCCTTTGTTCAATATTTCCAATGCCAGTGCTTCGTGACCGTCGTCAATGGCTTTCTGCGCATGGACAATGTAGGTGTTGGCAGTTAAAGTTTCAAGTACCTGTGCGCAATAAGCATTGTCCGGCAGCATTGTCTGCAATTTCTCCGCCTGGGTGACAGCGGCGGCTTTGTCGCCTTTTTCCAGACTGGTGAAAAGCCGCTGTATCAAATTGGTGCGCTCCAGTGACAGGGGCGGAACTTCTCCTTCATCCATACAGCCGCAAAGTATTGCCGAAGTGATAATTGCAAATATAAAAAGTGTAATTTTTTTCATTTTTTTCCTGTGCTTCCGAACCCGCCTTCACCGCGGTTGGTGTCGCTGAGTGTTTCTGCTTCGCAAAGTTCAATTTCCGGCAGTTCGCAAATAACCATCTGTGCAATACGGTCGCCGCGGTTGATTTTGAACTCTTCGGTGCCTCCGTTGTACATGATAACTCCGACTTCGCCTCTGTATCCGGCGTCAATGGTTCCGGGGGAATTGGTCAGCATCAAATCAAATTTGGCGGCAAGACCGCTGCGGGGGCGGATTTGCGCTTCAAAACCGTATGGCAGTTCAAGGAAAAGTCCTGTCGGCACGATTGTTGAACGGCGGACGGGCAATATCATATCGACACGGGAACGCAAATCGTATGCGGCATCGTCATGATGAGCTTTGGCAGGGACGAGGTCTTTGGCGTTTTCGTGCATTTTAAAGCGTACTTTTGTCATTTTTTATGTAACTCCTGTTGAAATTATCTCTCTTTATGATAATGTATATCTCAATGTTATATTTTTCAAGAGAAATTAAATTTAAAATCGGAGATTTATTATGTTCAGAATAGGACAGGGAACGGATGTTCACGCTTTTGCCGACAATCGAGACCTTATTCTCGGCGGAGTGAAAATTCCCCATTCAAAAGGACTTGCAGGCCACAGCGACGCAGATGTGCTTGTTCATGCATTGATGGACGCTCTGCTCGGAGCCTTGTCACTCGGTGATATCGGTAAACTTTTTCCTGATACTGATAATGCTTACAAAGGTGCAGACAGTATGAAACTGTTGGAGAAAGTCCTTGCGCTTGATGTGTTTGCAAATATCAATCTCTGCAATGCCGATATAACCGTTATTGCTCAGAAACCGAAAATTGCACCTTATACAGAGGAAATGCGGCGCAACATTGCCGCAGCTTTCAAATGTGATATAAGTCAGATTTCAATAAAAGGCACAACAACTGAAAAACTCGGTTTCTGCGGCAGAGAAGAAGGTATAGCTGCAACTGCCGTTGTGCTGCTGGAGGTTATAAAATGAACGAAGAAGTCAAAAATCTTGAAGTAAGCAGATTGAAACAGGGGAAAATTGCCTCAATCGTCGGTATTGCAGTCAATCTTTTGCTTTTCGGTATCAAAATAGTTATCGGTATTTCAGCTAAAAGTGTCGCTCTTGCTGCTGATGCGGTAAATAACCTTACTGATGCGGCAAGTTCCGGTGTTTCGCTTGCCGGATTCAATATCGCCTCAAAACCTGCAGATGATGAACATCCTTTCGGTCACGGCAGAATGGAAGATATTGCCGCATTGATAGTTGCAGTTATCGTTACTGCTATCGGACTTGACTTCGGAAAAAGTGCGGTTGAAAAAATTCTCAATCCGTCACAGGTTTCATTGAGTCTTGTTCAGACAGTGTTTATTCTGCTTACTGTATTTTTTAAAGTCGGATTGTTTTTTTACTTCCGTTATGTCGGCAAAAAGATAAATTCGCTTGCGCTGCAGGGGGCGTCGCTTGACAGTTTGAGCGATACGCTCGGTACTGTACTTGTGCTTGTTTCCGTCGGCGTTGATTATTTGTGGGGCTGGCATCTTGACGGATGGGCAGGTTTGCTGGTGGCGTTTATTATTCTTAAAGGCGGTTTCGGGCTGATAAAGGAGACGGTTGAACCGCTTATGGGCGGTTGCCCGGACCGTGAACTTGTAAATAATATCAAAAGAATTCTGCTTTCAAATCCCGATATCAAAGGTGTGCATGATATAATCATTCACAGTTACGGTCATAACCGTTATTTTGCTACTGCACATGCTGAAATGTCAAGTCTGCACAGCAGTTCGGAGGCACATGACATACTTGAGCAGGCGGAAACAAAACTTGCTCAGCAGCTGCCGGTCACTCTTGTTCTGCATTGCGACCCGTTTGATACAGATAATCCGGAAAGTAAGGAATGGCGCGTCCGTCTTGAAAATAAATTACTTGATATTGACGACCTTTTTAAACTTTATGATTTCAAACTGGTCAAAGAAGATGATGTTCTGCATTTTTATTTTCATTTGCTCACTCCCCGCAAGTATCTCATGCAGGAAAAAGAGATTGAAAATATTCTCATCCGTTCACTTGCAGACAGTCAATGCAAATTTGAGTTTCATATTACCTATATAAACTCTTTCGTTTAAGGCTCTGCTGCCGCAATCGGAAGACAGCTGAATTTCGTATGTTTTTGCAGGAGGTGATGTCTCTTGCGTCAATTTACATAGCGCATATTATAATCGGCTGTACAGGGGGGGGGATAGAGTCACTCCTCCCCCTGAAAAACAGCTGTTTTATCTGAATGGGAAACGCTCTGTTCCCTTTGAGGGGAGATAATGGAATTATTTTTTTGAGAATAAAAATTAAGGGGTTTGGGGTATAGTGAATTGCGATAGCAATGAACGGCAATACCCCAATTGTGGCTAATCGCGGTGAA
>JAZOSO010000049.1:0-24997 GCA_045657185.1 Victivallaceae bacterium | reverse complement strand
TTTTTCTTTGTTACTTTCTTTTAGCAAAAAGAAAGTAAAAAGGAATGAGAATATTGAGATTTTTGAGAGGAGTGAACAAACTTCCCAAGCCTTCCCAAAATCCCAAAATTTCCCACAAAAACTTAAACCTTAACAGAAAGGATAAAATATGAAAAAAACATTCACACTCATTGAATTGCTGGTGGTAATCGCTATCATTGCAATTCTTGCAGGTATGCTCCTACCTGCTTTGCAGCAGGCTCGTCAAAAAGCATATCACTCAAGCTGCACCAATAACTTTAAAACTGTCGGTATCGGTATGCAGCTGTATGCGAATGATTCAGATGATTGTTTCCCAAAATGGAGAAAAGCAGACGAGGATAAAACAACAAATTATTGGACAATTATTATTGCTCCTTATATTGATGTAAAAGTCGGCAGTGACGGCTGGCTGACCACAGCAAACAGAAATTACGGATGTCCGGCTATAATTGCCAAATTAGGTAAAATGCCTGGTTGGAATACCATGCGCGGCGGATATCGTCATTCTATGGGTACTAATTCCGCACTTGACGGAGCCGGTTCCGATCCGAGATCTGCTGCCTATTCTCACTTAAAAGGAAAAATTTATGCAAGACCTACTAAATTCAGAAAAAGTCCGAGTGTAGTGCGTCATGTTTTTGAAGCATCAATTCTTGCTACAAATTATCAGGGTGGCACTATTGACGAATCGGAAAGTCCGTATTTCTATTATCCGCACAGTAATAAATCAACTATTTTGTATGCAGATGGACATGTTGAAACAACGATGACTCATGACTATTTTTTAGCAAACTACAAAAAAGCTTCTTTCTGGTCGCATAACAATCAATGGCCTTGGGTAAAAGCTTGGATGGATAATTATTGATTTTGAAAGGATTTTAATATAACATGAAAAAATTTATTGCCTTGTGTGTTTTGTTTATGGCGGTATTTGCTTTTGCAACTGAGCTTTTCACTGCCGCCAATCAGAAAAACTGGAAATTCGCAGATTCAAAACTTACCGTTCCTGCTGACGGAGCGGCTCTTAAAGTCAATTTTGACAAAAAGACCCACTTCAGTGTTAATCAGCTCAAAATTGAACAAAATAAATTCTATGTCATCGCCGTCAAAGGTACTCTCTCCAAAGGCGCAACCATGCGCTTTTACGTTCAGAATAATACCAAAGGCGTCTGGCAGAATGCTGCTGCCAACGACAAAGGCAGCGGCATTGAAAAAGATTACTACCTCCCGTTCAGGTTTGTAAAACCTTTCAAGGGAAATGTTTATGTCCGTTTTGAACCAAAATGCAAAGACGGTGCAGGATTTTTTGAAATCAAATCCCTCAAACTCCTTGAAGCTCCCTCTGACAGTTTGATCGTCAACGGCGATTTTTCAGCAAACAGTGCCGCATGGTATCTCGGCAAAGGTGCCAAAGTTACCAAAAACGCTTCAAATGCCGATGTCCTTGAACTTTTCGCTGAAGCTCCCAAGTCTGTTGTTAAAGTCAAATCTGTCTCTATTCCCGTTACCGCCGGAAAAACTTACAAACTTACTTATTCCAACGATTGTGCCTCAGGTTTCGGCAGAAAAACCCTCGAACACGACTTCCGTGTTTATCCCTCTGTCAGCAACAAAGCAATCAAAGGTACTGACAAATGGATAACCAAACACCACGGCAATACACTCAAATTTGAAAACGAATTCGAAGTTCCTTCCGGTGCAAAAAATATCGTTATCAATGTCGAAGCCAAAGACCAGGCAAAAGTCCATTTCTTCGATTTCCGCCTTGAAGAAGTCGCCGGCAAAGACAACGCAATAAAGCTCAATAATTGCGGCAGAAGCGGCATTGACCTGCTTGCTGCGGACAATCACGACATGTGGAATTTGTCAAAAGATGCCAAGTTTAACCAAAATACCATCTCTGCAAAATTCAAAAACAAAACCACTTTCGGCATCAGCGGTCTGCCCATTAAAGACAAAGTCTTTTATGTTATGAAAGTCACCGCCAAAGCCGCTAAAGGTACTTCCGTTTTCTTCTATGTCGAAAACAATACCAAAGGCGTCTGGCAGAACAAAGCCCTCCGTTTCAACGGCACCGGCAAAGAAGAAACCCGCTTCTTAGCAATTAAATTCCCGAAAAAAATCGCATCCAATGTCTATGCTAAATTCAGACTCTCAACCAAAGACACTCCCGAAGGAGCATTTGAATTGAAAGAACTTACTCTTTTCCAAAACGATAATCCTGCAACCTTTTTCAACGCTGACCTTGACGACGGTGTTGTCGGCTGGGACCTCAACAATACAGGCAAAATCGCCAAAAACAAAGACGGCAAATTTGCCGTTGAACTCGAAGCAAAAGAAACCGGTAAAATCGTTCGCTTCTTCTCCGCTCCTGTTGAAGTTGCACCTCTCAAACATTACCGCTTGAGCTATGATGTTTACTCTTTCCGCGGCGAAGGCAAAGCCTCTATTGAACACGATGTACGCATGTACCCCATCGCCCGCAATCAGGTTCCGATGGCAGGAACAGAAAAATGGCAGGTCGGTCTTGACGGCAGAACTCAGAAAAAATATGTTGAATTCCGTCCGCCCCGCAACTGCAAAGATGTAATGTTCGCCATTGAAGCCAGAGGCCCTGCCAGAGTTCAAATCAACAATTTCAAACTTGAAGAGTTCACCCCCGTGGTCAAACTCGCAGAAATTCTGCTTGACCAGCCCTTCAACTTCCGCGACGGCGTTTTCAGCACCAATAAAGCAGAAAAAATCACAGGAGCTATTGACTTCAAAGAAAAAAATCTTACCGCTGAACTCGTTCTCAATGACAACGGCAAAGCAGTTTTTACTAAAAAATGTACCGCTGCTGACAACCGTTTTGCTCTTCCCGTTCCCGCACAGGGCAAATTCTTTGAACTCGTAATGACAGTAAAAGATGCAGCCGGTAAAGTCGTTGAAACCGAAAAGAAAAACATTCATAATTACGCACCCAATCCCGTGGAAGTCACTTTCCGTGATGACGGTGTAACTCTCGTCAACGGCAAACCTTTCTTCCACATCGGCAACTGGTGGTACACCAACCGCGGCGATATTGATGAAGATTTGGAATTTCTCAAAGAAGCAGGTTTCAATGTTATCTTCCTGCATCATAATCACCCGCAGAGCAAAAATTCCGACCGTTTCCCGCTTTTGGACATGGTGCATAAACACGGTCTCTGGGGTATCGTTGAACTGCCGCACAAATATTCTGTTACTATGAACGACAAACAGCGTGCCGCATTCAAAAACAAATGGGTAAATCTCATCAAAAAATATCAGAAACATCCCGCATTGTTCGGTTATTTCGGTCCCGATGAAGCTATGATTCAGGGCTACACCGTGGAAACTATTTCCGAATTTTACCACTGGGCAAAAGACAACGACCCCTATCACCCCTTGTGGTACAATGAAGCTCCCGTCGGTACCGTTGCCGAACATCAAGCTTATGCCAATGACACATGCGACGTTTTCGGCGTGGATATCTATCCTATCGGCGCACCTCACGGCGTTGATTTGGGCGACCGCACTCTGACCGTCATCGGCAAACACACCGACCGCAGTATGCAGGCTGTCAAATACCGCAAACCCGTCTGGATGATTGTTCAGGGATTTTCATGGGCCCACATGCGCCGTCCTGCCAAATTCCAGCCGGCAGACGAAGCTATGCGCAAGACCTATCCTGATTATCCGCAGACCCGTTTTGCCGTTTACAACTCAATTCTTCACGGCGCAACAGGTATTCAGTTCCACTATCTCGGTTATACTGTCTATGTACCCGATGAATTTTGGGATGCAGTACGCAAAACCACTCTGGAACTCAAATATCTCACTCCCGTTATCACTGCAAGAACCGTCAAAAACCCAGCTGTCAAATGTGATAACAAAAAAGTCAATATGATGGTCAAAAATCTTGACGGTAAACTCTACTACATCCTTGCCAATGAATCAGGCGAAAACATTACAGCAAAATTCACCAACTTTACCGAAAAACAGCTTAATGTCATTTTTGACTCAAATCCCGTCAAAGTCAATAACGGTGCATTTGAACTCAAACTTGAACCCTATGCAGTCAGAGTTATGTCCGCAGAAAAATTTGATTCTCCCGACAAAATATGGCAGAAATCAACCTACCGTCCGTGGAGCGCAAAAATCAAAAACGACGTAAGGAAGTAAAATGTCTCTTTTCAATGGGAAAATTGATAAAAGAATTACTGAATTCGTGCCTTGTTTTAATGTCATTGCCGCCGAAAAAGTTGCCGACAGCAGCTTTTTCATCGGCAGGACATGGCTGCAGCCCCGTGAAATCCTGACTGTTGATGATTACAGAGTTTTTCCCGTAAATTCAAGTATTGTGCTTGACTTCGGCAAAGAACTTTCCGGCGGTATCCGCATTGTTTCCGGCAAAAAAGCAGGCAGAATCCGTATCCGCTTCGGAGAATCCGTCTCTGAAGCAACCGGTATGCCCAATCAGTCTCACGCCATACATGATACTGAATTATCTGTTCCTGCCATGGGAATTGTAGAATACGGCAATACAGGGTTCCGTTTTGTCTGCATTGACGCTCTTGATGATTTGCAAATCGTAAATATCCTTGCCGCTGCCCGTTACAGAGATATTGAAAAAGCAGGTTCTTTTGTTTCAAATGATACGCTTTTGAACAACATTTTTGATACATCAGTACATACAGTGCATATGTGTATGCAGGATTATCTCCTTGACGGAATCAAACGCGACCGCCTGGTATGGATGGGTGATATGAATCCTGAAATAAATGTTATCAACATGATTTTCAGTGATACTTCAATCGTGCCTGAAACAATGGATTTTCTCCGTGACCGCACACCGCTGCCGTCAGTTATGAATGATATAAGTTCATATTCCTTATGGTGGATAATCTGTCAATGGGAATACTATCTCCATCAGGGAAATTTCAACTATCTCAAAGAACAGCATCTGTATCTTAAAGGTTTGATTGAACTTCTGGTAACATATATCGGAGACAACGGCGGAGAAAATATGCCTGATTTACGCTTTATCGACTGGCCGACAAAAGAAGATGACGCCGCCGTTCATGCGGGATTGCAGGCATTGCTGACGATGGCTTTTGATGCTGCATGCAAAATTTCATTTGCTCTCAAAGATGAAGATTTGTTCAAAACATGCAGTCAGGCTCTGGCTCTGCTGAAAAAATTTCCCGCTCCGTCAACACCGAGCAAAAGCCCCAACGCACTGCTCGTTGCCGCCGGATTAGCCGATGCAGTTGAAGTAAACCGCAATATTTTGAGTGTAAATCCTGAATATGATGTCAGTACCTTTATGAGTTATTATATCATGGAGGCAAGATGCAAAGCAAATGATTTACCGGGAACATTGAATTTGATGCGCAAATATTTCGGTGCGATGCTCAATTTCGGAGCAACGACGTTCTGGGAAGATTTTGATTACGAGTGGACGAAAAATTCTTTCGGCATAGACTCTCTGCCTGTTGCAGGCAAAAATGATATCCACGCCGATTTCGGAAAATTCTGCTACAAAAGTCTCCGTCACAGCCTCTGCCACGGCTGGGCGTCAGGCCCTGCGGCAATACTCCTCCGCAATCTTACCAACTTCAAAATCCTTGAACCCGGATGCAAAAAGATTTCTCTTTCACCGGTGCTTGCCGACCTTGAATATTACAAATGCACCATTCCGACACCGCACGGCATAATAGAAATTGAAAACAGCAAAAACGCAAACAAACCTGAAATTAAAATACCTGAAAATATAACATTGGTTTAAGAAATGAATTACACAAAACAACTTGACAACTACCGCCCGATACCTTTTTACTTTCTGACAACAACCGACCCTGCGGCATACACCGAAGAAGCTGTATTTGAAGCCATGCAGAAAATGAAAGACGACGGCTTCGGCGGTATCGTACTTTTTAATAAACCTCCTGTCGGATTTGATGCAGATCTCTATCTTTCCGACTACTGGTTTGATATCACCGCACGCTTTATTCAGGCATGTCGCAAACTCAAAATGCAGCTGTGGATAAATGACGGCTTCAACTACCCCCCCGGCGATGCCGCAGGACGCATTGAAAAAGCCGACCCGACCTTGAAACAGCTCCGCCTCATTCCCAATGCCGACGGCAAACTTGAAGTTGCAGAAGTCGCATGGGGTTTCCCCGCTTTTGAAGAAGAAAAAAGTTCAGAACTTTTCCACAAATTCGTTTATGATGAATATTATAAACGTTTTGCGGAATATTTCGGTGACGGCATTACCGGATTTTTCTCCGACGCTGACAACCGCCGTGTAAATGCAAAATCTCTCAAAGAATGTTCTGACCGCTATTATCCGTGGAGCAAAAATTTCCCTGCTCTGTTCCAGGCAAAATTCAATTACAGCATTGAAGAAAATCTGAAAGGTCTTTTTGACGGCACAAACAAACAAGTTATGCACGATTACTGGCTTTTGTGCGGCGAATTGTATCAGCAGTGGTTCGCCAATAATCACAAATGGTGTCAGGAACACGGCGTACTTTATACATTCCACAGCTCTGACTCCGGTCCGATGAACTATGAATACTGCAAACGCAGTTCCGCATTTACCGAAGGTAATCCGCTGACACTTTTGAGTCACTCAGATGCCCCCGGAACAGACCATGAAATTTTCGTGCTTGACAGCGGTACACATTATGACAAACGCTATTATACACAAAAAGTCACTTTTGCGGGTGATGATGAATTTTTGTATCATCCTCACCGTGACGAATCTCTCTGGGATTTGCGCGGCAAATACGCCCAGAGTGCGGCTGTGCTGAATAACAAAAAACGCGTCATGTCAGAAATGTTCGCCGCCACCAATCACCACATGACTTTCAATGATTTGAGCCGTATTGCCGCATGGCAAATCATTCAGGGCATCAATTTTATCGTACCGCATGCGGTACATCACCGCTTCTGTGACATCATCAAATTTTTTGCTCCGCCTGTTTTCAACTGGACTACACTGGAAGAGGGTGTCAGAGAATTCAACGACCGTCTTGCTTTCTGGTGTATGGCGGCTGCAGAAGGTGAATATGTTGCAGATTATGCAGTTATCGACCCGACTCCCGAAGTCTGGCAGGACATTTCAAGCACTGAGCTCTTCTATCTCTGCGACAAACTCAACCGCCGTGCCGACGGTTATATCATCGTTCCCCGCAATTATGCAGGTCCTATCAAAAATATTATTGACCCGCTGCAAGCTATTCCCGAACTTCCTGCCCCGTCTGTGACTTTTACCGGCGGCGACCTTGCCTACATGCGCCGCCGTCTGAATGGTATTGAATATCTGCTTGCCGCCAACATCTGGAACCCTGAAACTGTTTCCGGCAAACTCAAATACAACGGAAAAACATACGATGTTGAACTCAATGCAGGTGAAATCGCTATTTTCGGCGGACCTTTTGAATCCTACCGCACTCCTGTAAAATATGATATTGTCAAAACTTTTGACAAGCAGTATCCTGTCCGCTGGGAACATGAAAACCTTATCCCGTTTGACAAAGATATTGACTTCTGTTGTTCAAAAGATATGACACTCACCCTCTCTGTTCCGTCAGATAATGAAGGTAAGATATTCTTTAACGGAACAGAACTTGACGGCTTGAAAGATACTTTTATATTCCATGACGCATATAAGAAAATATCAATCAAAGCAAAAGCAGGCGAAAACCGCATTGAATTTGAAACTCCCTGCCGCTTTATCAAATGCGCATATTTGGGCGGTGAATTCAATGTTGAAGTCGATACAAGCAAAGATTATGCTGAAGTTGCTCACCGTCAATATCTCCTTGCCATGTACAACCCCACATGGAAAAAGTTCACTCTCACTCCGAGAACTGATAAACTTTCTCTCTGCTGCGGTTGGGAAAAACAAGGTCATGTTTTTTACTCCGGCAGCATTGAATTATTACTCGGTGAAATCAAAATTGAATTCGGCGACAGTCTCAGACTTCCTGATTTCAAAGGCATTGCCGAAGTCCTTATCGACGGCAGAGCCATTGAACGCAAAGCTATCGCTCCGTATGTATTCAACCTCCCCTACGGCAAGCATATCGTAAGTTTGCGTATCTGGAACACTTTCGGCAATCAGCTCGAACGCTTCTCTGTTCCGTCAGGTCTCACTGCTCCCGCTCAAATCGTAAGATAAAATTCTTTTGCAGGGGGCGGTTGCGCCCCCTTGCAATAAAAATCGGGCTGTGTTCAATACAGAACTGAATGTATATCGGGATAAACACCCGGAATTCAGCGTTTGAAGCGTTTGATAAGTTCAGAACTGCTTATTTCAATAATTGTAGGTCTGCCGTGCGGACAGAGAGTCCCCTGCTCGCACCGGCGGAGCTGATTAAGCAGAAGTTTTGCGCCCTCAACAGTGATGTTATCGTGAAATTTTACTGCAGCCTTACAGGCGGCTTGAGCGATTTTTTCAGCGGCAAGAGTTGTTTTCGTGTTGTTGTTTTCCAGAAGTTCGGAAAGCATTTCTTCAAAAAGTTCCTCATCTCCGTTAGTCGGGAAGTCGTGCGGAACTGCGTTGAGCATGAAACTTTTACCGCCCATAGGTTCAATATCAAAGCCGAGTTTTTCAAATGTTTTGATATTATTCAACAACAGTGTCGTATATTGAAGCGGCAAAGTCAGCATGGACGGAATCAGAAGCGGCTGTGAAATCGGAGCGGAATCCCGGCGTTTGGTGAGTTTTTCAAACATTATGCGTTCATGCGCCGCATGCTGGTCAATTATTTTAAGTGAATGATTTGCACTTTCGCAAAGGATGTAACTGTTATCAAGTATGCCGATGATGCGGTCTGGAATATCTGAATTTTCCGCAAGAGGTGATTGGATATATTCATCATCCTCAAAAGTTTCTTCTTCGGTCTTTTCCGTATCAAAACCTTGCGGCGGCATGGGAAAATCAGGCATGTCAGTCAACAGACTCTCAAGCAATGACTTATCGTCAGGACGATTCGGATAAACGGTCTTTTTTTCTTTCGGAGCATCTTCGGGAGCCGGAGTTGTTTTGTCAAGATTCAATTCAGGAACAGAAACCGGAGTATAATATTTTTCCGCACTGTTGAAAATTGAATCCATTGAGACTTTGCCATGATTGAATATCTGATAATTTTCAATCACATTTTCCGTCGGTGCAATATTGCCGGAAAGAGTATTTTTTATAGCCTTCTCAATTTCTGAAGAAATAACAAATTCCTGTTTGAAACGGACTTCCCGCTTGGCAGGGTGTACATTTATATCCAGCTGGTCAGACGGAAGAGTAAGAAAAAGTATGCAGGGATTGTAACGGCCTTTCTCCAAAGCGGCGTAACCGTTGCGGATGCCGCGGTAAATAGCAAATGATTCAACCTTGCGGTCATTAACAAAAGTCCGCTGACAGATGCGGGTGCTTTTGGTAAAACCCGGTTTGCCTATAAATCCGGTAACAGACAACGCGCCGTTCTGATAATTTACCGGAATCATTTCATTGCGGAACTCTTTACCGAAAATCGTCCGCAATCTGGCATCATAAGTATCGGAGCGCGGCGATTGAAAAATCGTTTTGCCGTCAGCAGTCAGAGTAAACGCAATCTGCGGAAAAGGAATTGCAAGATTAAGAACAGTCTCTTCAATATGCTGCTGTTCCGTGGCATTGGATTTCAGAAACTTTTTTCTGGCGGGGATGTTGTAAAAAAGGTCTTCCACCCGGATACATGTTCCCTGCGGAAAACCGACAGGCGATGCGGAAAGAAATTTACCGCCGTGAACAACGACACTTGAGCCTTCAATAGCATTTTTACTGCGGCTTTTGATTGTAAATTTGGAGATTGAAGCTATTGACGGAATAGCTTCCCCTCTGAACCCGAGAGTGGAGATACAGAAAATATCCTGTTCATTAAAAATTTTACTGGTACCGTGCATCTCAAGAGCCAGCAGAACGTCATCATTATCCATTCCGCAACCATTATCCGTAACCATGATAAGCCGTGTACCTGCTCGTTCAATATCTATTTTAACAGATGTTGCTCCTGCATCAATGGCATTTTCCACCAATTCCTTAACAACGGAGGCGGGACGTTCAATAACTTCACCTGCGGCAATTTTGTTGCTCAAAACTTCAGGCATTATGCGGATTATGCTCATTTTTTACCCTCTTGTTTTGAATTGATATTTATAAGGTCCTGAAATTCTTTTTCATCTTTCAAAGCCTGAAATGCCTGTAAATTTATAGTTATGGAATTTTTGCCTTTTTCAAGTTTCAATGCTTTTTCCAACTCAATCAATGCGGCTTTTTTATGATTGAGTTTAATATACACTTCTGCCAGATTCAGATGCGGCTGCGCCAAATCGGGGCTGAGAGAGACAGCTTTTTTAAGCTGGATTACTGCATCGGGATATTTCCCCTGCATTGCAAGCGCCTGCCCCAGATTGTTATAGTTGATTGAATGTTGGGAGTCAATGCGTATAAGGGTGCGGAAAGTCTCTTCAGCTTCAATATATTTTTTTTGAGTGAAATAAACATTGCCGAGCATTTGCAAAGCAACAATATTATGCGGAGCCTTACGCAGCAGCAAATGCAGTCTCTTTTCCGCAGCGTCAAACTGCTGTTGCGCCATCAATAAATAGGCTTCTCCGAGCATAGCTTTTATCTCTGCAATTTCTGCAAGTTCCTGCTGTTCAATCAACTGCATTTTTTTTGACGGATTGTAACTTCGGATTATCAGCATTGTCGCAAAAACAATTAATGCTAAAAGTCCGAGCATAATGATAAAGCGTTTATTATCCATTTTGCATCTCCTCAGTATAAGGGAAAAAACAGCTTACAAAATGCCCGTCAGATACTTCTCTGCTTGGCGGCACTTGAGATGCACACAATTGCATTGCCTTGCTTCCTAATGATTTACAACGCTCGCAACGGTCACAAAAACGGCATCCGACCGGATAATTTGCAGGAGATGGCACAGATCCTTCAATCGTCGGCAGCTGTTCTCTTACTTCACCGAGACGGGGAACACTTTCGAGAAGTTTCCTTGTGTACGGGTGCGCGTGATGCTTCAGAATATGCTGTGCATCACCTTTTTCCACAATATTACCGGCATACATTACAACAAGTTTATCTGCAAGCCTTGCAACAATACCGAGATTGTGAGTAATCAGAATGACGCCGAGCTGTTTTTCTTTGCACAATTTATAAATAAGCTCCAGAATCTGAGCTTGAACAGTAACATCAAGAGCTGTTGTAGGTTCATCAGCAACAAGCAGTTGCGGATTACCTGCCAGAGCCATGGCAATAATAATACGCTGCTGCATACCGCCTGAAAGTTCATGCGGATAAGCTTTCAAACGGGATTCTGCATCAGGAATTCCGACACTTTTGAGCAGATTTATTGTTTCCTGTTTGTAATCTTTAACATCTTTACGGTGGAGTTTCAGACTTTCAATTATCTGTGCGCCGACGGTAAAAACCGGATTGAGGGATACGGCCGGTTCCTGAAAAATATATCCGATACCGCCGCCGCGGATACGGCGAAGTTCTTTCGGAGAGGCATTGAGGATATCAAAAGTCTCATTTTTGAGCGTAAGTAAAATATGTTCAGCTTTGACGGACATGATTTTCTCATCCAGCAATCGTCCGACTGCGAGACTGCTGATGCTTTTGCCGCATCCTGATTCACCGACGATGGCGAGAATTTCGCCCTGATGCACGCTGTAAGAGACATTTCCGACAACCGGATATCGCTTTTTGCCGTCTGCAATGTCAATACAAAGTTGTTTTACATCTAAAAGTTTCATTAAAATCTCCGTAAAAATGTGTCATTATTATAAATATAACTCCATATTTTAAAATATTCCAGAACTTTTCTGTTCTTTTTTGTTGCAAATATGTAAAATTGTCTTATATTATACAAAAATAAACTGATAACAGCAAATTACATGGAAAATATATTATGAAAAAAGTTTTTATAAGCGGTCGCGGTCTGATAACTCCGCTCGGCAAAGGTCTTGCCGCCAATCGTCAGGCTTTGAAAGACGGCAAAAGCGGTATCGTTTTTTGTAATCTTTTCAACGAACATAATCTTACCAGTGTTGTCGCAGGTATTGCGGATGAAACTCCGGATGAAAATCTGCTTGACCGCAAAATGCTCCGTTTTGCTCCTCCGGTAGCGTCAATGTCAGTTGAAGCAGTTTTTGAAGCTTTGCAGGAAGCCGGCATCTCTCCCGAAGATGTCAGAGGCAAACGCATTGCACTGGTCGGCGGCGTCGCCAACTCTTTCGGCATGGAAAATACTGAACTTACCATGAATTTTGTCTCCAGCGGCAGACTTCGTGCAGTATCACCTTTCTGTGTGCCGCGCATTATGCCTTCAAGTGCGGTATCGGTTCTTTCGCTGTATTTCGGTATCAAGGGTGAAAGTTTTGACATTTCTGCGGCTTGTGCAACAAGTACTCTTTCCGTAATTCAGGCGGTTCGTCTCATCCGTTCAGGTGAATATGATATGGTAATTGCCGGCGGAGCTGAACAACTTGACTGGACTCAGGCACTCGGTTTCTGCGCCATGCGTGCGCTTTCAACCAAATATGCCGACAATCCGTCAGCCTCCAGCCGTCCTTTTGACCGCAAGCGTGACGGTTTTGTGCTTGCAACAGGTGCGGCATGGGTCATTCTGGAATCAGAAGAAAGTCTCAAACGACGCGGCGGCACTCCGATAACTGAAGTTTCAGGTATCGGCGCAAACAGCAATGCAACAGATATGGTTGTACCCGATGCAATTGCAAGTGAAGAAGTTATGCGCATGGCTATTGCTGATGCAGGACTTAAGCCATCCGATATTCAGTATGTCAATACTCACGGCACCTCAACTCCCGTCGGCGACCCTGTGGAAATGTCTGCAATCAAAAATGTTTTCGGTTCATCAATCGCCGTCAACAGTACCAAGTCTCAGACCGGTCACATGATCGGGGCCACCGGTGCGGCTGAAATCATTTTCAGCTCCATGATGCTTGAAGATGATTTTGTCTCTCCGACTATCAATCTGGAAGAACCCGAAGACGAATTTTCATGGGCGGACCTGGTCCGTGAATACCGTCCAGGAGCAGGTTTGAAACATGCTATAAGCAACAGTTTTGCTTTCGGCGGTTCCAATGCCTGTGTAGCTTTGAGCAAAGTTAAATAAGGATTTGAAAATATGAATAAAAGCAGTTTGAAATTTATGGAAGAATTCATGAATTCTTCCTCTCCGTCCGGTTATGAAGAACCCGCCGCCAAGGTTTTCCGTGAATACATCAGCAAATTCTGCGATGAAGTCAAAACCGATGTTATGGGCAATACTATGGGTGTTCTCAATCCCGAAGCCCCTTTCCGTGTCATGCTGGCAGGTCACTATGACGAAATCGGTTTTCAAATCGTTTACATCTCTGATGACGGCTTGCTTTATTTCCGTCCCAACGGCGGCATTGATAAACTCAATGTCCCTGCAAGCGAAGTTGAAATCCTTACTGAAAACGGCAAAGTCCACGGCGTCATCGGCAAAAAACCGATTCATCTGCTCTCTGCCAAAGAACGAGAAATCGCCCCCGAACTCAATGATATGTGGATAGATATCGGTGCGGAAAACCGCGAACAGGCAGAGAAACTTGTCTCTATCGGCGACCCTGTTGCCATGTGTCCCAACTTCCGTCTGATGGGCAATAACCGTGTCATGTCTAAAGGTATGGACGACAAAGTCGGTGCTTTTATTGTAGCTGAAGTTCTCCGTGAACTCTCCAAACGCAAGCTCAATGTTGCAGTTTACGGTGTCGGTACTGTCCAGGAGGAAGTCGGTTTGCGCGGAGCTGCAACCAGTGCTTTTGATATCAATCCTCAAGTCGGTTTTGCCATTGACGTCGGTTTTGCAACAGATTTGCCCGATATTCAGAAAAAACTTCTCGGCGATATCCGTCTCGGCAACGGACCCGAACTCAACCGCAGTGCAGACAATAATGTCGTACTCGGCAAAATCGTCCGTGCCGTTGCTAAAAAGCATAACATCCCTTATCAGGATACTGCCGCGCATCGTGCTACCGGCGGAACTGATGCCGCCCGCATCCAGCTGACACGCTCCGGTGTAGCTACCTGTCTTTTGAGTGTCCCCAATCGTTACATGCACTCTCCGGTTGAGATTTGCGATTTGCGCGATATTGAAAATTCAGTAAAACTCCTTGTTGAAACTATCAGCAGTTTCAGCGGCACTGAACAATTCCGCCCCGGCATTGATTGAGCAGGTGAGAAATGACGGAAAAAAAACGCCGTTCTGCGCGTACAATACGCGACCGCAAGCGTCTTTCCCGTTATTTTCACACTCACGGTTACGGACGGCTGGCAGGCGGTTATCTGCAAAAAAAGGATGAAACTTCAGTCAGGTTGAAAATCATTCTTGCCGCTGTTGCTCTGCCGATACTTATTTTCGGTTTGATTTTTGTTATTTTTTAAAACAGGAAAAATTTATGGAAAAAGAACGTTTGGTTATTATCGGCTGCGGTCCTGCGGGACTCACTGCAGCAATTTATGCCGCCCGTGCATCGCTTGCACCTCTGGTTATTTCCGGACAGCTCCCCGGCGGGTTGCTTACCCAGACCGGTGAAGTCGAGAATTTTCCCGGCTTTGAAGACGGCATAAGCGGTTATGAACTTATGGATAAAATGGATAAACAGGCAAAGCGTTTCGGTGCCGGAGTTATTTTTGATGCTGTTGCTTCCGTTGATTTCACTGACGGCGGCGTACAGAAATTAAAACTTATGTCCGGCAAAGAAATTGAAGCTGACGCAGTTATTATCGCCGCAGGCGCAACTCCGCGCTGGCTCGGTCTGGAATCCGAAGAACGCTTGAAAAACCGCGGAGTTTCAGCCTGTGCGACTTGCGACGGTGCATTTTACCGCAATATGGATGTTGCAGTTGCCGGCGGCGGCGACTCCGCTATGGAAGAGGCTACTTTCCTTACTAAATTTGCCTCAAAAGTTTACCTTATCCACCGCCGTGATGAATTCCGCGCTTCCCCGATTATGGTTGACCGTGCCAAAAATAATCCCAAAATTGAAATCATCACCAATGCCGTTATTGATGAAATTCTCGGAGACAAAGAGGTTGAAGGTTTGGCCATCCATGATGTCAAAACTATGGAAAAACGCATTGTGAACTGCAAAGGATTTTTTGCCGCTCTCGGTCATATTCCCGCAACTCAGCTTTACAAAGATTTCATCAATACCGATGAAAAAGGTTATATCATTCTCAAAAACAACAGCTCTCATACCAATCTCAAAGGCGTTTTCGCCGCCGGGGATTGCGCCGACCCCGTTTACCGTCAGGCAATCCATGCTGCCGGTATGGGCTGTACCGCTGCAATGGATGCAATTAAATATCTGGAGGGAAAATAATGTCTAAAACAACTGCTTTTTTATTCGCACTGATTACTGCTTGCAGTATGTTTTTTGCCGGATGCTCAAATCCTGAAGAAGAAAAAGCCAAAGCAAACGCAGCACTCCGTGCCGAAGTCAGAGAAATTCTTGAAAACATTCATATTGTTGAAAAGGCTGTTCTTACATCTGTTGACCGCGGAGATATTATCAATAATGATATTCTCATTATTCTTGATAAATACAAAAGACTGTGTGAATTGACAGGCATCAGCTTTTATTCATGGGTTCTCTCTGAACCGAACAGTCCGTTTCTCTCCTCTGAACAGTTCAAAAAGCTGACAGAGCAGAACCCCAAAGTAATTCCTTTCTATATTGAGGACGATATCAGCGGCAATATCTATTTTGCCCCTCCGCCCGAACAGGAATTTATTATCAATAAATTTAAAGCATGGTTTGCCAAAAACGGCGAAACCTTTGATTTCTACGCCTTGCAGCAGGCTCGCACAAAAAAATAAATACGGAGTTTTTATGACAGCACAAATTATTGACGGTAAAATGATTTCAGCAGAAGTTAACCGCGAAAACGCTGAAAAAGTTGCCTTTTTGAAAAGCAAAAATATCACCCCCGGACTCGCCGTTATCCTCGTCGGAGATAATCCCGCTTCACAGGTTTATGTCCGCGCCAAAGTAAAAAAATGCGAAGAACTCGGAATAAATTCTTATCACCATGTTCTTGACAAAGATGCCACAATGGATGAATTGCTCGCTCTTATTGAACGCTTGAACAAAGATGAAAATGTTCACGGCATCCTCGTCCAGAGTCCGCCGCCTCCGCAAATTGATGAACAGAAAGTCATCGAATCAATCGTTCCTGAAAAAGATGTTGACTGTTTCCATGCCGTCAATGTCGGTAAAATGCTCCTCGGCCGCACTGACGGATTTTTCCCCTGCACCCCCTACGGCGTTATGATCCTGCTGGAAAAAAGCGGAGTTGAAACTGCCGGCAAACATGTTGTCGTTATCGGACGCTCCAATATCGTCGGCAAGCCTATGACAGCTTTGATGCTGCAGAAACATCCCCACGCCAACGCTACCGTCACCTGCGTTCACTCCATGACACGCAACCTTACTGAACTTGTCAGTCAGGCGGATATCGTCGTTGCCGCTATCGGTAAACCCGAATTTGTTACCGCCGATATGATCAAGGAAGGCGCAGTCGTCATCGACGTCGGTATCAACCGCGTACCCGATGCAAATTCTCCCAAAGGTTACAAACTCGTCGGCGATGTCAAATATGACGAAGTAGCAGAAAAAGCCTCAAAAATCACCCCCGTTCCCGGCGGTGTCGGCCCCATGACTATCGCAGTACTTATGCAGAACACCATCAAAAGCTGCATGATGCAGAATAATCTGATTTAATCGATTATTTCTATAAAAAAAGACTGATTGAAATCAGTCTTTTTTTATACCATAGTCATTTATTGCTTATTGCAATTTTTCCAGAAGACGGAGGGCTTGAATACGGATTTTATCAGGCAGAGAGCGGTCATAGTCGGTTTTCCAGCGAATGACAACATTTTTGCCGTGCCAATATCTTCCTTTTTCCGACGGGAATTTCAAATAATGCGCAAGAACTTTACGGGGGCCTTCTTCAAGAAGTTTTTCGGCAGCATCAATATCTGCAGATTTTTTACCTGCTTTTTTAAGTTCAGCAACACGGTCTTTAAGCATTGACAGATATTCATGGTCCTGAACGCCTTCACGGATACCTTCGGACTGTTTGGCGGGCATGACATCAGTTTTGGAAACATAATACGGTGAATACTCAGTTCCCGGCTGTGCGTATGCGTGCCATGAATCTGCTTTGCCGCCGCCGCATCCGAAAGCCCAGTACATAGAACATTTGGCATTCATATAGAAACAATGCCATTTCTGCACACGATGATAATAGACAGGGTCGAGCAGACGGGCGGGACCTGAACAGGAATAAAGCCAGAGAGTTTGTTTACCGTTTTTGGTACGGTTCCAGTAGAAATCACGGTATTTATCGCCGCCGATAATCATTTCGATAGTATCGGGCATAAGAATATTACTGCGGTCAATCATTTCGGGCGAAGCGTCTTCGGGGTTATGATAAATCGGATTTACTTTAATCATAAAGCCGGGGTTATTTTTTTGAATAGCCCTCGCCCATGCGATAAAAATCCTGTCGTACGACGGCGCACGCGGCTCATCAATAATACTGAGAATTACATTTTCGGGTTTTACAGATGTGGTTCTGAGATATTTTGCAAAAGCATCCATATACTCGCTGACCATAGTATTGAAGCGCGGCGTTCCCATAGGTTCTTTATGAAAATGATTTTTGCAGCGCATTACAACATTGAAAATGCGGGCATCGGGAAAACGGGCGACCCATTTGTTCCAGTTAGCAAAATTCAAAGAGTCAGGATTGGTCAAATGACCGTCTTTGTCAAAAACGGCACCTTTAGGCAAAATACCGGGATTGCCGCTCGGCGCATCCATATACAGTTCTTTCAAAAAAGCAATCTGCTTTTTTGCATTGCCTGCCCCCTGATAATAGTTACAGTTGGTATCAAGATAATCCCAGCCGCCGACATGCAGACGGGGACGGGCAGGAAATTTTACCTTGCTGATTGCCAGATGCAAAGGAATGTTCAAAGTCGGAGCATCTGCGGCAGTTGCCTTGACCATTGCTTTATAGAGACCGGCTTTGATGGTCGGCTTTTTGAAAGATATCCAGATTTGACGACTGGTGCCGGGATGAACCTTGACAGTTACGGAATTTCCGCTACCTGCTTTGAGTGCGGAAGCTACATATTCAAGCTGTTTAGTGTCCATAAAAAGGACTTCACGACAATCAACATTTGCTTCTTTCGGCAGATTTTCAACAGAGACTTTGTAAGTAATAACTTTATCGGTCGGGTTGAGAATATTTACACTTTCACTGCGGACTTCTCCCGGCATCATATCAACTTTGAGATATTCGGGAGTTGAATTTGCAGGGGGAACAGCAATAGGTGATAAATTGTCCCAGCGGCAATTATACCAGAACATCGGTTTGGTATATCCTTTGGCGGCAAGGACGGCATTATTGAGGGCGAAAACCTTTTCCTGTGCCTTGTGCAGAGGCAGAAGCGGAATAAATTCTTTATCTGAGGGTCTTGTAATTTTCGCAGGCTCGGCAAGAATTTCATTAAATTTATCTGCCAATATTTTCTGCTGTGATGCGGGAAGAATTTTTGCATTTGCAAGAATAACATCGGCATCATCACGGAAATGTTTGACCAAACGGAGACTGTTGAAAAAAGTTGCAGTTGAAGCAACTGTCATACCTCTGTCTTTTTTCAACAGAAAGTCATCACCTTTATAAACTTCAAGTTCATCAATAGAAAAAAGTCCTGCGGGCTGAATCTGGAAGCAGACATAACGCCCGCAAGTCGGCATATTCATACTTTTGGCTTTGTAAACCATGTATTTATCTTCACGGGGAAAGCCGTTCTCTTTCTGACTTTTTTCCATGAGATTGCCGACATAATACCATTCTTGAGCAGTATCGGAGACATAAATATTGGCAGCTTCGAACCATCTGACGCCGGCAGAACCTGCCCCGCTGCTGATCATAAAACCTTTAATCGGCTGAACTTTGCCGAGGTCAATAACAATTTCAATTACTGATTTGTTACGCCAGCATACGGAGGATTTCTGCAGCCACATCTGTTCCTGCGGATTGGTGAATTTTCCGTCAGTAAGCTGAACTTTATCGCCGTCATCAAGAGAACGGCGGTAGTTGCTCGCCGGTGATACTTTGTATGGGCGATTGATAGCAATATTTTCGTTTGCCGCAAGGCAGAGCGAAAAACAAACTGATAACAAAAGTGTAATTTTTTTCATTATTTGACCATAAATGTTTATTGCATTAAGCTTTTTGCTCAGCAAATCGGTTATTTGATTTCAAATACATCACCGTCTTTAGCAATAAAAACAGGATAATCCACTGCTTTCTTCACTTCGGGGAACTGTTTTTCATTGCGTCCTGAAACGTGATTGAAAACCAATTTGCCGGGACGGATTTTTTTGAAAAGATCCAGATGACGGATAGGCAGAAAATGAGTATTTTCGCACAAAACTAAATCTGCATCTTTTGCGGCTTCGACAGGGAAATCAGACAAATCGTTACGCAAATCACCGGTGAAAAGTATTTTTTTGCCTTCAACTTCAAAAAGGAAACAGTATGATGGCAGATATTCATCATTCACTTTGAAATGCTTATTTGGAATAGCAGTAACTTTCAAATGTCCGTCATCATAAAACGGACCCGGTTTGATAAGTTTCCAGATGATTTTTTCTTTGCCCTGCCCGCGGAATTGAACATTCATGAGCATATCAAATGCTTTGATACCGTCAGCATCAGGCATCCAGATTTCAGGCCAGAAGCCTTTCCATTTGCCGGGGCGGGTATAGGGGCTGTATTTTGCCATGCGGTTTTTCAGAAAACTTGTCAGCCCGCCGAAGTGGTCTTCGTGCATGTGCGTAATGAAAACAGCCTTGATATCATTAAAATCCAACCCTTTACGGATGATTTTTGCTGAAACATGACAACCTGCATCAATCAGATAAGCATATTTTGAGGTCTGCAAAAAGGTACAGGAATTATCCCTCGTCATAGAGGGATTTCCTGCGCCTGTTCCGAGCGTATAAAGTTTCAACGAAGCTCCATGCAGCGAAAGCATGGACAAACAACTTAATATCACTGTAATATATTTCATATTAGTTCTATTTATTTCTGCAATTTTTCAAGAAGACGGAGAACTTCGAGACGGACTTTGTCGGGTACTGAACGGTCATGCTTCTGAGTCCAGTGAACTCTGCTTACGAGGATTGAAAACTTAACTCTCTTGCCGTTTTCATCAGCGGCGTATGCTTTGACAACACGTTCCGGACCTTCGGTGAGCAATTTTTCGGCAGCGTCGATATCAGCAGATTTTTTACCTGCTTTTTTGAGTTCGGCGACACGGTCTTTGAGCATTGCAAGATATTCAAAGTCCTCTGCACCTTCCATAACACCTTCGGACTGTTTGGCAGCCATTACGTCAGTTTTTGAGACATAATAGGGAGAGTATTCGCAGACCTGAGTATAGGGATGCCATGAATCACCCTGACCGCCGCCGCAGCCGAATGCCCAGAAGAATGAGCCGTCGCCGCCCATGTCAAATACCTGCCATGCCTGTGCGCGGTAATAATAGACCGGGTCGTTCAGACGGGAAGGACCGTGACAGGTGTAATACCAGAACTGTTTGCCTTTTTTGGTAAGATTGCGGTAGAATTCAAGTGCAACCGGATTGCCGGAAATGTAGAGCAGATTTGGGCAGAGAATATCGCTGTATTCAAAGAGTTCGGGCATAGCATCTCTTTGGGGATTGCCGTAAATCGGATTTGAATAAATTGTAAATCCTGCACCGCTGGCTTTAATAGCTTTTGCCCAGTTGATAAAGACTTGGTCGTAAGAATGATTACGGGCTTCGTCAACAAGATGCAAAACGATTCTCTTCGGGTCAATGCCTTTTTTGCGGAGATGAGCGGCAAAAGCGATCATATATTCAGTAAGAATACGCTGGAAACGCTGTGAACCGTATTTTTCACCGCCCCAGCTGTTTCTGTAACGGGAGGAGATATGAATGCAGTAATAACGGGCATCAGGGAACATGGCAACCCAGTTGTCCCAGCGTGTGGTATTGAGTTTGGTCGGATTGAGAAGTTTACCTTCTTTGTTATATTTTGCACCGGTGGGAAGAATTGAACGTTTTGCCCAGGGGCAGTCGGTGTAAATGTATTCCAGCATTTTGCGGTTGGGTGCAACATTGCCGGGAGTTCTGTAATATTTACCGCCGTGGTCAAGGTAATCCCAGCCGCCGATGTGCATACGGGGACGGGCGGGGAATTTAACAGTACTGATAGCAAGTTCAAACGGAATGGCAATAGTCGGAGCATCTTTGGCAGTTGCTTTGACAGTTGCTTTGTAGAGACCGGGTTTGAGGTCGGGTTTGACCAGAGTAAACCAAATCTGACGGCTCATACCGGGATAAACTTTGACAGTAACAGAGCTGCCCTGACCGTCTTTGAGTGCGGAGGCGGTATAAATATTCTGTTTGGTATCGACGAAAAGAACTTCACGGCAGCTGAGTTTGGCATTTGCGGGAAGACCTTCGACGGAAACTTTGTAATCAATGACTTTGTCAGTCGGATTAAGAATGTTGATTGATTCACTGCGGACTTCACCTGCCATCATATCAACTTTAACTGCTGCGGGAGTTGAACCTTGGGGGGGCAATGCAACGGGATGAAGATTGTCCCAGCGATTGTTCTGCCAGAACATCGGTTTGGTGTAACCGTTTGCTTTCAGGACGACATTGTTGAGAGCAAAAATCTTTTCCTGTTCCTTGTGCATGGGAAGAATCGGAATGAAATCTTTGTTTGCGGGGCGGTTGAAACTGCCGGGATTTTTGAGGATTTCATTGAATTTGTCAGCCAAATCTTTTTTCTGTGCGGCAGAAAGTTTGTCTGCATTTTTGAGAATGTAATCAGCATCCTCACGAAAATGAGTTGCAAGCTGCATACTGTCAATGAATTTATCCAGTGATTCAGCTTTAATTCCGGACATGGGAACATTGAGCAATTTATCATCGCCTTTGAAAACCATAATTTCATCAGCGAACATATAGCGTTTGGCAGGGTCCTGCTTGATCTGGAAGCAGACATAACGGCCTTTGGTCGGCATGTTCATACTTGCGGCACGATAAAGGTTGTATGTTTCCTGATTGGGTTTGCCGACTTCTTTATAACTTTTTTCAATCAAATCGCCGACATAATACCATGTTTTGTTATCCAAACTGGTGAACATATTGATTGTATCAGGAAAAGGAACATTTGCTGAAACATTGCCGCCGCAGCTGTACATAAATCCCTGAATGGGCTGAACTTTGCCGAGGTCAACGACAACTTCGACAGTGGTCTGTTTTGACCAGCCGACAGTGCTTTTCTGAGTCCAGAAGTGACCTTTGGTGAATTTGCCGTCGGTAAGCTGAACTTTGTCGCCTTCATCCTGTGAGCGTTTATAGCTTGCTTTGCGGGACATGGTGTAAGGACGGTTCAATGCGAGGTTGACAATATTTGCGGGAGGAGCAAAAAGTTTTGCTTTTTCTGCTTTTTTGGCGGAAGCAGGCAAAATACTGATATTGTCAACTTTTGCCAAACCTTTTGTACCATCGGCACTTACAATAACGATAAGTTTGTTGTTTTTAGCAGGAGTACGAAATTTGACGGAATATTCATTCCAGCCGTCAGATTTTTTAGCAGATTCTTTCAGGATTGCAATTTGTTTTCCTTTTGCATCCAGAACTTTAATTACAGGAGAAGCACCTTCATTTTTGAAAAATGCACTCAGAACATAAGCAGTTTTTCCTTTGCAGGCAACTGTCTGCAGCAAAGTACCTTGAGAGTTTTTTTCCGCATTATAAACGATTGCATTTGTATCATCTGCACCGTCATTACTGATCTGACTCCAGCCTTTGTTTTTTTCCTGCCAAAGCGGAGGAACATTTCCATCGCTTATTACTTTGTCAAATCTTCCGTTCTGCACCAAATCCTGAGCAAATAATGAGCAGGAAATCAATGCTGTCAATGCCGTTAGTTTTTTCAACATGTTTTACTCCTTTAGTTTGCGGGTTAAATGTCTCTATTAACATAAGAAAAATTACCTCTGCTACATTATACACTGAAAAATTACATTTTGCAAGTGGATTTTATAGGATTTATGCATCATTATTGTCAAAATCAGCTCAATATAAAAAATTATTATAACAATCTTTACAAATTTGAGAAAAATCTTATATTATTACGACTTGTATTTTTTATTCCGTCGGCGGCGGGGCGGGATAGAAACGCCGCAAAACCGCATAAAACGCTTTTGAATGATTCATGTGTAATCTGTGCGCAAGCTCATGGCAAACAGTGTAAAGAATAAACGCTTCAGAACGGGTCATAAGATGAAATGAAAAATTCAAATCGCCTTTGGAATTACATGACCCCCAACGCTTTTCAGCACTGTTTATACGGATTTGTCCGATAGTCAAACCGAATTTTTGTGCATATTGGCGACATAGCGGAATTATGTATTCTCTTGCAGAACTGAGATAAATTTTTTCAAGTTCACGCTTGGCAAGCAAAGGGCTGTGTGCAGCAACATGAAATGCACTGCCGTCAAAAAAAGTTACAGCATCATAGATAAGCGGATACTCTTTTCCGAGATAATAAAATTTATCACCGTTTTCGTAGGTGCGGATTATTATTTTTTTCTGAAATTCGGCAAGTTTCTTTTTTATCCAAATAATATTTTCATTGATAAACGGCAGATATTTTTCAGGTTCAAAATGCGGTTTTGCCGGAAGCTTCAAAATAACTTTCGGCATATTCTCTCTGATTATTATATTTAAGGCAACACGAAGTCTGCGGGGAGAATATTCAACAAATATCTCCCCGATTTCCGGATGAATAATTTTTCTTTCTGATTTCAGCAAGTCGGAAAACCGCAATTATTTTTGAGGAATTTACCTGCCATGTCAAGCCATGTTTCAACATTCAAAACACGATAACCGACACCGAGCCCATGATGCCCTTCAGGAAATATATGAAGTTCGCATTTGCGTCCTTTTGCCCACATAGCTTTGGCAAAAGACAGAGAATTTTCACACGGCACACCGGCATCTGTTGCTGTATGCCAGACAAATGCAGGCGGAGTGTCTTCAGTTACTTTATTCTGACAGCACCATGACTGCTTTTCAGGAGTCATATCAGTTGTACCGAAAAGAGCATTACCGCTGCCTTTGTGGGCGAAATCAGAACAAATATCAATGACAGGATAACAGAGAACCATGGCATTGGGATTAGACGGCTGATTGTCAATTTCATCAACTTTTTCAATCGGAATATCTTTGTAAGAGGTTCCGCATGAAGCACAGAGATGACCACCGGCAGAAAATCCGAGAATGGCAATTTTATCAACATCCACTTCCCAATCCTTTGCATTGGCGCGGATAATACGGATTGCACGCAGAACATCCTGCTGCGGAGCAGGAAAACGATTGGGAGCAACACGGTATTTCAAAACAAAAGCATGAAACCCCATGCGGTTGAACTGAGCCGCAATAAGTCCGCCTTCATGTTCCGCCAGATGAGTGTACCCGCCGCCGGGAAGTACCACAACAGCTCCCAGCGGTTTGCCGTTTGAACGCTGCAGAAAAACATCAAGTGTCGGTCTGGTAACAGTTCCGTCATCACGGACTGTATTTATCATTTTATCTTCGTAAATAAACATATAAAATCCTTTCGTTTTTTATGAAGATACAACTAAAAAGCAAAAAGTCAAGCAAAAAATGATAAAAATGAAAAAGAGGAATTGAAAAAGCCGATGACTCCACACGCGACACACAACAGCACCGCCGCAAATCAGACGGCAGCTGATGGAAGTCAG
>JAZOSO010000048.1:0-5079 GCA_045657185.1 Victivallaceae bacterium | reverse complement strand
TGTCAAATATAATTAAAAGGTTTGGAAAAAGATGAGGGGGTGCAGGGGGAGAAGAAAAGAACCATATAAAAAGGCGGGTGGAACGCCAAAAGGTTTTTTCTTCTCCCCCTGCAATAAATCAGTCATCTTTTATAACACAGCAAATTTATTTTGCAGAACTTTCACGGATGATGAATTTGCATTTCAGACTTGCCGGCAGGCTGTATTCCTCATCGGCAAGCTGTGCCAAAAGAGTTTTGACAGCGCAGTGAGCTGCTTCGGAAAGTGGGCGGCTTATGGTTGAAAGTGAGGGCGTGGTACATTCTGCTGCGTGGATATTATCAAAGCCGATAATTGCCATGTCTTCCGGAATTCTGATGTTTAGTTTGCGGCAGTGACGGATAGTGCGCATTGCCATAAAATCGTTCAAATGCAGTAATGCGGTACAGTTCGGATGGTGTTTGATAAAATTCTGCCATTCCTCAATAGTCGGATTTTCATTTTGTGTCTGCCAGACTTTTTCTTCGCCGAAAAATTCAGTAAATTCCATGTATCTTTGTTCGTGAGAACCATCAAGTGATGTCTGGTAGAAAATTTCACGATGACCGAGAGATTGCAGATGCAGAATTGCTTCACGCACTGCCGCTCGGTAGTCATAGCGCAGAATTTTATTCGGCATAACGATTTCAGGGTAGGTGTTGAGGATTACAACAGGGGTGAAACAGCGGCAGATTTCACGAGAAAATGTTTCATTGAAATAACCGCTGACAATAATTGCATCACAGCCGCGCTCTTTGAGCATTCGGATATTTTCCAGAGTTTTTTCACGGGCGGAGGAATACGCCACAAAAACCTGATAGTTTTCTTCTGCAGCAGCGTCAAAAATTGCCAGCATTTCGTTTTGGGCGACTTCAGTGCGCAGAGCTTCCGAGACATAACCGATGATACGGCTTCTGCCTGTGCGCAGACTGCGTGCAATCGCCGAACCGTGGTAATCAAGTGCGGCGACTGCATCATCAATCCGTTTGCGGGTGTCATCCGACATGCGGGCACTCGGTCTGCGGTTGAGATAATTTGATACCAGAGCCACGGATACACCGGCTTTGGCGGCTATATCTTTCAGAGTCGCTTTTTTCATTATATGTATAAAAGTTCAAACTTGCCTTTGAAGACAAGTTTGAACAAATAAGTTATTCCATAAAGGAGGTCAAATCTTTGACTTCGCCGTCCATAATTGAGCAGTAAACTGCATCACCGATAGAGATGGAGCGCAAGCCGTCAACTGATTTTGCAAGGATATCAAATTTGCGGGCGGGGTCTTCGCCGAGGAAGATATCTTCCAGAATCAACGGGTCGCCGCCGCCGTGGCCGCCGGAGCTTTTGGGAACGTGGATGCGTTCGCGGCCTTCAAAAATCGGGAAGTAATCAATATACTGAGCTCCGCCGTCTTCGTGGACGGGAGGCAATGCCATTGCGCCCATGCCCATAAATTCTCTGGTTTCAAGACGGCCGTGGGTACCGTTGATAGCGAGATGATAGCCTTCATAGGGAGTTGAGAAGTTGGCAGAGTAGTTGAGCAATGCTCCGCTTTTGTATTTGACGTTGGCAACGATAGTGTCGTGGATGTTGATTTCACTGTCAAAAATACACATATCGGGGCGGTAGGTGGTGAAAAGCCGGCGTTTGGTTTGGAATGAAGTCAAATGGTCATCCTGAACGACAATTTCACTGTTGCGGGTAGTCCAGCGTTTTTTGTAGGGGCACTGCATTTTTTCGGGACATGCGGTGCAGTGACGGCCGTCTTTTTTGGAGGGATTGAAAACGCCGTCGGGTCCGAAATGGTTGAGCGCGCCGAAAGCGTGAACTGCGGCGGGAACTCCGTCAATCCACCAGTTTACGAGGTCAAAGTGGTGACTTGCTTTGTGAATTGACAAACTGCCTGAATTTTCGCGTTTGCGGTTCCAGCGGTTGAAATAGCTTGAACCGTGATGAATATCAATGTACCATGTAAGGTCAACGTGAGTAACTCTGCCGACTTTGCCTGCAAGGACTAATTCTTTGAGTTTTGTGTGGACGGGGTTGTAGCGGTAGTTGAAAGTACAAATTACTTTGCCTTTGGATTTTTTTTCGGCGGCGCGGATAGCGAGAGCGTCGGCGGTATTGGTGGTCATGGGTTTTTCGCAAATGACATCAATATCATTTTCAAGTGCGAGAAGCACATAATTTTTGTGAGTGCAGTCCATGCTTGTAACGATGATTGCATCGGGTTTCTGTTCGGCAACCATTTTATCAAATTCATCGGGCAGGTAAGTTGCGACATCTTTTGTTTCGGGAATATCTTCCTTGCAGATTTGAAAACGCAGCGGGTCGATATCAAGCATACCGACAAATTCGGCAGCATGGGCGAAACTTTTGACCATGGGTTTGATGTACATTGTCAAGGCACGGTTTGAAACACCGCATACGGCGTATCTTTTTTTCATATAATACCTCATTTATTATAATTGGTTAAATTGCTTTATCGTTATAGCAAATTATAATAAAAATATAGCACACGATATAAAAATTGCAAATGAAAATATGCAAAAAAGTAAAATATACAGTAAGCAGCTGCACAGAATACAGTGTGTAAAAAATGGAAATTTTTCTTTTCTGCATCTTGACAAATCATAAACAATATGCTATAATAGTTTTTGTGAATATGTTAGACATATTATTTGTGAGGTTAAAATAATGGCTGAAATAAAAAATAAATCTGTTGTTTCAATAGCTGACAGTGTGGAGCGCAGTATTTTGGAATATGTTCATTCTGAAAAGCTTGCACCCGGAGACCCGCTGCCTAAAGAAGAAGAAATAGCCGCTCGTCTGAAGGTCAGCCGCCACAGTGTGCGCGAAGGTATTTCAGGGTTGAAAACGCTCGGAGTTATTGAATCCCGTAAGCGCCGGGGCATGGTTTTAAAGGAAAAAGTTAATGCTTTTGAAGGAGTACGCAAACTTGCGGATGCCAAACTTTTTTCAGAAGATGAAAAAAAGAACTTTATGCAGCTGCGTGTGGTTATGGAAATCGGAATGCTTCCTTTTATTTGGGAGAATCGCACTCCTGACGCTTTGCGTGAATTAAGAGAGATTGCAGAAAATACGCAAGTTTTTGATGTTCAAGGAGAAATATTATTTCATTCAAAACTTTTCAGTCTTAGCGGCAATGCGATTGCAAGTCAGTTTCAAAATATAATTACATCTGCATTTGAACATGAATGTACTAAACAAACTGAATGGAGCAAAGATAATCCGACTCATTTGCAGATTTGTGAAGTTTTGGAGTGCGGCACGCAGAAAGAGTTTGAAAATATAATGAATAAACATTTTTTAACATATATGTCCAACAAAAAGGAGGAGAACTTGAAAATGGTGTCTGATCCCGGGTATTACAGCCGTGAACTTTTTACCGACCTTGAGCAGGTAGAGTCTTGTAAAAATATTGATTTCCGCTTGCACCACCCTGAAAGATGTGATGATTTCTATGCACCTGAATTTCCTTATGCTTCAAATCTCACCGGCGGCGGCTCAATAGTTAAACTTGACAACGGCAAATGGCGTTTGTATTTCCGCGGCGGCTACAACTGGAGATCTCCTTTTGTCGATGAAGGCGAACCGACTCCGTGTCTCTCTGCCGCAGAATCCGAAGACGGCATCCATTGGAAGCAGATTACAACAAAAAGTATTCTGAATAAAAATGATTATGAAGGAATAATTTCCAATGTTCTCAATGCGACTGTTTTTCTTGACAGCAATCCTGATGCGCCTGCGGATGAACGGTTTAAAATGCTGTTTCTCGGTTATATTTCTGATGATTGTCACGGATTGATGCTGGCAGTTTCGGAGGACGGATTGAAATTCCGTCTGAAATTTGACAAGCCGCACAATATTGAAGCTCAATATGATACTCATAATACACTCTGCTGGAATCCGAAAATAAAGAAATATCATCTTTATACCCGTATCCGCCGTTTCGGCAAGCGTGGAATAAGAATGCACCTTACTGAAGATTTTAAAACTTTCACCAATGCTTCTGATTTGACTTTCCGCAACGATAAAAATCCTGATACCCAGCTTTATACAAATGAAATCATTCCTTATTTCCGTTCGGCAAAATATATGGTAGGTTTTCCCGCCCGTTATTGTGACCACGGTCAAATTTGGACAAAATCACAGCTTTATGCGCCGGGTGCAGAACGGCGTGCATTCTGGGCGAATGACCGTAAATTCACCCGTCTGGCGACAGTTGCCACGGATACGGTTTTCATGTCGAGCCGCAACGGCTGGATATGGGACAGACAGGAGGAATCTTTTTTGCGTCCCGGACCTTGTACGGAGGGCAGCTGGATTTACGGTGACAATTATTTCTGCTACGGCATGATACCGACAACATCAGGTTTGGGGTTCGGCGCACCGGATGAAATTTCATTTTATGCGAGTGAAAATTATATCGGAGATCAAGGCAAACCTGCCCGTTTCCGCCGTTTGAAATTGCGTCAGGACGGTTTTGTTTCAGTGCATTTCGGCGCAGAAGACGGCGAACTTGTGACTCGTCCGTTTGTGCTTACGGAAAATTCTTTGAGTTTGAATTTGGCAACTTCCGCCTGGGGAATATTGACGGTTGAAATTCTTGACGAATGCGGTAATGTTATTCCCGATTACGGGAGAAATAATATGTACAGCATATACGGAGATTCGCTTGATATCCGTCCGATGTGGCACAAATGCGGTTCTGATTTGTCTGAACTTAAAGGCAGAAAAATTGCTTTGCGTTTTATCGGTCGTGATGCGGATTTGTACAGTTACTGCCATGTGCCGTTCCGTCCCGACCCTGAATTGCCGGAGATTTCCCCCGAAGCAACTTTTGAACCTAAAATATGATAGAATATGGATTATCGGAAGTTTCACTCTTATTGAATTGTTGGTGAACATTTAGAATAAACACCGTGAATTTTTCACTGGTTTAAAAATAGCATCTTAAAGGCGGTTATATTTCAGATATTCAAATCTGGTATGTGCCTGAGGTGAAAAAATAAGCTGACTGTTTGTACTTTTCAGTTATAT
>JAZOSO010000047.1:0-3301 GCA_045657185.1 Victivallaceae bacterium | reverse complement strand
GTAAACGCAAATATTCTCCCGCAGGCGACCACGCTATTGCATGGGAACGCAACAACCGCCGTGTCGGTCTTGCCGTTACTGAAGATTGGCAGACTTATGAGCGTTTGGGCGCATTGTCAAGTGAACACATGAATGACGCCAATGTTGTACTTTTCCCTGAAAAAATCAATGGCAAATATGTTTATCTTCATCGTCCGAGTTCAGCTCCCGCATGGCTTCTTCCCATGATGTATGAACCCGGAAGAGCGTGGATTCTTTTCACTGATACCATCAATAAATGGTGCAGCGGCAAAATTGATATGCCATGGAACATGGAAGATAAAATCGACCTGCCCGATGATTATATGCTCCTTGCCCCCGAACAGAAATGGGAATCCATGAAAGTAGGTCCGTCAGGTGTTCCGATTCCCACTGATGACGGCTGGCTTATGACTTATCACGGCGTTGACCGCAAAGGAACTTACCGTGTCGGGTTGGTTTTGCTTGACCGTGAAGACCCCCGCAAAGTCCTCTGCCGTACTCCTGAACCCATTATGGAACCTGAGGGTGAACTCGAACTCAACGGACCTTATCCCGGCTGTATTTTTCCATGCGCCAATGTTGTAACAGGCGACGAAATCAGACTCTTTTACGGTATCTGCGATATCTCTATCGGTACCGCCACTATGAGCCTTGCCGCCGCTCTCGAACATGTCAAAAAGTTTAAGGTGTGAAGATTTTTCTTTTCTCCCCCAAAAAAATCTTATCCTTTTTTTTAAAAATTTTATACTCTTTGAATTCTTTAATCTCCTTAATACAATGAAAGAAAAAACAATGAAAAAAGCATTAGTATTGATGTTGTTGGCAAGTGTTTCTTTTGTTTTTGCCGCGCCTTTGAAGCTGGCGAAGATAGAGAATTATACGATTGTCATTCCGCGCAAGGCAACAATGCAGGAAAAATATGCGGCAAACATTCTTGCCGAATATCTGGAAAAACTCTGCAAAGTTCCTGCAACTATTAAATTTGACAAAGGCAATATCAAAGGCAATTATATCAGTGTCGGTGAAACACGCTTTGCCAAAGAAAATAAATTTACCGATAAACTTGCTCCGCAGAGTTACAGTTTCAAGGTCAAAGATAATAATGTTTTCATCCGCGGCGGTTTTCCCGGTCCGCTTAATGGCGTTATTACTTTTTTGCAGGAAGATTTGGGCGTGCGCTATTATGCTGAACCTTATAAAAATATGAAGTATAAAGAGCCGGGGCTTATCGTTGTTCCTGAGATGAAAGGCAAAGAACTTGTCGTTACTCCGCGTGATTACACTCCGCCGTTCAAAATCCGTGAATGTATGTATATGTACGGGAACAAAGCTGACCGCAGCAGTGTGCTTTATCTTCGTCATGCGCCGATTTCATGGCATGAAGATATGCCGGAAAATTCAGGTGCATGTTTGAATTCAAATCTTTTTATTCACACATACGCCAGACTTGTTTCTCCCAAAAAGTATTACAAAGACCATCCTGAATATTTTGCATTGCAGAACGGCAAACGCGTCAAACAGCACGCAGAATACGGCGCAGTCTGCTATACAAATCCCGATGTCCCCAAAATCATGCTTGAAGGCATTCGTGAGCAGATGCGTTCCAATCCCGATGCATGTTATTTCAGCGTTTCCGTCAATGACGGTTCAGCAACTCAGTGCGAGTGTGACAAATGCGCTCCTTTGTTTAAGGAATACGGCGGATATGATGTTCAGCTTATGCTTGCCAATAAAGTTGCTGAATTGCTTGTCAAGGAAAATCCTGAAGCGTTGATTAGCACACTTGTTTACGGTTCAAAACTCAATGACAGCAAGGTCAAAGCTCATCCCAATGTTGCAATATTCCTTGCTCCTATCGGGGACCGTTACAATGCAATCAAAATGCTTATACCGCTCGGTGAGATTTCAAATATTGACAAAACTTTAAAAAATCTCCGCAAAGACGGTAAGGAAATTATTTTTTGGGACTATCTGGAAAGAGTTGAAAGACCTTATCCCAACTTTGACCAGATGCGTGACAGTTTGAAATATCTCGTCAGTCAGGGCGTTATGGGATATTTCGCTGACTGTTCCAATGGCGGGGCTTCACTTACTCCGCTCAAAAAATGGGTTTATGCCCAGCTCATGTGGAACCCCGATGCTGATATGGAGGCATTGATTGCTGAATTTATCAATGCTTATTACGGCAAAGCCGCTCCTGAAATCTCTGAATATGTCGCACTTATCCGCAACGCATGGCGTCGTTTTAAGGCTGCTTATGATAAACAGTCCGAAGGTACTATTCTGGAATATACTGTTGAAGAACGCGTTAAAATGCAGGAACTTTTTGAAGGTGCCATGAAAAAAGCAGCGGGTGATAAAGTTCTTACCGGCAGAATTGCCCGCGAATATGCAGTTTATCTCAATTCTGAACTTTCCGGTAATGCTCAGGTTTACGGCATCGACAAGTACAAAGCAAATCTTGCAAAACTCAAATCCATGCTTGATTATATTCCGGAAAATGCGTCAATTAAGAAAATAAAATTTGTTAAACGCTGTGAAGACAAGATAAATTTTGCCAATCGTGAACGTCATGCAAGCGAATATTCAAAAAATTCAGTTACCATCTGGCGGCCTCTGGTTGTTAACGGACTTTCTGCTTATCTTGACGATGCCAAAGCGGTTAAGGGCAAATCTTCCCGTCATGTCGGACAAAAGCCGTGGGGTATTCAGTGGAATTATGCCAATTTTATTGACTATCTCATCCCCGGCAAAACTTATGTATTGCGCCTGCGCGTCCGCCCTGAAGTCAAAAAAGTTGTTCCCGGTAAGGAAATGTTTTCATTCTGCGCATTTCACCACGGCGGCGGCTTCAAAGGTCAGCCGATTTTCCACGGATATTTCAGCGAAGCAGATAAATCCGGTGAATACCGTTGGATAAATCTCGGAAAGGTGAAATTCGTTCAGCCTGCTTCAACCGGTATGTTCTGGATGACTTCAACAGTTGACAGTCTTGAGGGGGTCTGGTACGAACGCATGGAACTTATTCCGCTTGATGAATTTAAAGAAGATTTGTCAAGTGTTCCTGACCTTACAATGCTTTTGTAAACATAAAACATAAAATGGCTGCTGCCCGTCTTTTTTCAGGATTGGCAGCAGCTTTTTTTTATAAACAGAAAAAAAGTGTAATTTTTTATAAAAACTGCTTGAAAAAGTAAAAATATATAGTATATTATTCAATACTTGTTACCGCGGAGGAGTGGTCGAGTGGTCGAAGGCGCAACATTGGAAATGTTGTGAG
>JAZOSO010000046.1:0-16996 GCA_045657185.1 Victivallaceae bacterium | reverse complement strand
TTTTTCTCTGTTTCAGTTATCACATCGGGCTGATATCCTGAATTACAGGCTGTATGGTGACATCAGGAATAGCGAGGTGGTCGGGTGTTTCAATAATGTCAAGTATCAGTTTCCCGAGGTCGGACGGAGCAATGCATTTTGCCGCAAGGTCGGGGTTTTCAGATGCACCTGTGATGTTCGATGCTGTATTGAAGTCAGTTTGCCCCCAGGACGGAGTTACACAGCTGACACGGACACCGTAAGGACGCAATTCGGTATAGAGACCGTGTGAGAATTTGGCAAGACCTGCTTTTGCCGCAGTATAAACACTCCAGCCCGGCCATGCGTAAAGGGCGCATACACTTGAAATATTCAAAATAATGCCTGATTTCTGTGCAGTCATAATTTTGCCGGCACGGCTGCATCCCATGATAACGCCTGTAAGATTGGTGTTGATAGTGTTGATTATATCAGTGTCATTCTGCTCTGCAACAGGAACAATCGCACCGCCGAAACCTGCATTGTTTACGAGGATATCAACTCCCTGGGTAATATTGAAAACTTTGTCCCAGTCATCACCTTTGGAAGCGTCGGCTGCAATCGGAATTAAATCATTTGCTTTTGCGGCGGCTTCAAGTTTAGTTTGATTTCTGCCGGTTATGAAAACTTTTGCGCCGGCTTTACGCAGTGCGCATGCGATACCGAGTCCGTAACCGGAGCCACCGCCGGTAACGATTGCAATTTTACCTTTTACATTCATTTTTTTCTCCTTTTCAGTTGGAATTTATTTTTTTTACGGATTTGAACAGATGCTCAAGAAGTTCTTTCAGTTTATAATTGGGCAGTCTGGAGGCAGGACCGCTGAACCAGATTGCTCCTTCGGGATAATTATTTGCATCAAGAACAGGTACTGCCGCACAGCGGATGTCCGGCAGTTCTTCGCCGAGGTCAAAAGCAAAACCGTTTTTTTTGACTTGTTCCAGAACTTTTTTGAATTCAGTTTTATCTGTTATTGTTTTGTCGGTAAAGGGGGTGAAATTCATTTTTTCAATAATTTCATTTTGTTCGTCTTGAGACAGGTAGGCAAGAAGAATTTTGCCGGGGGCAGCACTGTGAAGCGGGAAATGATGACCGATGCGGACTGTAACTTTTACTGGTTGATTTGATTCAATTTGGGCAAGAACAACACCTTCTGAACCGTAAAGTGATGCTAACAGAACAGTTTCTCCTGTCAAATCCCGCAGTTCGCGCATGACGGGTAATGCGCGTTCAATGAGGTCGCCTTTGTTTACCGCACGACTTCCGATGGTAAGCAGTTTGCGGCTGATGCGGCAGCGGTCATGTGAATCTCTGGTGATGTAGCCGAGTTCATTCAATGTACTCAAAATACGGTAAAGTGTGGCAGGCGGAATATTTCCGGATAGTTCCGATTGAGTTATTCCTTGCGGATGACGGGATATTTCCTCTAAAATATTCAGTCCCCGAGCCAGTGCCGGAACGATATATTTATTGTTTTCTTTCTGCATTTTTAACTCCTTATTTTTATTCTAATATATCATATTTGAAATATATTTTCAATGGTGAAAGTTGATTTTTTGTAAAAAATGTTTGTTTTTGAGCTTGAATTGTGTTTTGTGTGAGATTATAGTATCATAAACAGAAAGGAATTTTTATGCAGCATATTGAAGCAGATATTTGTGTGGCGGGCGGTGGCTCAGGCGGTTTTGCCGCTGCATTCCGTGCTGCACAGAGCGGATTTAAAACTGTACTTGTTGAAAAGGAGTCCATGCTTGGCGGAACTTCTGTTGTATCAGGAGTGAATTGCTGGGAGCCGGTGACAGGAGCGGCATACGGTCTGCCGAAAATGCTGTATGAAAAAATGCGTCTTGTGCCGAACGGATGCGGGATTTATCATTATGCCAAACATTGTTGTCTTGATGAGCCTGATAAAAATAATTTTCCCGGCGGATTGTATCGGATAGCTCCTGATTTGAGATATGAAGATACATTGAAGCGCGGATATATTTACGGCGGTAAATGGACACTTGAACAGTGGAACGGAGTGATTTTTGAACCGCAAGTTCTGCATGATTGCATATCGGAAATGCTTGAAGAGGTAAACTGTCAGATATTTACAAATGCGGCATGTGCGCAAGTTTTTTATGATAATGGAGTTATACAAAAAATAAGACTTGTTGACGGTCGGGAAATATCGGCAAAATACTGGATTGATAATTGCGGAATTCCGGCATCTGCGGCAAAATGCCGTATGTTTTTCGGCAGTGACCCGGCAAGTTTGTTTGCTGAAGTTGATGCTCCGGAAACAGGAGATATTTCAAAAGTGAACGGTGTTACCATGATTTTTCGTGTCCGTCCCAAAAAAGAGGCGGGAATTGATCCGTTTCCCGGTGTGCCGCGAGAGGGATATATGGTTGCAACAGAGTATCCGAACGGTGATTATTGCTGTAATATGCTGCCGACAATGAGCGGGGCGGAATTTTTTGCTGCTGACCGTGAAGTTGCACTTGCAGAGTGTGAAAACAGAGTGGCTGCCTATTGGAATTATGTTCAGCAAAACTATGAATGGGCGCGGCATTATGAAATTTCGCATATTTTCCGCAAAGTCGGAGTACGGGAGTCTTTCCGTGTTGAATGTGATTACATGCTTAATGAAAATGATATTGTTTCCGGCATCGGCAAGCAGGAGCATGAAGATATGGTCGTTATGGCTGACCATCACATGGATTTGCACGGAGCGGAGGGTTCGGGCAAAGTTGTTGTGCCTTATGGGATACCGTATCGCTCTTTGCTTGCAAAAAATACGGAAAATTTGCTGATTGCGGGAAGAATCGGCGGTTTTTCCTGTCTGGCGGCATCCAGCTGCCGTCTGGCGCGTACGATGATAAGACTCGGAGAAGCCGCAGGATTTGCTGCCGGACTTGCGCTTGAGACCGGAACAGGTTTGCGGAATATTCCGATAGAAAAATTGCAGAAAATGATGAATTTTGCAGAAGAAAATGTTTCAGTGGTTAAAAAGTGATATTTTACATTTATTTTGCGAAAAAATTTACATTTTTTTTAAAATAATATAAATAATTTATTTGATACGGCTTGCATTTTTGTTTTTTAATGATATTGTACATTGAGGCGTAGTATTTTTATGCCCTTATATATAAATAAAACTACAGAACGGATATCAAAAAAATATAATTTTTTTTAAATACAGGTGTAAATATGTCAGTAAATTTTATCGACAGTGAAGGGAAGATAATTTCCTCAAGTCTCATCGTCAGCAATACCGATATTGTCGGTACTGCAGAGTACGAATACGCTGAAGTTTTAAACGGCGGCAAAATTTCTTCCGTAAACATTCAGAACGGTGGTATGCTGGTCGTTTCTTCCGGCGGTGCTGCAGAACATGTCACAGTGAAAGAAGGCGGTAATATTTCTTTAGCCGGAAATGCGTCTGCAAGTGATATAACTGTTGAAGTCGGCGGTAAAATCGGCGGTTTTTCTTTCAATGAAGAAAAACATTGGAGCAATGCTCCCGGCGGTCAGGTTGCAGTCGGAAGCAAAATAGTTATTGCTGAAAATGAGATGAAAGTTTATTATGGTGCAATTGAGTCCGGAATTACTGCCGAAAATGCAACTGTTACTCTCGATGAAGGCGCAGTTCTCTCTGACATCACACTCAATGACGGCGGTAATTTCCTGGTTGGCGGTGAAGTTGATAATACTGTTGTCAATGCAAACGGATTTGCTTTTGTTGCCGGTGCCGGCAGAGCCGATGTGCTGACTGTTAATGCCAAAGGCGGTGCAGTTGTTCTCAGTAATGCAACTGATGTTACAGTTAAAGCCGGTGCATACTTTGACGGTTTTGTTTTCCAGTCTGACTATGAAATTGCCGATATCAGCAACGGCAGCGGCAATTTCAAAGGTCATGATGTTGAAATAAGTTACAATGCCGATGGCGGTTCTCTTGAAATCAAAGAAGGAGCAGCAATTAACGGCATTATTGCTTATGATGGTAATATTTCCGTCGCAGGTGTTGCCGGAAATGTTGAATTTTATGCATTTGACTACATTTTGAATGTTGCTTCAACAGGTGTAGTTAACGGCGTTGTAAATTACGGTACTATGGATGTTGTATCAGGCGGCAGTGCTTATTTTGTTGAAAATAACGGCATCTTCGCTTTTGCAGGTTATGCTGAAAATGTCAGAAATGCAGGTTTGATGATTACAGATGAAAATGCTGTTGTCATGTCAGGTCTTCATAATGCCGACGGCGCAATCATTGATTTTGCCGGCAAAGCGGATAAAATTTATAACTCAGGTACAGTAACAGCAAGCTCAACAGTACAAGCTGATGAGATTTATAACTATGCCGGAGCTGAACTTGAATTTGCAGGAAGTGTTAATCTGATTGACAATGCCGGCAGTGCCGTTGTAAAAGGAAATGCAGTTGTTTCTGCTCTCGTTAACAGTGACGGCGGCTATGTTGATTTTGCAGGTAAGGCTGTAAATGTTGATAATGCTGGCGAAATTAAATTTGTTTCAGGTGCAAGCGTAACTTCACTTGCCAATACCGCAGAAGCAGACCTTGTCAGCGGTACTTTTGCTCAAGTTTCCAACAGCGGTAATTTGTTTGTTTATGCCGGTGCTGAAATTACATCATCTGTTGTCAACAGCGGCAATATGCGTCATGCAGGTTCTGCAGCAGAAGTAATCAACTCCGGAGATTTGTTTGTCTATTCAACCGGAAAAATTACCGATCTTGTCAATGAAGAAAACGGTAATGTTGATTTTAACGGTATTGCTCAAAATATTACCAATGCAGGTACTATGATTATTTCCGGCGGCGCAGCTGATAAATTGTCGGCTGAAACTCTTGTTAATGCCGGAACTCTTGATTTGCGTGCAAATGTCGGAGATTTGATAAATTCCGGCAGTGCAGTTGTCGGTTCTGCTGTTCAAATTTCTTCTCTGGTTAATGAAGACGGTTCTCTTACTCTTAAAGAAGGTGTTGCAGTAGAGTCAGTTACCGTCAACGGCGGTATTGTTTCCGTGTCTTCAGGAAATGTGCTTAGTAATAACACTGTCAACGGCGGTTTGCTCTATGTCTCAAGCGGAGTTGCATTGAAAGGCGAAACCAATGTCAACGGCGGTTCGATTTTTATTGCTTTTGATACTGAAGTTGATGAACTCAATGTTAAACAGGGCGCAGATTTCAACGGTTTTATCTTTACTGAAGATTTGAGTTTCAGCGGCAAAAATATTGAAAACGGTATTTTCCATATCAATAAAAATATCAATGTTACCGATGACCGTCTGACTGTTACTGAAAAAGATAAACTTGACGGTATCAAGGTTACTTCCGGCCATTTCTATCTGGAAAACGCTTCCGCTTCAAATACTGAAGTAAATAATGTCATGCGCGTGATGTCCGACTCTGTTGCAAGTAATACTATTGTCAACAGCAACGGTAATATGTATATTGAAAATTCTATTGCAGAAAATACAACCGTCAATTCCGGCGGTGTGCTTGCTGCGGGAGCCGGCGCAGTTGTTAATTCATCTTATATAAATAAGGGTGCAAAAATGTATGCCGATAACGGTGCTGTTGTCAACAGCGCAAATATTGACGGCGTTTTTGACCTTAACGGCGGTGCAACTGCTTCCGGAATTGTCGTTTCCAAGGACGGTATTTTGAATCTTACCGTTACCAAAGGAACTAATGCACAGGGTAAAATGTATATCAAAGACGGTACAACTCAATCTTTCTCTATGGTTGACGGTTTGATAAAAAATTATACTGTTCTTGATTCATCTGTTATGAATATTACTGACGGTGCCGCTTCAAATACCACAATAAAAGCCGGCGGTGCAGTTTATGTCAATGATAAAGGTATCGCATCTGATACCGTTGTAAACAGCAGTGCATTTATGTATGTTACAGAGGGCGGTATTGCTGAAAATACAGCTGTCAAAGGCGGTGCACTTATTGTTTCTGCAGCGGGTGCTGTCAGCAGTGCAATGGTCAGTTCCGGCGGTTCAGTATTGATTGAGAAGGACGGTAATGCTGTTGAAAATAATATTTCCGCAGGCGGTCAGATGACAGTTGAAGGTAAGGCAAGCAATACAACTGTTATGAAAGACGGTTCACTTACTGTTGAAGACGGCGGTTATGTTGAAGAAATTCATGTCAATTCCGGTGGTTCATTTGTTGTAAAAGAAGGCGGTATTGCTTCATCTTCATATATCAAGAACAGTGCAGGTATGGAACTTTTCGGAACTGCATATAATACCGATATCGGTACTGACGGTACGATGAATATTCATGCCGGAGCAGTTGCTTTCAACAATATTGCTTATCTCAAAGCTGATTTAAATGTTGCAGGTTATGCTTATAATAATGAAATCAGAGGCAGTGCAGTTCTCAATGTTACAAGCGGCGGTATTGCCGAAAAGAGTTTAATAACTTCCGGCGGTTCAATGCTCATCAATGAAGGTGCTTATGCTTCTGATATTACTGTCAACAAATATGCTGATTTGCAAATCAGTACCGGCGGTGCTGCAAGCAATCTTACTTTGAACGGTACTGCAGATGTTGCAAAAGAGGCTGTGCTTAAAGGAGTTACTGTCAATTTCGGCGCACAGCTGGATGTTGCAGGCGAGGCTTCTGATGCAATTATTGAAAGTAACGGCAGAATTGATGTTGCAAGCAGCGGAAAAATCTATAACGCAGAAGTTAAAGCCGGTGCAACACTGAATATTGCCGATGGCGGTGCTGCAGAAAATGTTCATGTATATTCAACCGGTGTTTTCAACTTCGGTGTTAACAGCACGGTAACGGGAACAGTTATTTATAGAGATGCAACTGTTACTGTTGACGGTGTTATCAGCAATACCAAAGTAAAAGGTAAAGGTAATTTGTATATCAACAGCAGTGCAACTCACAAAGGTACACTTACTATTGAAGAAAGAGGCAATGTTTATATCAACGGTACATTGGATTTTACTTTGACCGATGTTGTCCATACTGATACCGAATATCAGGTAAATAATCTCGATCGTGTCAAAGGCGTTCCTACTTATACCATTACAATCAATGAAGGTCAGTACGGTATATATGAACTTGCTCAATTTGCAGATTGCATTCTCGGAGAAACAATTACAGTTAATGTTATCGGAGAAAATAACGTCGTCAGCAACTTTACTGTTACTGCCAACGGCGAAGGTTATCTCCACAGTAACGGCAGCCGTTATGAACTGGTGCTTAATGACAGTAATGATTTAATTTTGAATGTAGCCATGCCGGCTCCGATTTTCTCACCTTCAACTATGGAACCGACCAAAGACGATGTCGTTCTTACTGTTGTATTCCCGGAAAACAGTGATAATCTTAAAAAATATTATCGTGTAAAAGGTAAAACTGAATGGAATGAATATATCGAACCTATTATCGTAACTGATAATACTACTTATGAGTTCTATGCTCAGGACGGTGATTATACAAGTTTCATTTCTGAATATGAAGTAAAAAATATTGACCGGAGTAAACCGGAAGTAGCCGTAACAGGAAATTTTGAAGATTTCGGCAAAAAAGAATTGCAGTTGTATATCAATGTTACTGACCAGTCACCTTATACTATTGAGTACAGTTTCAACGGCGGTGTCACATGGGGAACTCTTGACGGCAATATTATCAATGCCGGAATAGATAAAACTTATATCAATCTCCGTGTTACTGACAAGGCGGGTAATGTCACTGAATATACTGAAAAATTCACTGAAAACAACAATACTCCTGAAATCAGTAATATTACTTACAATGGTGCAATGACAAAAGAAGATGTCAGCATACAAGTTAATGTTTCCAATAATTGTGAGGCTTTGTATTCATTTGATAAACTTGTCTGGTATGAGTATGATAAAATAACAGGTATTGTTGTTTCTGAAAATAAAGATGTTTATGTCAAAGCTATTGATGAATGGGGTAATCAGTCAGTTAAAATTGAGACTGTCTCTATTACTAATATTGACAAAGTCGCTCCTGTTGTAACAGGAACACTCAGTACAACTGAACCCACCAATAAGAGTGTAACTTTGACAGTTGAAATATCTGATGATGTACAGCCTGCCTCTGTTCAATACAGTCTTGACGGCGGTAACAGTTGGGTAGATAGTGCAGTTGCTCCTCAAATTCATATTGGCATTGAGCAGAATACACTTGCCATTGTCAAAGTCAGAGACACAGCAGGCAATGAAACTCTTTTCAAACAGGAAATTACCAATATTGACAGAGAGAAACCCATTGCACCTGTTATCACTGATGCGGTTACAGATTTTACCAATGAAGGTTTTGTAATTGAAGTTGATTATTCACCTTATGCAGCAGAGAAATTGTATTCTGTTGATAACGGTCTCAACTGGGTTGAGTATACTGACGGTATTGCGGTTGATGAAAACTGCGTTATCATGGTCAAGAGTATTGATACCGCAGGTAATGAAAGTGATATTGTTTCTTATGAAGTTACCAACATCGACAAGGTTGATCCGGAAATTACAACTTCTTTGAGCACTGATGCAGAAACTGTCGAACCTGTAATCATTACTGTCTTCGCAAAAGATGATGTTGAGGTTGCCGAAGTTGAATATACCACTGACGACGGTATTTCATGGAACAATGTTGTAAACAACAAGATTTCTGTTGCAGAAAATTGTACCGTGACAATCCGTGTGACCGACGTTGCAGGAAACAGTGTTGAAAAAGTTCATCTGATCAATAACATTGTTGCTCCTGAAATTGAAAAATATGATGTTTACAATTCAAAAGTCTTTATCGGCAGTACAACAGATATTTCTCAATTTGCAAGTATGTCCGCTTTCAAGGTTATTCCTGTTGTAAAAAACAATGCGTCATCACAGTCTGTTAAAACAACTGCCAATGCCAAAGGCACTCTTGATATCAACGGCAAAGATACTGAAGATATTGACTTCTTCAATTATGCCCAAGTCAATGTCAAAAACGGAGCTGACACAGATACTGTAAATGGCGGCAAATATTCATATTCTTCAACAGTAAAAACAACTGTTAAGAATAATAATACAACAGTCAATTCAACACTTGCTGAAACTTCAGCCGTTACTGGCAAACTTAATGTCACAGGCAAAGCATTTGTCGCCGCTGCTGAAAATTACGGTACTGCAGTTATTGATAATGCAAGTGTCGGTGAACTCGCAGTCAATGCAGTTAAAGTATCTGAATCTGAAACAAAAATCAATGATATCCGTCAGTCTTATTCCCGCACGGAAACTAAATCCGCTGCCGGAACAGTTACTTTGAAAAACGGCGCTTCTGCTGATAATATCAGTAATTACAAAACTGTCAAACTTACCGACAGTTCTGTCAGCGGTGATATTTCACTTGAGGCGTACACAAGAAAAGATACAGCTAAAGACGGAAACAGTTCTTTTGTTACCACTTACACCCGTACCGGAAGTTTGACTGCTGTTGGTTCAACTGTCGGAAATATCATAAATTACAATACAGTAAAACTTACTGACAGCACAGTCGGCAATATTATCAACAGTAACATTGCAAAGAATGACAACGGTTTAAAAATCGGTAAGCTTGCAGGTACAGTTACTTTGACTGATTCTAAAGTAACCGGAGCTGTTGAAAAATATACCAAACTTACCATGAGCGGCAGTTCTGTTGCCGATGTCAATAAGGTCAGAAATGTTGTTATTTCCAAAGGTATCAATAATATCGGTACTTTTGTCGGTACTGCAGAAAATGACACCTTGACAATCAATAAAAACGCAGTTCTCGTTATCAGCAGTGCAGACTTCGGTGACGGAGCCAAGGATAAATTGGTACTCAACGGTACTTTGGTGCTTGAAAAAGCATTCAATATCAATGCCGAAAATATTACCGGCAAAGGCGAAATAGTTGCTGCTCATAATGTCTGGCAGAATCTCGCAAACAGAAAACAGGTTACAGACCTCGGCAATACTGTTGAAAACTTTGTCAGCAGCACTGTTGAACTTGCTGATAATACTGAGAAGAAGGCTGCAAAATGGGACCTCGAATCCGATTATAAAGGCTGGCTCAGCAACGGAGTCGCGGTTCATGACACCGTTGACTTTGTCAAGTTCAAGAACAAGAATGGCGGTACTTTGGAAATCACAGGATTCGGTGCAGCTGATATTGTTACATTGAACGGCAAGGAACTTACCCGCAACGATGAAGGTAATTTTGTGGTTGAATTTGCAGCAAATACCAATAACATTTTGAAACTTGAACGCAATGAAGAAAATTCAATGAGCTATTCAATCTCTCTGATTTCCTGAATTGCTGATTGAAGTTATAATTACTTCGCAAAAAAAAGCTGCTGCAAAATCTGAATAAGATTTGCAGCAGTTTTTTTATGTATTTATTTTTCCTGACTGAGAAAATAAATTGAATGGAGCATATTAGCTGAATTTCTTTTTATTTGAAATGCGCTTGACGGGTAGAACGCCCAGTAGGCATCACGGATATAAATTATATTGCCGTCGGTGCTTTTTATTTTGAGTGTTCCGAATTCAGAGAGCATTTTCTGCAAATCAGGGGAGGGGGTAACGGTCTTGAGAGACTGCGGGAAAACAGGTGATATTTCATGTAAAGTGAAATACAACATCAAATCAGGAGTCTGCATTACAGCACATGTCCCGTCGTCGAAATTTTCTTTAACGGCGGATGACAAAGTACCTCTGATTTCAATTTCGCTGTTCAATGTTCCGACAAGAAAATCGTTGAAATAGAGTTCTGCATTTTCAAAAGATATTTTTTCCATAAATTATTCCCTCAGCGTGCGGTGCGGACAAACATATTTGATTTAGCGTATGCTTCAATGTACATTTTACTGCGTTCGGAGATGATTGACTGGTCGGGGAGCTTGTAACGCCTTGAGCCGAATCCGTTTATGTTTTCTTCGGTGATAACGAGACCGTTTTTCTCAACAAAAATCTGTCTGGCGATATGGATAGCTTGTGCTGCTGCTGCACTGTTGCAGATTTCACTGCCGAGTGAAATATGCACCCCGACGGAAGTTGCGTAAGCAATCACATCATAAACTGCATGTTTGACAAAAGCAATGCGTTTTTCCGGCGGCAGTTCATTCCAGAAATCAGTAGCGGCATTTTCTGTGGTGTATTTTTCAATATCGGCAAAAATATCGTCAATGGACATGTTTTATTCCTTTTGTTTACAGGTTGAAAAAAAGAGGGAGGATTACTCCCTCTGAAAAGTTGTTTCAGTTTTTGAGTGCGGCAAGAGCGGCAGTGCTGGACTTAAGATTTTTGATGCGGCAGAGACGCTGTTTGGCATTTTTGAATTCAAAAGTGACTTCACCGAGAGCCATGCGTTTGATACCGTCAAAACCTTTCGGGGTAGCATCTTCATCACAGATTGAGCGGCCCTGCAGACTTGAAAGTCCGAAACCTGACGGGTCAATGATCCATGCATCGCAGTCAGGCATATCGGGATCTGCCATAATTACCATGCCTCTGCCGTTGATTTCATTGATAATTTGAGCGACATAAGCACCGCGGCGGTCATCGGAACGCAAAATCTGGAGATTTTGACGGTATTCCGAAGCAAGGACACGAGCCTGACCGGGAGAACAGAGAATCTGCATCGGATCACCGCCTTCACTTAAAACAGCCTGAGCCGCATCGTTGATGATAAAACTGTCAAGAGTGTTGCCGTCTGCATCAATTCCGGGGCATCCTTCACCGCATCCGAAAAAGTAGAGACCGCCAGCTTCACCTTTTGTGGTCGGTGTGGCTTCAACACGGCGTCCGAAAAGAGCAACACGGTTGAGGTCACGGGCAAGTTCATCAAGAGCAAAACTTGTCTGGCGATTGAGCAGATTGTCAACATTGCCGAAAACATTTACTGCCAGAGCAGAACCGCTCAAAATGATATCTTTGCGGAAAATCTGAGTGCAGTTGTAGTTGAAAGTTCCGGTAATTCCCGTTTCATCACCGATAATAGAACCTTCACTTACCGGTGTTGAAACAATATGAAAAACACCGCCTGCACTATCCAGAGAATTTGCGGTAAGCTCTGAACCGTTAGAGCTTGCCAGAGAGATTGAAACAGAATTTTTGCTGACTGCATCAACAACAAAAAGAGCTGAATTATCCTTGAAAGTAAGAAGAGTCCCCTCTGAGATTTTTGCAGCGTCAGTTTCTGAAACCGTAATGATACCGTTTGCGGCGGCTGTTGCAGTAACGGAGCGTCCGGAAATCCGGTCTTCGAGCCATTCATGTTTTTGCTGTGTTGCGTTTTCAACGGTACGGAAGTTGGAGATAAATCTGGGAGCATCTTTGACAACGGTGCTGAGGATGTCAGAGAGGTCGCGTTTTTTGTTTTGAAAAGAGTAACTGAAGAGCATATTTTTAGCCTTTCTTTTTTTCAGCCCTTGAATTCAGGGGCGTCGTTGAGCATTGAAATAATATCATTTGACTGATAATCTTTCGGTGCGGGTGAGGGGGCGGCAGTACCTATACCGGACTGCAGAGACGGTTTGAAAAATTTCGGAGCATCATTCTGTAATTTGGAGATAAACTCTCTGGAAGCGGCCTCATCGGCAAAATCCAATTTGTTGAGTTTACAGAGATATTCCAGATAATTTTTGTCGCAGAATGAGTATTTTTCTGCAAGTTGAGCGACATTATTTTTGAAGATAAGGTCATTAAGAGACCTTTCTGCATTGTCGCGTTGTGATGTGAGTTGTTCAATCGTTTGAAGAAGTTTCTGTTCATTGGGAACATTTTCAAACTGATTGAGCCAATCTGTGATGGTTTTGCGGTTCTCGTCGGAGAGTTCGGCAGATTTGACGACATCCGAGAGAATTTCTTTAATGTTCATTTTTGGACCTCCTTTCTGAACATGCCCCGCAAAAAAGGGCTTCATAAAAGAGCATCCGTGTCAACCCGCAAGCTCAAAACACTATTTTTTTCAATATATTTACAATAGCTTACGGCAAATATAAAAATACAAAAAAAGCCTCACTTTTTTACGGTGAGGCTTTTTGAGAAAAGGGCGTTAAAATTAAACTTCAGTGAGAACTTTCAGACTTGATGAAGTGCGCAAGTCTTTGACTGCTTCAGCAAACTGTTTCATGTGCGGGGTTGCGAGGTGTGCTTTCAGACAATCAATGTTTTCCCAGCATTCAACGAAAATGAGAGTATTTGCTCCTGCTTTGACCTGGGCGGTGAAACCGCTTTCAAAATCGGTGCAGAGTTGATACATGATACAGCCTTTTTCGGCATGGACATTGGGAAGATTGTTTTTTGCAAGTGCTATAAATTTTTCCCGGCATTCGGGTTTTACTTCTGATGATGCGATAACGTAAATCATAATTTACTCCTTTCGATGGAAAGGTAGCATAAAAAGAGATAAATTCAAGCCGGGAAAAGAAGATTTTGCAATAATTTATTTTTTTTTATGCCTTTGAGGTTAAAAAAAATTTGTCAAGTCCTGAACTCAATTTTTTTGCAAAAAAAACTCCGGAAAACTTTCTCTTTTTGATTTGACTATTATCTTTTTGCGGTTATATTGAGCTATTGTTCGTCGCATGATGAATGAGACAAGGCTGTTAATAACTTGTTAATAACTCTGTAAAACCTTGAAATTAAAGAGGGTGCAGAGAATGTTAGAAAATGCCGGAAATTTGATTTGCTTGATTATCAGCAACTTACAGTTTTCGGCTCTGTTTTTCAGTTGACAGATAAATCAATTGAAAGTTGTTTTTGAGGTCAAAAATACCGATATGGGCTTGACAATCAAGACTTTATCAAAGAGTAACGTTAAATATCTTATTTGACTTGCAGTTAAAGTTTGTTTTGAGAGTTAAGTATTTGTATTTTTTTTGTTTTTATATAAATGTTAATAACTTCGTCATTATCAGGTTTGAAATGAGTTCAATAAATTGTGATGTCGTATCTGTCTGGAACAATACGATGGAAAAATTGAAGATGGAAAGCATGACTGCTTACACAGATTGGTTCTGCAAAACCACTCCTCTGTGTATCAACAGCAGCGGCATCCTGCAAATCGGTGTGCCTGACGACTTTTTCCGCGATTGGCTGCGTGACCATTACAGCGACATTCTGGAAAGTTGTCTGAAGGCATGCGGCTACGATTTTGCCTTTGAATTCATTGAAGGATATCATGCTGCTCAGGAAAAAACTGACGAAGTTTCAGAAAATGCAGAGATTGCAGAATCTGATTGCGAACAGGGATGGCTTTTTGCGGATGACCCGCTTTTTGCCGCAGCAGAGGTGAAAGAAACTCCGGTTGTTGAAGAAGTTGCAGTTCCGAAAGTTGAAGTCGCTCCCAAAAAGATTATCGGTATAAATTCCGGTTCCCTCCAAATGCACACTTTCAGCAATTTTATTGCCGGTGAAGAAAACCGCATGGCTTATGAAACGATGAAAAGTGTTGCATTTACTCCCGGAACAAAATTCAATCCGCTTTATATCTACGGCGGAACCGGGGTCGGCAAAACTCATCTTTTGCAGGCGGCGGCACAGGAGGCTTTGGTGCATAATCCGCGTTTGACAATCCGTTATGCCAGCTGCGAAACTTTGCTGAATGAATTTATAAATCTCCTGCAAGACCATAAAAATATGTGTAACTTCCGCTCTGAAATGCGTGATGTTGATATTTTTCTTGTGGATGACGTCCATATTTTGAAAAAATCTCCCCGTTTGCAGGAAGAATTTTTCAATACATTCAATACTCTTTATCAAGCTAACAAACAGATTATTCTTACATCAGATAAAGAGCCGAGCGAAATCGAAGGGCTTGAAGAGCGTCTGGTCAGCCGTTTTGAATCAGGCTTGATTCAGGAAATCAATCCGCCTGAATTCTCCACCAGACTTGCTATTTTGCGTTCATTCCGTAACGAAAAAGTTACAAATGTAAATATTACCGATGAGGTTTTGGAATTCATTGCTGCTAATATTACAAGCAACGTTCGCCGTTTGAAGGGTGCTTTGATGCGTGTAATTACTTATTCAAGTATGAAAAATACCACTGTCAGTGCTGCAATGGCAGAAGATTTGCTGTCAACTCTGATTGCCCGTGAGGCTGCATCAAAAGCTGTTTCCATTGATGATATTCAGCGTTCAGTTGCTGATTATTTCAATATCAAACTCAGCGATATTCTCGGCAGTGCCCGTCCTAAAAACATCGCTGAACCGCGTATGGCTGCCATGTATCTTTGCCGGAAATTGACTAATTTGTCATTGCCTGAAATCGGCGCATCTTTCGGCAAAAATCACGCAACAGTTATCAATGCGATGAAAAAAGTCCCCGAGATATGCGAAAAATCCGAGGATTTCAAACGAAGTGTTTTACAAATTGAGCGGCAGTTGACCCGCCGTTAAAAATCCCCGCTGACGGGGAGAAATGGAGTTCTTATGACAAGTGACGCATTTTTGCTTATCTTCCTCGTTTTTCTGGCATGTATAACTTTTTTTCCTGCAGTTTTGAAACGTTGGGGAATTCCCGGTGTAATTTCACTTATGCTTGTTGGTATCCTTGCCGGACCGAATGCTTTGAATTTACTTTCATATCTGACTAACGGACTGCATTTTTTGGGAACACCGGAAATAGTTTATAATAACTTTTCCTTTTTTATCTCAGCGTTGGGGTCATTGGGGTTGGTATTTCTGATGTCGCTTGCCGGAATGGAAGCGGATTTCAAGTTGATTGATACGGTTAAAAAGCCTGTTACATTGTTAAGTATCATGACTTTTTCAATACCTGCAATTACCGGATATTTTGTTTATGCGTATTTCAAACCGGATGATTTGCCGGGCAAACTTCTTTATGCATCACTTTTTGCCTCGCACTCAGTCGGTATTGTTTTTCCTGTCATTCGTGAACTGAACCTCGGCAAGACCAAGTTCGGAGCGTCCGTTCTTATTTCCACTATTGTTACTGACGTTGCATCAATCATTCTGCTGGCGGTAAGTGTCCAGCTGCGTAAACAGCAGCTGCCGCTGACGGAAGTTTCAAATACGGGGCTTTCATTGTTCAATTATATTGACCCGCAGTTTTTCGGTAAGTGGTTTTTGCCTGTATTTCTGATTATTGTACTTGTTTATATGGCGGCATCAATTTATATTGTTCATCGTGTCGGCAAATGGATTATTGATAAAGTTGAAGACAAAGATGCTTTGATAACTATTTTTCTTTTTATCATCATGCTGACTGTTCTTATCGGAGAACTGCTGGGAGTTAATCTGATTGTCGGTGCATTTATTTCCGGTATGGGGTTGTCCTCATTGATTTCTCATCAGACTGTCGGCAGAGATGTATTCCGCAAGTTTGAAGGTATCGGCTATGGTCTGCTTATTCCGTTTTTGTTTATTTCAATCGGTATGGATACAGATTTAAGAGTTTTTAATTCTGTCGGAAATTTACAGATATTGCTGTTTACAGTTATCGGACTTGTCGGCAGTAAAGTTCTTTCCGGTTTCTTTGCAATGAAATTTTCAGGCTACTCAAATGCCAAAGGTGTGTGTGCAGGGCTTATGACCGTGCCTCAGCTTTCTGCAACTCTTGCGGCGGCTGCAGTCGGTAAAGACCTCGGTATGCTTGATGACCACTTTTTTAATGCAATCGTTATTCTGTCTATTGTTACGACACTTCCGATTCCGAGTCTGGTGCGCGCGATTATTTACGGTAAAAAACTTGAATTTGACCCGGTTCATGAAGAAGTTTATACCATTCCGCGCAGTATTAACGATGATTTGATTTAAATTGTTCAATATATTTTGCGGGGCTGCAGAACCTGAAAAAGTTTTGCAGCCCCGTTTTTTTGCTTTTGTTTTTTATGAAAATATGCGGAAAGTTTATTTCTTTACAAGCATCAGTCTTTCAAAATAGATGGCATCTTTTTCATCGGCTTTGCCGCAGGGGTAGGAGGGGCCGGTGAATTTTATGCGTGCC
>JAZOSO010000045.1:0-9107 GCA_045657185.1 Victivallaceae bacterium | reverse complement strand
CCTTATAAGCTCCGGTAATCATAGCAGCGGAAAGTCCCGCAGCCATAATATTTTTCCAATTCAAAGCATTAAGAAATTTTGAACCGCCTTTTTGATAAGAATCATATAATAATTTTTTGGTTGCGGCAGAATCTGCCTTTCCTGCATACGCAAGCAATTTTGACATATCATCAGCAGAGGCAGTTCGCGCAAGAGTTCTTGCTGCATCATCGCCGAACTCAGAAACTATTTTTGCCCCCAACCCCGGAACTTTACTTTCAAGAAGCATAAAGTCCGCCCCCAATCTCTTGGCAATCGGCATTAAATCGTCAGAATGAAGTACCAGACTGCGAACTGCTGACGGTTCTGCATTGCGTGCCAGACGCCAAAAATCATCTCCGTATTTATTGCCGATTTTTAAAGCTTCCAAGCCGCCATGCCGTGTCATTTTCAAGACATCATCGCCGTATTTTTCAAAAGCTTTAGTCAATGCTTTTTGAGCTGCTTTTTTGGTCAGCGGCGATAATGTTCTGCCGCTGACTTTAGCTGCGAATTCAATAGTTTCCTGAATGATTTTAGCAGGTGCTGCGGCAGCAAATTGCATACCGAAGATCAACATCAAACTTACAATAATAAATTTCATAAAAGTTCCTTTTTTACCTGTTTATATTTCCAAATTTGCAGAGAGCTGAGCAGAAGATTTGACGTATGCATTATATATTTCTTCGCCTCTTTTCAATGCTTCTTTGCGTGAACTGGCCTTAAAATCATTGATGGTATCATTCAAAGTTGAACGCATTTTATCAGGAAGGATCTTAGTGATTTTGTATATATCATAAGCACACCAGGCCAAGCCAACAATTGCAATAATATCACCGATAGGCAGGGGACCATCAAGCCAAGGAGCTGCAGCACTGCCTGCAATTTTTGCTATAGTTTTGCCTGCAAGAGCAACAATTACGTTGAAAGTATATTTTATGCATATCGCTTCAATAGTTGTTCCTACTGCAGTAAAAGCAGTTGCAGTTACCAGTTCATTTACCTGAGAGTTAAAATTTTCCAAATCTGCAATAAATTTTTTGCCGCTTGCAAAATCATTGCTGTTGGCAGGCAATTTTTTCAGATTTTGAGCCAGTGAACTGCGAAGATTATTGTCATTTTCCTGCAATTGATGCATAAAATATGCAACTTTATTTTGAACTTTTTCCGCACCTGAAGCACAATTAATAATTATCTTATCATTCAATTGTTCCAAAATCATATCTTGAGCTTTATTGGTACTCTGTATTTTATCTCTTGCCATAGTAAACAGCAATGTTGCGCAAACTTTAAAACTGCTGAAATGATTTACAACAGGCTCAATGTTGTTCAAAGCCTTTGAAAAATCTTCATCTCCTGCCTGTTCAATTTCCTGTTTGAAATTTTCATAAAGAGCGGCATTGCGGTCATTATGTGTTTTCATCAGAACAGCAGCATCATTTTTGAATTTTTCAAAATCATATTCGTTTTTTGGTAATAAAACTTTTTCAAAAAAGTTTGATTTAGCTTCAAAAAATTCCGTAATCGGGCCGCTGAATGATGCTGCAATAAAAGCGAGCAAAGCAATAGTTGTCAGAATGATGTACCGGTAATTTGTTTTTGTTTCGTTCATTTTTTTCTCCTTTTGTTTGTATTGAACGTTAAGACTTTCATGTCTCTACCATAGATTAAGAATCAAATACATAAAAATTCCGTTGCTTTTCTGATTTTTTCTCAAAAAAATGATTTTTTCTGTTTTTTTGTATTTTCTTTCAGATTTTTACGGAATTTTTAAAAATAATGTTCTTAATAGAGATAAAGGAAAAATATCTGTAGTGTAAATAACAATTATTATTTACAATATATGATATTAATGTTAAATTATTAAAAAAAAAGGAAATTAAACATGAAAAAAATTTTAACATTTATTTTAGCCGGATGTGTAGGAATTACAACTTTTTTATCTTATGCTAAAGAAACAAAAACACCGAAATCGCATTTGGACACCTTGAAACGCCAGGCGGCAATTGCGGTGAAAATAGCAGCTCAATTAAATTCAGAGCTTGCTGCAATGGGAATCAACAGCAAATCTGTTTTGCTTGAAATAAAGAAAAATCCTAAAAAATTCCGACTCCCCGTTCCGACAGAAAAAAGAAAACGTATCATTGCCTTTACAGAAGAACATGATAAAATTATTTCACAGGGAGTTGTTAATGCGCTGAAAAAACAAAATAGTTTTATAAATGACCCCGAAAATGAAAAAAAGTTACAATGCATAGCAGAAAAAATCACTTCTGTTTTACCGAAGAAAATCGAAGTCAAAATTTATATAATAAAAGATGATACTGTTAATGCAGCCTGTTTGCCGGACGGAACTGTTTTTATAAATTCAGGAACATTGAAAAATTTGAAAGATGAAAATATGCTGGCCGCAATAATCGCTCATGAATACGGTCATGCTGTTGCCCGCCACGGAGCTGAAAATATTACCAAAATGCTTATGCAGAAAGCCGGTGAAATTTATGTCTCAGAATATGCAAAAAATATCCCTGAGGACTCAAAACTTAAAGGTTCTCTGTTAACTGCGGGATATGGTCTTGGCAGTAAATTCGGTTTTGCTCTGCCGTACAGCCGTGTTATGGAATACGAAGCTGATAAAATCGGTGTCATTTTGCTGCACAAAAGCGGATATGATGTAAAAGCTGCAGTTGAATTGATGAAATATTTGGAAAAAACAGAAGGCGGCAAAACTTCACCTTTTTATGAATATATTTCCACTCACCCTGCAACTGCCAAAAGAATAAAACAAATAGAAAAATTTATTTCAAACAAAAAGAATTTAGAAAAAATAAAATTCTGATAATAACAGTGTTTTTTCAGGATATTTTATTGAAAAAATATTTTTTGGTGATATAGTAAGAAAATTATTAAATACACCGTGGTAATGTAATTTCAAAAAATGTTATTCTCAAAAATAAAATATCCTGATACTTTGGTTGCAATGTGGAATTATGTACATGGCAATGCATCGATATTGTCAGATGATAAGTGGGAGAAGAATTATAATATCCTGCAAAAAAAACTTAGAATGTTTTTCAGGCAAAAATTGCAGAATATCCCCGGAATGAATAATGAAAATTTCAATGATATTGCAAATGATTTTTTAGTTGAGCTGTTTAAAGTTGGCAGTGTTTGCCCATCTTTTATAACATCTTCTTCCGTATTGTTTGCTCAGGCTGCAAAATTTACGGCGAAGAAAAATAATCCGGCACAATATGAACTTCACGCCATTTTGTATAATACATTGCGTAAACTTGAAAAAAATAAAAAAATATGTCGGGATAAAAAATCCCAAAAACACAGAATAACACAAATGACATATTTTGCGTTGCCCGACACCCCCGCAGATAAAAAAGCTGAAATAGATAATTACCGGAATAAAAAAAATACTATTCCTTTTTATACTACCAAGCTTCGCAACAATAATTCTGAAAAATCAAAAATAATTACGCCCAAAGATGCGGAGGAACTTGTTTTTAAACTTATGGAAGCATTTGATGGTTGGGTCCCGACAAATATGTTATTCAATGCAATGCAGAATCATGTCCTAGAGCAACTGGAAATAGTTCATTTACAACCGATGGAAGATGATGACAAAGATCCTATATTAAATTTTGCAGCACCTGATGAAGATATTGTAGTCGATGAATTTCAGAAAATGCAAATGCAGCATATTATAGTATCAACTTGTAATAAAATCTGGACTCGTATCAGCGAAGTCAGTGTTAAAGTATTTTGCTTATATTATGTTCCTGGTTATTATGGGCAAAAAGTGTCAATGAAAGATATTGGCAGCACCTCAACAGTATCTGACCAGAATAAAAAAATCGATTCCATTATAAGAGAAGAGATAAAAAATTATGCAAATGCCGAAGATTTGAATCCTTCAGACAAGGAGCTGACATTCTGCTTAAAGAATATTTTTCGTAATTTAAATAAAAAATGTACGGAATCCGGCTATAATGTAAACTTATGTAACAGTGGAACATAAGGTTTAATTAAATGGTAATATTATGAATAACGATGCAAAAACAATTTTGGAGATTCTGAAAAAAGATGCTGCAGGTCACAAGTTCGATCTGCAGCAGGGAACTTTTTTGCCTGAGCCTGCATCAAAACAATTGCATCAAAATAGAAACACTGATTTTAAAGATTTTGATTGCAGTGATTTCTTTTTGCTTGTTACCAAAGTAAATAAAAATTATTGCGAAGTAATTCCGGGAAGTTTAAATGGAGTAATGGCGGGACCGAATGATATTATTTTACCGAAAAATATTCTTGGCAATTATGTTTTTATTTCTCCCGAAATGAAAACTACTGTTCCTAAAGAATGTCTTGCCGCAAGTTTTGCCGCATTGGATGATGAATTGTATCATAATATTATAACACAATGTAATAACTTGCAAAATACCGGAAAGTTTGAAAACTCTCCATTCTCTGAAGCATTACCGTATATCAGTGACAATGATGACCGTATCGCGTATCACAATAAATTGCAAAAACATGTCAAGTCGATGCAGCAGTCGGGCAGAATAATTGTTTTTCATCCTAATATGATAGCGAAAGCTGCAGGATTTATTTTTGTCGGAGCATTAATAACATTTACCATTTGGAATCCGTCTGAAAATTATAATCATAAAGTTTCTGGATATATTGCATGTACAGAGCAAAAAGAGATACATTCTACAGAAAAACCAACTATAGTATTCCGCAGCAAGTATGAAACACCCGAAGCGGAAGTAAAAATATATTCCCCGCGAAAAGTAATATTTAATGATAAACCGATAATACAAATCAGTGGCAAAGAATATAAAACATACAAGTTGACTATTATCAATAATATAACTTCTGAGCAAATCGCCTCTGTTGATATAAAAGCAAATCAGCCAATAACATGGAATGAGATTTCATCAGTAAAATTAGATAATGATGATACTTATACTTTGCAAATATTTGACGGAGAAAAAACATACAAATCCGATTTCTGGCTGGCAGATAACAATTGCCGGCAAGAAATACACAACGAGTTTGCTATGTTAAATAATAAATATCAAAATATTACAAGAGTAAAAACAGGCTTCTCAACAATTGCAATTGGTGGTTCAGGATTCGCTATGAATAAAGCAGTTGATATAAATAAAAATGATGATATCAATGCTTTGAAAGCATTTGAGTTCGCAAAAATACTTGCGGAGAAGGACTGTTACTCTGATGCTTTTGTTATTATTGATAATATATTGAAAAAACATCCTGAAAATAAAGAATATAAAGAATTCAGGAAAAAATGTATTGAAAAATTGAAATAAAATATGAAAAAACTTATTATCTATCTGTTGTCTTTTGCATGCTATTTGAATGTTTTTGCAAACACTAATCCGTATTTGGAATTATTGTCTGTAATAGGAAAAATGGATTCTCTTAATTTTACTCAACTGCTGCAGAAACTTGAAAAGATAAAACCTGCACCATGTCAATTGGATGAAATCAACATTTCTGAAGTGGAAATGGATTTTATTCTTACATATTGGAAAATCGAATGTTCTATTGTGGATAAAAAAGTAAAAAACATGCTTGAATACACTAAAAAGATGGAATCTTTGCTTGAGCATAATAAATTTGATTACAAAAAAATATCAAAATTAATTTTTGATATAGATATAGAATTTGCTTTAAAATATAGCATGTATATGGCATATGTTTTATCCAATCATGGAGATATGCTGAAACATATAGACAATATTCAAAAAATGCTTGCAACGATTGAAAAAAATTCTGATGATTATATGAAAATGCGTCTATTGCTTGGTGTGGCATTTTTTAGATCTAAAAATGATGAATTAGCGATTCCGCCTTTGAAGGATTCTCTTGAATATTTTATAAAAAAAGGAGACAATTTGAATGCATTTTATGCTGCAACTAATTTAAGTGCAGTGTATTTAGTTCTTAAAAATGAAAATATGTATGAATATTATCATAACATTGCACAGAAATATGCAGATAAAGATTTTATGATACAAAAATGTGAACTTGCTTTCATGAATTTCATGAAATTGCTGGATAAGGAAAAATTTGATGCAAACGATATAAAAATATTTAAAGAAAACAGAAAATTTATAATTGAAAATTCTACTTCTGATATTCAATTATGGACAGTATATACATTTTCTTTCATGATGAAATTGACTCATGAATTTAATCAGGAAAGCATGTTTTATGATCTTGAAAAAGCATTTGAGTATAAGGATTTGATATGGGGAGATAAAACACCTGAGAAATATAAAATTTTTGATAATATTTTAAAGCCGGAATTGTTGCTTAATTATTTTGCTGACACCAAACAATTCGGCAAATTGAATTATTGGAATGAAAAATTCAAATCTTATGGGGAAAATATGCCCCAAGAGTTATCTGCACCAAAATTACAGCCGCTTCGTGACAGTATTGCAAAATATGAAAAAGTAAATCAAATATTACTTGCCGAAGAAATAAAACCTTTGAAAGAACGAAACAAAAAACTTATTCTATCAGTAACAAAAATCAAAAGAGAACTGGAAGCTCAATTTGAGTTGGCAAAAAAGCAATTTACTCCTGAAGAATTGATAAAATTCAATAATATTATTACTAATGAGTATGTCATACATCCCGATTCTCTGAATCAATTAGCAACTGTTTTACCGGATAAAACAGCATGCATTCAAATAATTCCAATCGGCGAAAAAATATTTATATTTATAACAATCAAAAATTCTACTCCATTTACATGGCAAATAAATTTGAAAGAAAAAAATCTTACTGCTGAAAAATTTAATAAAAAATTATTAAGAATAAAAACCGTTCTGAAAAATAATACACCTGAACAACATATAAAAAAGGAGATGAACGATCTCTATAAATTGATTTTTGCAGACATTGAACCGGAATTAAATAAACTGAATATTGAAAAAATACTTGTCAATTCTTCAGGTTTGTTGCGTAGTATACCATTTGCCGCTTTATTTGACGGTAATAAATATCTGATTGAAAAATATCAAATTACCAATATCACAGGTATGGATATGATACGCTTGAGCAAATCTCAAATGACAAGAAATCTCCGAAATACCAAAATTGCAGTTTTTGCTGATCCTGACGGCTCATTAGCCGCCGCAAGACAAGAGGGATATCAAGTTGCAAAACTTTTCCTTGATAATCAATGTTTCATAGGTAATGATGCTTCTTTGGAAAATTTTGAATCTCTACTCGGTGATATAAATTTCATTCATTTGGCTACTCATGCAGTAATAGATTCAGAACAGCCGTATATTAAATTTGCTGATGGTCAAAAATGGTACTATTCAGATATGACAGGTTTTAATGTTAAAAATGTTGACTCCATAGTTTTAAGTGCCTGTTCAACCGGAGTAAATGTAACAAATAAAGGCGGTGAAATTGAAAGTATGGCATCAAAACTATTGAAAAAATCTCCGTCCGGCAGCGTGATTGCCAGTTTCTGGGATATTGATGACGGAGCTACTGCTGCATTTATGATGAATTATTATAAATATATTCTTGAGTCAATAAAGACAAAAAATATTTTTGACAAAGGCAATGCATTCAGAAAAGCTCAATTAAGTCTCTTGAATAATAAATCTACATCTTCACCATTTTATTGGGCGGCATTTGTTTTCTATGGCGATTTCAGATGAGAGTGCAAATAAGTTTACAAACAGTATATTCTGTTTGTGCAGAATAGTATTCTGCAGGCGCAAAAGGTAATTTATAAAATTGCGGGGATAGTGTTTTTAACACTATCCCCTGTTTTTACAAAGCCATATCAGAAATTTTATTTTGAGAATACTGCTTAATTGTTTTTTTGATATGTTTTTTAATTGTTAGCTGCAGTTGCATATTTTGTGAGCTTGATATCAAAAATTTGTTTTGTATGGTTGGCGGTTTTATTTTCATTCGTTAATAATGACATGCGGACTTTTAATTCTGCATCATGTGTTAAAATAGTTATATTATTTTCCCGTTCAAAAAAAGATGAAATAGTCTCATCGGCATAAGCATACGGAATTGCTTCTTTTTTTATCCCGTTAGAAATAATTAACCCTAAATCTAATAAATATTGAACTCGTTTAAATGCAACACGAGCCTTATAGCCGGTTTCACCGTTATCTTTCTTTAATCTGACAATTTCTTCGTAAATATCTCCTAAAAGTATAATTTTACTGTTATTTCTTTTCAAAGTTTCGACAAGATCTTCAAAAAAGCAATCAAGTCCTGTATCCATCCAAATGCATGTATCAATGATAAATTTTGACATTACAATACGGTTTAAAATAGATTGATTTTCATTGGCAGTCGGGATTATATTATTTTTTCGTATAAAATTCCAGCAGCCATAGTACTTTTTCTCAATTTCCCATTTTTCCTGACGCTCTTTTTCTTGTTTGAGAAGATTAGCTTTTTTCTGTTTTTCTACCTTTTTACTATGGCTTATAAACCAAATAAAAGCTACTAACAGCACAGAAAGAATTATAATTGCAGGTATCGGATATACAATAAGACCTATTCCGACAATTACAATACCAATTCCAGGCCGCAACCATTTCCAATCCCACTCCCAATCATCATGAAAAAAGCCTATAAGACAGACAATTATTCCAATAGCTATAACAATTCCACCTAAAATTTCCATTTGTTTTTTCCTTTAATTATTTTCAAGTTAGCACATACACAATATTTTATAAATTACGATAGTTTTTTAGGATAAGAGGGAGAAACTCCCTCTCAAATTCGGATTATTTTGATTTAGTTTTTTTCGTTTTACTGGAATTTGAGGCGGTTTCTTCAGGTTGTGACGGTTGCTCATCGGAAACGTTTGTAAACAGTTTGCGCAGGTCAGCGTAAGAGATCGGATGTTCGTTGTCAATAGTAACTTCGCACCAGCCATTCGCTCCGCAAACAAAGTGTTTACCACCCACAGCGAACAAAGAAGCATTGACAACAGGCATCGGACGGATCAGATATTCGCTGTAGTCTCTGGCGGCTCCGCGTTCGATGAGTTC
>JAZOSO010000044.1:0-17771 GCA_045657185.1 Victivallaceae bacterium | reverse complement strand
TACATACGGCACGCCTCCGCAAATTCCTGCAAAACTTTTTTCCCTCCGTCACTTCTCGCAACGGCACTCGTAATTTCAAGTGTAAGATTGTTCATTATTTATTGCAGGAGGGAAAGAAAACTTTTTTGCAAAAAAGCTTTTCTTTCCCTCCTGCACCTCCCTATCTTTCAAAAAACTCCTAAATACGGATTTCATCTTTTTGCTCCCGCAAAAATATAAAATCCGACAGACTTATTTTATGTAAGTAAAATATATAAAAATACACTTTTCTTTTTTGAAAAGGTGTGGGGTTTAAGGGGAGAGGAAAAACCTTTTTTCTTTTAACCAAGAAAAAAGTTTTTCCTCTCCCCTTTATTCCCAATTATTCAACAAGCAGATTTCTGCCGGTGAAGCGGGGTTCGCTGGTGCAGTTGATGCCGATTTTGCGAAGAGCGTTGGCGTCGCCTGCGCCGGGGATGTGGCTCAAGTGCATTTCACAGCCTTTGAGAAGAGCGAGTTTACTCAAAGCGAGTTTAGCGGCTGGGTTCTGGGGACAGCTTACGCTCAAGGCGGTCAAAGTTTCTCCGAGGTCGAGGCTTATCTGGTCGTTATGGAAGATATTTTTCTTCAAATCGCCGAGAGAGTCAATAAGTTCGGGAGAAAGCAGGAGCAAGTCATCAGGCAGATGAGCGAGAACTTTTATGGCATTCAGAATACAGCAGCTTGCTGCATGAAGCAGAGGCGAATTTTTGCCTGTAACGATTTGACCGTCAGGAAGTTGGAGAGCGGCAGAGCAGAAAACATTAAGATTGCCTTTGCCGGGCTGTTTAGCAGCTTGCAGTGCGGCGGCACGGCAGGGAACAACAACGGGGCGGTCAAGTTCGGTAATGTTGAGGTCATCCATAAGAAGTTTGATACGGTCGGCGACATTTTTGTCGGCACTGCCATTGGCATAATCACAGAGACTGCGGAAGTAGCGGCGAATGATTTCCTGAACGGATGCCTGACGGCAAACTTCATCATCACTGATAGCAAAACCGAGACGGTTGACGCCCATATCGGTAGGTGATTTATAGAGCTGTTCAGGAGCCATAATGCGAGAACAAATACGCTTAACGACGGGAAAAACTTCAATATCACGATTATAATTTACTAATGCTTCGCCGTATGCTTCGAGATGAAAGGGGTCAACCATATTGACATCGCCGAGGTCGGCTGTTGCGGCTTCATAAGCCATATTTACCGGATGCTTGAGCGGCAAATTCCAAACCGGGAAAGTTTCAAACTTGGCATAACCTGCTTTGACACCGCGCTGAAAGTCGTGATAAACCTGCGAAAGACAGGTTGCCATTTTGCCTGAATTTGCACCGGGGCCGGTAACAATGACAATGGGCTTATCCGTTTCAATATAATCATTTGCTCCGTAACCTTTGGAGCTTACAATAGTGTCAAGTTCGGTGGGATAGCCTTCAATGGGGCGGTGTGTATAAACTTTGATACCTCTGCGGGATAGACGATTGATAAAACCGCGCACGGAAGGCTGGTTCTGATAACGGGTTACAACGACTGCCTTAACATCAAGGTCCCATTTACGCAAATCATCAATGGTACGCATGGTGTCTGCATCATAAGACAATCCGAAGTCTGCACGCATTTTTTTCTGTTCAATATCGCCGGCATAAATACAGATGATAATATCAATATTTTCTTTCATGCGGCGCAGAAGTTTGATTTTTGTATCGGGGTCAAAACCCGGCAGAACGCGTGCGGCGTGGAAGTCGCAGAGGAGTTTGCCTCCGAATTCGAGATAAAGTTTGTCATCAAATTTTGCGGCGCGGTCAAGGATCGCCTGAGATTGTTCGGTCAAATATTTTTCGCTGTCAAAACCCGTTTTCATTTTTAATCGCCTATCTTTGAAATGCATTTTTTATATTCTGCAAAATATACCATTAAATTGCATTTAAATCAAACGCTTTTTTATAAAAAACAGGAATTTTTCTCAATGTTATAATTTAAATAAAGATTGCCGTATTCATATAAAAGCAAAGATTTAAGTACGGTTGCGGTATCATTTCGGAGATACTTTGACTTCGCCGTCGGAGAAGCGTAAAGTCATTTCATCGGCGGCAAGCGCCTGCTGAACGTTGCGGACAAGCTTTTTATCTTTATCAAAAACCATCGCATATCCGCGTTGTAAAGGCAAAGAGGGGTCAACGCCGTTCAAACGGCTTTCCATGATTGCAATTTTGTGAGCGTAATCCACCTGACGGCGGTCAACAACTGTATTTAAAAAGTTTTCAAGTTCATCAACCTGCTGAATTTTGGAGTCAAGCAGATGTTCAGTTTCCTTGAAAACAAAACTGCGTTCCATGCGTTCAAGACGATTGGTCAATCGCTGAAAAGAAAGTTCAATTCTGTCACTTATACGGCGTTTGACATTGTCGGCAAAATCCATACAGTTAATAAAATTACTGCTCAAAACTTCCGCCGCCGCACTCGGTGTCGGCACTCGCAAATCAGCCGCAAAATCGGCAATCGTAAAGTCAATTTCATGTCCTATACCGGATATGACAGGGATTTCACTTGCCGCAATCGCGCGGGCGACACTTTCGTCATTAAACTGCCACAAATCTTCCATGCTGCCGCCGCCTCTGGTTATTACCAATACATCCGCAAGGCGGGTTCTGTTGAAAAATTTGATTGCACGCACAACCGATGCCGCCGTCCCCTCTCCCTGCATGATTGCCGGATAGAGACGAATATGCATTTCAGGCGCACGACGGTCAATAATTTTCAAAAAGTCCTGAATAGCCGCTCCTGACGGAGAACTTATAACGCCGACAGTTTTCGGCAAAAGCGGAATTCTTTTTTTGCGTTCATTATCAAAAAGTCCCTCCATAGCAAGTTTGCGCTTCAACGCTTCAAACTGCTGCTGAAGCGAACCGCTTCCGGACTTGCTGATACGGCGGATGGAAAACTGGTATTCTCCGCGAACAGTATAAACACTCAACTTGCCGAAACACTCGATTTCATCACCATTCTGCAAATCGAGTTTACGGCACTCAGCTGCACCGCCGAAATAGGTTGCTTTTATCTGACTCTGACTGTCTTTCAACCCGAGATAAACATGCCCTGAACGATGCACCAGAAGTGAAGTAACCTCGCCTTTAAGATAAAAAGGCAGAAGTGAATTTTCCAGCAAATCCTTTGCCGCCTGATTTACATCAGTCACACTCCAAACAATTTTTTCGCCGTTTTCTTCCATATAGCCAATTTATACAATCAAATTTATAAGCCAATATGCAGCCGCCTGCCCGACAGAAAAAAGTTTGTCGCTGAAAAAAAGAGCCAGCATCAAAACAACAATGCTTGCACCTTTGAAAAATTCCGAATATTTAAGTTCTTGCGGCACAAAACATTCCACCAGTGCATACCCGTCAAAACCGGGAACGGGAAGCATATTGAAAATAAAAAGCACCATATTCATAAAACTTCCCTGAAAAAACATCATAACCAGAAATTCCTGTTTGCTGTCATCATCCATTTGCGGCAGATATCTGTATGCCAGAGCTGAAATCACCCCGAACAGCAGAAACAATCCGAGATTGGTCAGAGGTCCGGCAAGAGAAACTTTCAAATCAGAATATTTATTCCGCAAATTTTCACGGTTCACCGGCACCGCTCCCCAGCAGAAACCGATGAGAATAAGCATAACCAAACTGATTATCCCCATCTGACGGAAAGGGTTCAATGTCAGATGTCCGAACCTTGCAGCAGTGTCGTCTCCCTCTTTCAAAGCGACAAATGCGTGCATAAATTCATGCAGACAAACAGAAAAAACCACAAAGAGCATCCATGAAAAAAAGAACTTCGGATTTTCCCACAAATACTGAATAAAAAAGTGCATTATGCCACCTCAGAGAAAGTTTTTGCGGAACTCTGCAAATGTATCATTTTCAATAGCATTGCGAATATTCTGCGCCAGATTGAGGAAGTAATGGATATTATGCAGAGACAACAGTTTTTCGCCCAGAATTTCCCCGACATTGAACAGATGACGGATATAAGCTCTGGTAAAGTTACGGCAGCAATAGCAATTACAATCAGGGTCAACAGGACTGAAATCTTTGGCAAAACGTCCCGCCTTGATCGGAATTGTTTCTCCGTAACCGATAAAAGCAGTTCCGTGTCTGCCCAATCTGGTCGGCATTACACAATCAAACATATCAATTCCGCGTGCAACACCTTCAACAATTTGTTTCGGAGTACCGACTCCCATCAGATAATGCGGTGCATCTTCGGGCAGTTCAGGAGAGAGCCAGTCAAGACATTTGAACATATCTTCCTCGGATTCTCCGACAGACAAACCGCCCACAGCATAGCCGTCAAAGCCGATATCCTTAAGTTCCCGGATAGAACGCACACGCAAATCTTCATACATTGACCCCTGCACAATACCGAAACGCAGCTGGTCATCATGCAAAGGCTGTTCACGGGACATACGTTCCCAGCGGGTAGTCATTTCAAGCGATTTTCTCGCCTGTTCGTAAGTTGCAGGATACGGCGTACATTCATCAAAAGCCATTACAATATCAGAGTGCAAAGTTTTCTGAATTGACATTGACTCACGCGGACCGAGAAAAAATCTGCTGCCGTCAATATGCGATGCAAAACGCACCCCGTCAGGTTCAATTTTACGCAAATTTGACAGACTGAAAACCTGAAAACCGCCGCTGTCAGTAAGAATCGGGCGTTTCCAGTTCATAAATTTATGCAGACCTCCTGCCATTGCCATTATCTCCATCCCCGGTTTCAAAAACAGATGATAAGTGTTGCCGAGAATTATTTGAGCATTCAATTCTTCAAGTTCAGACGGGTCAAGTGCTTTAACCGTGGCACGGGTACCTACGGGCATAAAAATCGGAGTTTGAATTTTTCCGTGAGCAGTAGTCAATTCGCCCCGTCTGGCGGCAGTATGGCTGCATTTTTTCAATACTTTAAAACATTCTGACATATTAAATTTCCCTTAAAAGACGATTTGCCGGAGCCTTTTCCAAAAGTTCTGCAAAATCTTTCAAATCTTCTTCAACTGCTGCAAATTCAGCAAGTTCAACATTCTGCAATTCATTCAATCCCGCATTGTCAAGCAATGACCATGCGGCAACAACTGTAAATCTGTCCGTCGGCAGTCCGGGAGAAAAAACATATTCCGAAGACTGCTCAAGAAACACTCTCTGCAAAAGTCCTGCATCAACCGCTTCCGCCAGCATAGTACGCACAACAACCAGCGGCAGATTGATTTTACCTGCAAGTTCCGCCTCAGTATAATAAGTCTGGTCCTTTTCAAAACGGTCAACGATAAGTTTACTCAAAACAATTATACATTTGCGGCGCAGACTGAGAGAAAATTCCGCCTGATTTCTGCCGAACTGCCCGGTATGATAATTCTGATAGACAAAAGCAATTTCAGCACCGAGCAAAGTTATCATCCACGACCACTGCATCCATATCAGAAACAACGGCAATGCAGAAAAACTTCCGTAGATAGAGTTGTAACTTGACAATTTCAACTGAATATTGATATAAGCCAACTGTGCCGCCTGATAAAGAATTGCAGCAAAAAATCCGCCGAAAAGTGCAGACGAAAATCTGACTTTGGTATTCGGTATGAAAACATAAATAAAAACAAACAGCAGCCACGCCATAATCACCGGCAGTACCGCAAGGCCTGTTTCCACACTGTTCTGAATAAAAGTCTCCGGCACAGTCTGCGATACATCAGAGAGCACCTTGCGGGCAAAAATCGTCGAACTCGACATAACCACCAGCAATATCGGAGCAATAATTATTACTGACAGATAATCACTTATTTTACGGAAAAATGTTCTGCCTTTACGCACCGCCCATATCTGATTGAAAGAGTTTTCAACATAACTCGCCAAACGGACGACAGTCCAGAACAAAACGAGGATACCGATACCTGCAATAATGCCGCCGTCGGCATTGCGCAAGGTGGTATCTGCAAATTTATACATCCACTGCACGATATTCTGCTGTTCTGCAAACCGTTCAGCAATAATACTTTTCAATTTATCATCCAAGCTGAAACCTTTGGCAATACCGAAAAGCAGAGCCAATATCGGCACAACTGCAAACAATGTATAATAAGTCAGCGCAGTCGCCTGCAATGTATGGTCATTTTTGAAAAATTTGCGAAAACTCACATAAAGAACTTTTCCCGCCTCAACGAAAAAATCTCTTATCTTTTTAAACATTTTTACCTCCGTTATTTATTGGCGTATCGCTGCCTGCATACGGTAATTTCTGCCCTTCAGCAAACGCACTGCAAGTTCAGCAATCGGACGCGGTTCAAAAAACTGCGGACTGAATATATCAATATAAACCTTATTTTCCTGCGGAAAAAATCTCGCACAGCAATTTTTTATGCCGTCCTCTATATAAAATACCATCAGCTCCTGCTCATTCTCGCAAAGCTGATAATTGCTGATTGAACTTGACTCCGCAAAAAGCGTATTCTCAACAAGAAAACTCAAGACAAAATCACGGACATTGCCTACCTCAAATCCGCTATTGCCGAAAATACCGTAAATATCTATGGAACAGGATATTCCTCCTGCGGCAGTCGCATTGAACCTGCGCTCCCAGGACAATGAGTAACGGTAATTGCAATCTTCATAAACCGGAACAAAACGCTCCATACCGTTATTACTGACAATACCGCGGTTCATCACACTTGAAACAATGACGGAATCTGCGCCCATGCCATATTGCAAAGTTTTGATTGCAATATCAAAATCAATATTCTCACCGCAAGTAAAAATATCAACTGCCGCATAATCATGTTCGGGCCAGGCATGTACAGTAAAATGTGATTCGGAAATAATAACCACTCCGCTGACACCTTGCGGTTCAAAGGAGTGGAAATTTGACGAAATGACATGCGCACCTGATTTCACTGCAGCATCAAGAAAAATTTTTTCCATCCGCTGACCGTCAGCAAGTATCTGAGGGTCACATTCATAATACTCGACCGTCATCTGACGGCCGAGAGCAAAATCATGATTTATTTTTGAATGTTCAGTACACATTGTGAATTCAAATAATTTTCAAAATCTCTCATTGCGCTCTGAGCTTTAAGACTGCGGTAAATAGTTTTTACCATTGCTTTTTTGCTTTCAAAATCTTTCATACTGCCGAGTTCGCGTTTGACAACATAAGCCGCACCGACACCGTTGGGAACAAACATCAGTTTGGAAAGTTCTCCCTGCTTGAGGTTGAAAGTATATTGACGGCAGAGCATGTCAACAGGTTCAGTGTGCTGAGTTTCCATAGTAAAGGGTTTCATATCTTTGAAACGTTTGTCTGCGTTGACTTTAGCGGCAAGTTTGGCAGGAGCCAGTGCGGAAAGCTCAGCAATGAGTTTTTCACAATCGCTGACGGCGAGCTGACGGGCTTTGTCCTTGCGGCAGTCATCAGTGACGGATTTTTTAACTTCGTCAAACTTGGCGGGGCGTTCAGCTTCAAAAGCAACGGCATGACCGACATAAACACCTTTCTCGGCGGCAACGGCATTACTGACGGGAACATCAGATGCAGTAGCGATGATTTCACGAATCAGATTGGCAGATTCAATAGAACCGAGCTTGGTATCTGTTGCTTTAAAATAGGGAACTTCAACAACTTTGATTTTTCCTTTTGCAGCATTAGCACTGAAAATCTTGCCGCAGTTTTTAGCATCTTCAGCAGCGGCGTCATAGACATCACGAGCAAAAATCTGAGCTTTCTGCAAAGCGAGTTTCTTGATGATATCTGCACGCAGATTGATTCTGACAGATGCCTTTGCTTTATTGTAAGGAGTAATTACACTGCCTTTATCAGAAGAAACGGTAAAGCGTGTTTTATTGTTTTCGTAATATTCCTTCATCGCTTTTTCCGTAATTGACTTGTCAGCCTCTTTGATAAGAGCGGGAGAGTCATACTCAAAACATGCCAGCATAGCTTTGCTGCGGGCGGGAATTTTGTAATTTACTGAATTGTCCTTGAAATATTTCTGCAAATCTGCATCGGTCAATTTAACTTTGGCAAGATAACTGTCAACATCGAAAACGATGCGTTTGAGAGTAATTTTTTCATTATAAATCTTGTAGAAGTTTTCAAGTTCGTTATCAGTAATAACTACAGATGCCTCGATTTCAGACTGGAGTTTATTCAACAACAGGAAATTGCGGATGGCATTGTTGACATCAACTGAACTGATATTACCCTGAGTACCGAGATTTTTGATAAAATCATTATAGAGTTTTGCATCAAACTTGCCGTTAGCATTGAAACGGGGAAGTTTGACGATGTAATCAGCAACTTCCTGATCGCTGACGACGATACCGCGGCGTTTGGCAGCTTCGGTCTGTGCATAAATATAAAATGCGTTTTCGACCGGCAAATCACGGCTCATACCGCCGAATTGGAGAGTCATAACAATTCCCATATCATTCATAACATTGCGCAAATCGGAGTAAGTAACTTTTTCTCCGAAAACCGTACCTGCTTCGCTGTTGCTGTTCATTGCGCAACCGCCGAAAGTTCCGGGGGAAAGAAAGTCCATAAAAGCAACAATGATGATGACGGTAAAGATACCGAAAAGCCAACGGCTGTTTTTACTGAAAAATCTGTTAATACTTCTGATCATAAAAAAAATCCTTATTTTATATTATTTAAAATTGTTTTCGTGAAATATAAACCTGTTTTTGCATTTTAGCAAGGGCAAAAGTGTAAAAATCCGCTTTTTTATCAGCTTTTTTTATTAAAAAGTGATTTTCCCGCCTGCAAAATGACTTTTCTTATCATATCAAGCGGGATTATAAACAGAGCCGCAGCAAAACAGAACGCCCATGTTTTCATATTAAGAGGTTCAACCGCAAATGTTTTGCCTCCGAAAGTCACAAAACAGTATTGCAATGCAAAAATAAGAAGCATTATCAGCAGAAAATTAGGATTGCTTTTGATACCGTGCAGAGGATTTATATGCTCCGTTCTGGCATTGAAGCCGTTAAAAGTTATCGCCATCATAAAAGCGGCAAAAAGTGCGGAACGCAAATAAGTTTCACTCACATCGCCGAAAAATTCTCTGACCGGCGGATAAAAAAGTATCGTCAATGACAACGCACAAATATAAAACGCTCCCAGCAATATCTGAAATGCCATTACCGGAGTTATCATATTGGCGGAACGCTGAACCGGTTTATCTTTCATATACTCCTCATGCGGAGCTTCACTGCCGAATGCTATCGCAACCAGAGTATCCATTGCCAGATTGATTATCAAAAGCTGAATGACCGTAAGCACCGTATCCTGACCGAGAAACGGTCCGATACAGCAGGTAAGAACTGCCGCCACATTGACTGTCAACTGGAAAATCAGAAATTTTCGGATATTTTTAAACATTGAACGGCCGTAAAGAACAGCTTTGCGGATAGAGAGGAAATTATCATCAAGAATGGTGATATCTCCTGCCTCTTTAGCAACTTCAGTACCGCTGCCCATGGCAAAACCGACATCAGCTTTCTTCAATGCAGGTGAATCATTTACGCCGTCGCCTGTCATACCTACTACATGTTCCTCCTCCTGAGCGATACGCACCAATCGGCTTTTGTCTGTCGGCAAAGCACGGGCAACAACACGCAAATCGGGCAGAATTTTTTTCAGTTCATCATCGCTTTTTTCCGCCATCTCTGCAGAACTGAGGGCAATATCACTTTCATTTACCAGCAAACCTGATTCTCCGGCAATAGCAACAGCGGTTTCCTTGCGGTCGCCGGTAACCATAACTACTTGAATTGAAGCGTTTTTCACATCAGAAATCGCACTTACAGCCTCTTTACGGACATTGTCACGGATACTTATCAATGCGCAAAAAACATAATCTTCATCATTATTCATGCGCTTGGCAACGCCCAAAAGTCTCATTGAGCGAGAGGACTGCACATCGGAATATTCATAAATTTTACTTTTGTCATGCCATGAACAGATATTACCCTCTGCGTCAGTATAAAAGGAACATTTTTCAATTATCTGTTCTGCCGCACCTTTGATATATGTGCAGACACCGTCTGCGCATTTAACTGTCACTGCGGAATATTTTTTCGCCGAATCAAAAGGCTCAAATGCAACAACTGACTGTTTATCCGCATTTTCAGCCTCACCTTCCGCAAGCAGAAATCCCATCAGCGCACGGTCAGTGCTGTTGCCGCCGATGACACAATTATTGCCGACAGCAGAACTGTTATTAAGACCGATACCGTTAAGAATATCTTTTTTCATAACGCTCCCGAAATCTTTGACAGATTTGAACTCTTTCAGTTCTGCATTGACAAAACCTGTCACCGACAGTCTGCCCTCGGTGATAGTACCTGTTTTATCGCTGAAAAGCAAATCCAGACTGCCCGCAGTCTCAAGTCCGTTTATCTTGCGCACCAGAACATTGTCCTTTGCCATTTTCAAACTCTGCATGGAAAGCAGAATTGAAGTAAGCATCGGCAACCCTTCAGGAACGGCACACACAATAATTGTTACTGCAACGGTTATCGTATTCATTATAAATTTAATCCAACCGTAAACATCCGACGGCACATCACCGCTCAAAAGATGTTTTCCGAGAATACCGAAAATAATAATTGCCGCACCTGCATATCCGAAAAATGAAATGTGTTTGGCAAGTATTCCGAGTTTTATCTGCAAAGGAGTTTTGCGGCTCTCCTCCTGCACCTCAAGTGCCAGCTGGCCGAAAAGAGTTTTATCGCCGACTTCACGCACCTGCATCAATGCTTCACCGCCGGCAACAACTGTACCGCGGTAAATATAATAAGGATTAAGCAAATCACGCACATCATCCGCCGCATCACTGCCGCAGGGAACTTTTTCCGCCTCCTCAGTTTCTCCGTTCAGAGTTGCCTGGTCAACTTTTATCTCTTTGTCAAGCAGAATACCGTCAGCAGGAATTTTATCGCCTGACTGCAAAGCGACAACATCATTTACAACAATATCGCTTACATGACATTCTGCAAGTACGCCGTTGCGGATAACTTTGGCAGTCTCTTTTGCCTCCTGCTCAAGTTTAAGCATTGAAGCCTTTTTTTCCTGACTGCACTCACTCAGTGACGCCACTCCGTTGGCGATGGCAATAGCGATAAAAACCCCGACCGCCTCGTACCAGTGCGCCTGTCCGAGAAAAAACAGCACCAGCTGAATTGCCAGAGCGACAAGCAAAATAACAATCATCGGGTCTTTGAACCCGTTAAGAACTTTTTTCCACAAAGGCTCAGGCGGGATATGCGTCAATGCATTAGTCCCGTATTTTTCTCTGCTCTGAATAACCTCATTGTCCGACAACCCGTTAAATTGCATAATTTTACCTCATTCCATATTTTCAAGTATTTTTTTAAAAACAGCCAATCCTTCTTTTTCGCCGTAAGTGCCGAAAAGTTCACCTTTACGGAATATAGCGATTTTTCCTCTGCCGCCGGCAATCCCCCAATCGGCGTCACGCGCCTCACCGGGACCATTGACAATACACCCCATGACGGCGATTTTTTTATACGGCAAAGTCCGTCCTGAAGATTTAAGTTTATCAACAAAATTTTCCACTTCTTCAGCAAGGAATTTCAAATCTATCTCAGTTCTGCCGCAAGTGGGACAGCTTACTAGTTCCGGTTTTGCCTCCCGCAAACCGCAGCTTTCAAGTATGGCAATCGCACAGCGAACCTCTTCAACAGGCGGTGCAGTGAGGCTGACCCGCAGAGTATCGCCGATATCTGACAAAAGCAGATGTCCGATACCGACAGCAGATTTTATCATGCCGCGCCGCAGAGTTCCCGCCTCAGTAATGCCGATATGCAGAGGATAATCATATCTTGCCGCAAACTCTCTGTATGCCGCAAGCGTAATCGGAACAGAAGAAGATTTCAAAGAAACCTTTATATTGCGGAAATCGTATTTTTCCAGCAGACGGCACTGACCGATAACACTCTCAATCAATGCTTCAGTCATGGCTTTTTCCGGGGAGTCAAATTTTTTCTGACATTCTTTAAGCAAATCAGCATCGACACTGCCGGAATTTGCTCCGACACGGATAACCGCATTTTGTTCAAGAGCTTTAAATGCAATGGCTTTAACCATTTCTTCGCCCTGCAGATTGCCGGGATTTATACGCAGACCGTGAACGCCGCTTGCCAACGCCTGCAAAGCGATATTACCGTCAAAATGCACATCTGCAATAACAGGTATCGGACTTTCTTCAACGATTTCCTTAAGCACTTCCGCCGCGCGTACAGTCGGAGCGGCAAGACGGATGATTTCGCATCCTGCCTCTGCAAGTTCTTTTATCTGTGCCAGACTTTTTGCGGCATCAGCAGTATCCGTATCGCACATACTTTGAATACGGACCGGATTATCTCCTCCGAGCGGACAACTGCCGACATTGAGTACACGAGTCAACTTTTTCATTTGCCGGTTTGTTCCGTTTTTTCCAGTTTGCTGCGCAGAGAATCCGGAGCAAGTCTCATCAAATCAAAGAAACTTACATAAAGCATCAGCAGAACCAGAAGTCCGATAAAGATATATGAAAGAACCGATATTACACATTTGGGCAGCGGCTTGCGGAAAATAATTTCAATCAAAGCAAAAACCACATGTCCGCCGTCAAGCACCGGCAGCGGCATCAAATTGAAAATAGCCAGTGCAAAACATATTACAACCACAAAATAAATACCCGTCATTATACTTGAATGATAAACCGCATTGAACAATGTCTCTGCAATTCCAGCCGGGCCTGACATGTGGCGAAGCTGAATTGAACTGGTATTTTCAGTCATTCCAACCATATTTCCGACAGTTGTCATCAATCCGCGGAGAGATTTAAAACTCATCTCCAATGTATCATAAAACTGCTGAATCGGAGTCGGGAAGTCCCGCAAGCCTATTTCCAGTCCGATTGAGAAAATACGCATCATGCGGGGAGTGACTGCAATCTGCATATTTTTGCCGTCACGGACAATATCAAGCACAACTTTTTCACCTTTATTTGACATACAGAAATCAATAAATGTCTTGGCTGAATCAATTTTTGTTCCGTTCCATTTTTCAATAATATCACCTTTGCGCATACCTGCTTCTGCGGCGGCAAGATAAGGATTTACACTGTCAACGACAAGCGGCATTTTTGGGGTATAACTGATACCGAGCATATAACGGCGTTTCTCCGCAGGAATTTTAAATTCATACGGCACGACCTGACATTTCACGATTTTTCCGTCTCGATTGACTTCAAAATCAAACTTTTCAGCACCGCTGTAAGATATAAAGTTGAAAAATTCACTGTAATCAGTAAATTTCAAACCGTTTACGGAAACCAGCAAGTCGCCCTTTTTCAAACCGCCTTTTTCCGCTTCTTCACCTTTTTTCGGATAAAGTTCAATCGGAATCTCAGGTGTAAAAAACGGCCATACGATTTTTTCATATTTCAAATCTCCGGGAGCATTGGGATTGACTTTCGGGGTGTAACGGACGATATGTTTTTTGCCGTCACGCATTACTTCAAGTTCAACCTCGCCGATAGAGAAAAGAATTTCTTTGGTAAAATCAACCCATGTTTTACGGAAATTTCTGCCGTTTATTTTCATAATAATATCGCCTTTGCGCAAACCTGCGGCGTATTCAGGCGAATCAACTTCCACTGAAGCGACCTCGATTTCACGCATTTTGGGGGAATCCTGCGGAATACCTATCCACCAGACCAGACATCCGAGCAGCAGACCGTAAATAATATTGAAAAACGGTCCGGCAAATGCCGTAAGCAATCTGTCAAGCGGTTTTGCAGGAGGCAAAACTGTTCCGTCTGCCGCTTTTATTTCATCCTGCGCAGAATCCACCTGCGGCAGTTCCACATATCCGCCCAGGGGAAGCCAGCCGATACGGTACTCAATGCCGTTTATCTTTTTACCCCAAATCTTTTTAAAGCCGATCGAAAAAGCATCAATGTGCAATCCGCGCCATTTGGCAACCAGAAAATGTCCCAACTCATGAATAAAAACACAAGAGCCGAAAAAGAAGACCATAAAAATAAAGGCTCCGCCCATTGACAAATAATCAAGCAAAACTTTCCAACTCATATAAACCCTTTCTTATAAATTTTTTACAATTTCAGATGCTATTGCCCGCGCCGCTTCATCTGCCAGACTGATATCTGCAAATTCATGTAATTCAGCGACTTCAGTTTTTTCCATAGTTTTTGTAACAACTTCCCAAATCTGAGTAAATCTCAATTTGCCCTCAAGAAAATTCTTAACAGCGATATCGTTTGCGGCATTCATTGCAAGCGGCATATTTTTACCGACTTTCAACGCATGTCTTGCAATTTCTATCGACGGAAAAATACTACTGTCTATCCGTTCAAAATGCAAAGAGCCGAGTTCCGCCAGATTCAGCGGAGCAACTTCACTTGGCATAACATCGGGATAAGTCAATGCATACTGAATAGGCAGTTCCATTGACGGATTTGAGAAAAGACCGACCATTGAATTATCCTTAAATTCAGCAAGTGAATGAATTATTCCCTCCGGATGGATAACCGTCTGAATTTTATCTGCATCAGTTTCAAAAAGAAACGCCGCTTCAACAACCTCCAATGCTTTATTCATCAGCGATGCCGAGTCAACAGTTATTTTACGCCCCATTGACCAGACCGGATGTTTCAACGCATCTTCAGCTGTAACTTCAGCAAGCTGTTTCGCAGAAAAACCGCGGAAAGGACCGCCCGAACAAGTCAGGACCAATGATTTGACATCCTCTTTTTTATGCGATGCCAAACATTGAAAAATCGCCGAATGTTCACTGTCAACGGGAATAATTCTGCCGCCGTAACGGTGCATGGTATCCATAACAAGTTTTCCGGCAGTTAACATGACCTCTTTACTGGCAAGTGCCACGGTTTTTCCGCATTGGAGAGCTTTTAAAACAGGCACAAGCGCCCCCGTACCGAGAATTGAACAAAGCACAATATCCACTTCAGGGTCACAAACAGCATCAATCATTGCTGAACTTCCGTATTGCATACAGACTTTGCCGGCAGCGGCGGATTTTGCATGTTCAAAAAAACCTTCATGCACGATAATCGTTTTGGCCGCATCGAGCCGCTCTGACTGATGTATCAATGTCTTGTAATTTGTATTGGCAGCGACAGCTCTGACTTCAAATTTATCTTTATGAAACTCAAGCACTTTACAGGCATTTCTGCCGACAGAACCTGTACTGCCGAGAAGGACTACTTTTTTTCTCATTTTTTTGACTCAAGCATTATAGTTACAGGCCCCATATTGCAGAAATCAACCGCCATTTCCGCACCGAATATTCCGCATCCGAATTCCGAAAGCGGATAGGTCTGAATCTCTTTTTTAAACTCTTCATACAACTTTTCCGCATAATCCGGATTGGCAGCATCACTGTACCCCGGACGGTTGCCTTTGCGGCTGTCAGCGTACAATGTGAATTGAGAAATCACCAATGCACCGCCGCCGATATCCAGAAGAGAACGGTTCATTTTGCCATCATCATCGTGAAAAATACGCAAATTCACTGCTCTTCTGGCAAGATATTTGACATCTTCAACTGTATCAGTATGAGTAACTCCGAGAAGAATAAGAATACCGTCTTTGTCGATATGTCCTGTAATTTCTCCGCCGACACTTACTTCGGCATGTGAAACACGCTGAATCAATGCCCGCATCAGTTCTGCCCTCCGGTACGGATGAGTTTGAGAAATTCCTGACGGGTTTCTGCTTCTTTACGGAAAGTACCGAGCATGGCACTGGTAGTCATAACAGAATGCTGTTTCTCAACACCGCGCATCTGCATACAGAGATGCTGAGCTTCACAGACAACACCGACACCTTCAGCATCAATGCTTTCCATAATTGAATCAGCGACCTGACGGGTCAAACGCTCCTGAATCTGCAAACGGCGGGCAAACATATCTACAATACGGGCAATTTTGCTGACACCGAGAATTTTCTTTTTCGGAATATAACCGACATAGCAGCGGCCGAAAAACGGCAGCATGTGGTGCTCACACATACTGAAAAATTCAATATTGCGAACAATAATCATATCATCTGACTCTGCCTCAAAAATTGCACCGTTAATGACTTTTTCCAAATCCTGACTATAACCGCGGGTAAGAAATTGCCATGCTTTTTCCACCCGTTCAGGAGTTTTTATCAAACCTTCGCGTTCAGGGTCTTCCCCGATTTCAATAAGAATATTTTTAATTTCCTGCTGCATTTTTCTGTTCCTTTTTAATATCTTCAAGCTTTTTCAGAGGAGCCGGAGCATCATCTTTATCCGACGCACTGCGGGGGATAAACTCTCCTTTGGCATCCCGTTTATAACGAATAAAATGTACACGGATTATACGGTCATAAGTCTGCGATGCACCGAAACTTTTACTGCGGATACTGCCGTAACCGCCGCCGAAATCCCGTCCGATATCATCCCACGGATTACCGCCGCCGGTGGAAGTTCCGTCAGATGATGCACGCAAAGGCGAAGTTTGCACAACTCTGCCGTCAGGTACAACGCGCATGCCAAGCACAATAATGCCGTCCGCTCCGTTTTGCTGTCCCTCGGAAATCATCCGTTTCATCATATCATCGTATGAAAATTCAGTATAATTTCCTTCTGTCTGGCAAACACCGATAACTTTGTAACTGTAAGGCACATCTGCTGATTTATCATAAATTTTCACCTCTTCAGTCTGCTCAAATGTTTCAGACATGACACATTCAACACTCATACAGCCGCACATAACAAGAGAGAGCAGCAAAGCTGCCATTACAAACAAATTACATTTTGTCAACATATAAAAAATTCCTTCCGCAATAAAATATATACTTATATATAAGATAGCACATTTTACTTTTAAAGCAAGGATTTTTCAGATTTTATTCTGCAAAAAGAAAAATTCAATATTTTTTTTCAAAATGATACAATATTTCTTTTTTTAAAGCGTTTTATCTGACAGAAAGCTTTAAAAATTGTCGCGACCCAACAACCCGAAAAGAAGGAAATTTGCAAAATGAAAAAAATCAATACTTTTATTGCCGCTTTCGTACTTTCATGTGTTTCTGTTTTTGCCATGGGCAGCGATTGCAAAGATGCTCAGGCATCATGCCCTGACAAAGCCCCCAAAAAACAGCAGGCTCGCCGCGGCAAAAATCAGAAAGCCCGCCCCCGCATGATGAAACTTACCGAAGAACAAAAAGCTCAATTCAAACTCTTCAACGAAACTGTCGAAGCATACAAAAAAGACAAATCCCCCGAAAATAAAGCAAAACTCGCAGAACTCGTCGGCAAGATGTTTGACAGAAATGTTGCCGCTATGGAAAAACGGGCAGCAGATATGAAAAAATCCGCTTCAGCAGCGCCACCGTCACTTTCGGTCTGTTTGCCTTTTCCTCCTCTGTCAAAAATCCTCTGTTCATTCTTCCCGGTCCTGCCATACACAACCACTCCCTATCTTTTGCATATATCCAACTGCTTCCTTATAGCTGCCGTCCCGGATTTACTTTCTTGCAGGTACAATTTCCAGCCAGTAGCCATCCGGATCCTGGATGAAGTAAATGCCCATTTCCGGATTTTCGAAACAGATACAGCCCATCTCTTCGTGAAGTTTGTGTGCTGCTTCGTAATCATCGGTATGGAAAGCCAGGTGGAACTCCTCGTCC
>JAZOSO010000043.1:0-18432 GCA_045657185.1 Victivallaceae bacterium | reverse complement strand
GTCCGACCAGGAAGTTGCCGACCTCATGTGCGCATTGCTTACTCAGCTGCGTATGCTCGGTGCAAGTGATATGCACATCTCGGCAATGAGTTATCCTTTCATGCGTAAATCACTCTCCATTCAACGCTTCAGCGACCACCTCATCACTCCGGAAGAAGCCGAAAGACTCAACCGTGTACTGCTCACTCCCGAACAGGAAGCTAAATTTAATGAAAATCAGGATTTGAGCTATGCTCTTGAAATCGGTCCAGACCGTTTCCGTGTCGCTGTCATGCAGCATAAAGACGGTATCGCCGGTTCATACCGTATCGTCCCCGACCATATCTGTTCTCTTGAAGAATTGGGATTTATGCCGACTGCGGTGAAAACGATTGAACGCATGCTTGACTACACCAACGGTCTTGTACTTGTCACCGGTCCTATCGGCTGCGGTAAAACCACCACTCTCGGCGCAATGGTAGATATTCTCAACACAAAACGCGAAGACCACATCATTACCGTTGAAGACCCGATTGAAATTCTTCAGGTTTCACGCAACTGCAAAGTTACCCAGCGTCAGGTCGGTGTCCATACAAACAGCTACCGCACAGCACTCAAAGGCGCACTCCGTGAAGACCCCGATATTATCGTTATCGGTGAAATGCACGACCTTGAAACAATTGAAAACGCCATCACCGCATCAGAAACCGGACACCTGGTTATCGGAACTTTGCATACCAACGATGCAGGAAGCACCCTTAACCGTATTCTGGACGTTTTTCCACCTGCACAACAGGCGCAAATCCGTACTATGGTTGCCGGAAGTCTCCGCGGAATCATCTGCCAGCGTCTTATTCCGGATGCGAACGGCAAACTCACCCTTGCATACGAAATTATGACCAACGCCTCAAGTATCAGCAGTTTGATTGCTGAAGGCAAAACTCACCAGCTCCGCGCTTCAATGCAAATCGGCAGCAAATCAGGCATGTGTACTCTTGACCAATGTCTGCTTGAAAAATACAAACTCGGAATTCTTGAATACGAAACTGCGCTCAGCTATATGAGCGACAGCTCAATCATTACTCAAATCAAACAGCATCACGACATGCTTGAAGCTCAACGCCTGCAAGCCGCCATGCCTGAAAACAGCCGTAAAAAATAAAGGAATTTTTATGAAAAAACTCTTTATACTTCTTGCCGCACTCATCTGTCACAGCGCATTCTGCGGGACTTTGATTTACAAAGGCAACAACAATGAGAAAAAAATCATTTCCGAAATTGAAATCATATCCATTGATAAAAATATTGTAACTTTCAAAATCGGCAAAGGTACCCGTAATATTCACTTTTCAAAAATTTCAAAATATTATGACAGTGATATCAATATGAATCTCGCCTTTGACGATAATACATCTGACTACGATTTATCTATCATAAATATACAGCTTCCGATAAACAAAAAAGGTGTTACAAAAAAAGTAAAAAAAGAAGCTCAGAACAATAAAATCAATTTTGAATACAGCATTTCTCCCAAGCCGTCAAAAGGACAGAGCAAAAATGTTAAAGTTCCGCATTTTTACATTTTTCTGTTGACTACCGGCGGCAAAGGAACAGGCAGCAATATTTACAGCTTTTCCTATCCCGAAAGCGCAAAAATCAAAAACACTAAAGTTTACAATGAAGCATTGATGCTTGAAGCCGCCCTCTCCAGTGAGCGTCAGCGTATCAATCCGAGATATCTTTTCGGGGCCGGTGTTGATAAAAATCTCAACAAAATATCCATTGATATCAGCAAAATCGGTAACCGCAAAATCATCGCTTATCATATTGTCGCTTGGGGCAAAGATGATATCGTAGATATCCAAAATAAGATTCTTGACCACTCTTACGAAGTTTCAAAAAACTGGCATCTCCTCCACCGCTCAAAAAAATAATGCTGATATAATTACAAAAAAATGCCGCCTGATATCTCCGTTTATACGGATTATCAAGCGGCTTTTTTGTATCTGACACACATTACGCAATTTTATATCAGTGATATCCGACTGCGAATTTATTTATACAAATTATTACCTTTACTGTCAATGGCAACAACAAGTTTGAAGTTTTCAACTTCAAGGCGGTAAATAGCTTCTGGACCGAGGTCGTCAAAAGCAACAACTTCAGCTTTTTTAATGCACTTGGCAATCAAAGCAGCGGCACCGCCTGCTGCGGCAAAATAAACTGACGGATATTTCTGCATGGCTGCAACGACATTGTCATTGCGGTTGCCTTTGCCGATCATTCCGCTAAGACCGCATTCAGCAATCAGACGGGGAGAATAAGCATCCATGCGCCCGCTGGTAGTAGGACCTGCACTGCCTATTACATGTCCCGGTTTGGCAGGACACGGACCGACAAAATAAATAATTTGATTTTTCAAATCAACAGGAAGTTCTTTCCCCTCATCCAACAATGCGCAAAGACGCTTGTGCGCAGCATCACGACCGGTATAAATAACTCCGGAAAGAAGAACTTCATCTCCGGCATTAAGTTTTGCGGCATCTTCACGAGTAAGCGGAGTTTTTAATTCTATCATCTTCAAATCTCCTTTTCAACATGGCGTGCGGCATGACAATTCAAGTTCACTGCACAAGGCAGACTGGCGATATGACAGGGGTGCGACACAATATGTACTGCAAGGGCAGTAACATCGCCGCCGAGCCCCTGAGGGCCGACACCGGAAGCATTTATCTTTTCAAGAATCTCTTTTTCGAGTTCGGCATAACGCGCATCAGGATTGACAGACCCGACTTTACGGAGCAATGCTTTTTTGGCAAGAAAGGCGCATTTTTCAAAAGTACCGCCGATACCGACCCCAACGACAGTCGGAGGACACGGATTGCCGCCGGCATTGATTACACTTTGAACAACAAAATCAACTATTCCCTGGCGTCCTTCAGAAACTTTGAGCATTTTAACTGCACTCATATTTTCCGAGCCGCCGCCTTTTGGAGCGAAAACTATACGGACTTTGTCGCCCGGAGCAAAACTGTAATGAATAACCGCAGGAGTATTATCACGGGTATTGACACGGTCAAAAAGCGGGTCACTGACAATGGATTTCCGCAAATATCCGTCGATATATCCCTGACGGACACCTTCATTTATTGCCTCATCCCATGTGCCTTTTTCAAGAACAGCTTCCTGTCCGATTTCAACAAAGAAAACGGCAAAGCCGGTATCCTGACAAATCGGCATGGCTTCATTGCGGGCAATTTCTGCATTTTCAACACACTGGGCAAGAAAATTTCTGCCCAATGCGGATTTTTCATTTTTCTCTGCTTTCTGCAAAGCCTCGAAAACATCTGCAGGGAGCAATGTTGCACCTTCAATGCAGCATTCTCTTACGCATTTTACAACTTCTTGTACAGATATAGTTCTCATATTATCAAATCTTTATATAATGTTTTTGAATTTCAGGAGCGCGTTCTGCAATGTTAGCAAGATGGTCGCCGACTTTTTCCATTTCGCCGACCATTTCAATAAAGATAATACCGGCATCAAGTGTGCAGAGACCTTTCTGCAAACGTTGAATGTGGTTATCTTCAAGAGATTTGGCAAGCTGATTGATTTCTCCCTCTGCCTTCAATGCGCGGTCAACACAGCCGCCTTCAGAACCGTGAAGTGCCTGCAAAACATTATCAGCAAGTTTATTGAGGAGTGAACTCATATATTTCAACTCGACCTGTGCATCTTCAGAAAGTTTCTTGTCTGAATTGACCATACGCTGAGTGAGATTTATAATATTTTCAGTATGGTCTGCGATACGTTCCGCATCATTAGTACAGTGCATGAGCAAAGGCACCAATGCAGATTGCGGTTCACTGAGTTCATGACGGGTGATTTTCACCAGATAAGCGGTAATTGCTTCCTGTGTGGCATCTACATTTTTCTCCCGTTCAGCAAGAGATTCAAAGAGTTCTTCATCAATTTTGCTGTTCATAAAAATATTATTGATTGCGCTGTCAACCATTCCCCAGGCATCCTTTGCCATAATGCGGATTGTATTGACAACCTGTTCAATAGCGATAGACGGAGTGTTGAGCAAATGCGGTTCAAGCATTTCAAATTCGACTTCATTATCATCCTTGACCGGCAACAACGCACAGCATATCTTGGCAAAAATCGAAATGCACGGCAACAGTATCGCCACAACAATAATATTAAAGAATGTATGTGCCATAGCAATATGACGCTCAATATTTTGCGGAACTTCAGCAAAAGCATTGCCAGGAGTGATTGCATTAATAAAATGCAGAAAAATCGGATGACGCTCAGGACCGAAAGGAACATAGAAAAGAATCAGCATAACAAAACTGCCGAATACATTAAATAATGTGTGCGCCAAAGCCGCCTGTTTCGCAACTCTGTTTGCCGCAAGTGAAGCAAAAAATGCAGTAATCGTAGTTCCGATATTTGTTCCGAGCAAAAGCGGAATTGAAGTGTAAAAATTAATCAATCCGCCGGCCGCCAATGCAAGCACTATACCCATTGCAGCAGAACTGGACTGAATAACAACTGTCATTACTGTACCGATACCGAGCGCACCAAGAACGGCACCGATAGGCATGAAACCGCCGACTTCTCTCGGAGCGCAGTCAAAAATGCGGAAAAAGTCAATAAATGACGGAAATCCGCCCAGAAGTTTCAACTCTTTACTCATCATCATCATACCGAAAAAGAGCAAACCGAAACCGAGAATGGTATTACCCCAACCGTTGATAATCCGTTTTTTAGATAAAGTCACCAAAAAACCGATAATAATTGCGGGCAATGCCAATCCGTCAAGATTAAATGAAATAATCTGAGCAGTAATTGTTGTACCGATATTCGCACCGAAAATAATACCGATGGCCTGCACCAGATTTAAAAGTCCCGCATTGATAAAACCGATGACCATAACAGTTGTTGCACTTGATGACTGAATAACCGCTGTTGTTGCAGCTCCCGCCAGAACAGCAATAAAAGGATTTTGAGAGAAAAGCTGCAAAATCTTTTTCATCTTTTCTCCTGCAACTTTCTGCAAACCGTCACTCATAAGCTGCATACCGAGAATAAAAATTGCAAGTCCGCCTGCAACAGCAATAATAACATTCCAGAGGTCAACCCCGTACATTTTGACGGAGCGGCTGCGGAAAAAGACATTTTTTTCAGGAGAAGCAACTTCAACATCAAGGAAATATTCTCCGGTTTTGCCGCCGACAACAAATTTATTTTCAGCGATACCGTCAGCATTGGTCAAAACTGTTTTCTTTTCAAGTTTTGCAGAACATTTACTACCCTCGGGGTTCTGTCCTATATTAAAATAGACAGGCACTCCGACAAGAGCTTTGCCGTTACTGTCAAGTAATTTAACTTTTATATTCTCGTCAGCCTCATGTCCGACGAGAATTTCCTGCTCTGCTCCTGAAATCTGCATGCCGACACCCAAGCGCAAGGTAATTTCTTTGCCGGACTTAGGTTCACGGATGCGCAAATAATGGTCTCCTGTTTTTTTACCTGCCTTAACCGGAATATGAACAACTCCTGCAATATCGCTGGTAAAAGTTTCGGAGTTCAAAATAAGTTCGGAACCTTTACAAACTTCAGCAATGACAGTACAGTCAGCTACTGCCTGACGGCTGCCTTTGCCGCCCAACATGCCGCGCTGAACGGCAGTTTGCAGTTCAATCTTTATTACATCAGCAAAATTTTCTCCCGGCATGGCAAGCTGTTCATTGCCGTGGACGATGCGCATGGCATCAACTTTTGCTTCTTTTTTGCTTTTTCCGCAACCGCATACAGCGAGAAGGGATACAGCAATTACACATACCGCAATTTTTTTAAACTTTGACGATACAGTTTTCATTTCAATCCTTCTTTTTGTTTACCTCTTTAAAAAAACCTATATAATCGATTTCCGCAAGTGCTTCACTTTTGGAATTCTGACTGTTGCCGCAAATAACAAGAGCGAATTTCTCGGGGACAAAACCGAATTTTTCCATAAAATCGTCCCGTACATTCCGACATTCCTCATACCATACCTCCAGCCCGTCCGTCTTATTTCGGACGGAAAGAAAATGAACTTTCATAACATTGGAATAAACAGTTTTTCCCCAATGTCCCGCGGGAGTTTCTGTCTCCCAGCGGTAAGCTATGGATTTCTGATTAAAAGCGTTGCCTGTTCCGATGTAGATTCCGACCGCCTGATCATCTTTTTTGCGATGTCTGCCGTCAGCAAGCGGCGGAAGTTTTTTTACTCTCCAGCGCCAGCGTAAAATCGGAGTCTGATTTAAATCGACTTTATCTGTCAAATCATAAGCAAAAACTGCTGATGATTTTTTTGCTTCAATAACCAAAACGCTGTTGCCGGAGGCATTATTATCCTCACGAAGATAAAATTTTGTTTTGGGTGTAAACATAACACCGCCTTCACAGCTCCAGCCGGCAACAGTTTTAACACCGTTTTCTTTATAATCCGGAGAAAAATTCTCTGTCCAGCCTGGAACATATCCTATTTGAGGACTATTGATTTTTTTATTTTTTTCAACAACTTCAACAGTCTCTGCCGGCGGTACAGGATTTTTTTCCCTTTCAACTTCAGCTTTTGCAGGCAATACTTTTTCGGGGAGAGTTTTTACAACCGGAGGAGCGCGGTCGGTTTCAACCTTTTCTACTTTTTTTTCAACAATCTGCGGAGTTGATTGAACTTTTTTCTCCTCAATTTGTTCTATAACTTCAGCGGCTTCATTTTTTACAATAATTTGCTGTGTTTCACGGCGTCTCTGAACAGCTTCATCTTTATTCTCCACAGTACTTTCTGTTAAGACATCAGATACAGTTTCTGCAGTCTGAGGAGTATTTTCTTTTTCTGATTTTTTATTTTCGCTGACAGTGACTGTCTCACTTACAGTAATATCAGGCGCAGGCGGACGCATCATCAATCCGATAAATAACGCCGCTGATGCAACTGCAATACAAATGAATATATTATAAAGCAACTTGCGCATCTTTGTAATCCCGATATTTATTCATTATTCTTTTTACATAAATCTTTGTAGAATTGATAGTAATATTATCAATAACCCTGCCGTCCGCCGCTGCAGGTTTCCACTTGTTTGCACGGCTCTCGCCTGCATTATACTGACAAAGAGCCAATTCAGTACAATGTTTATACTTTTTCCAGCGGTTCATTGCTCTTTTTAAATACCATGAACCGATTTCAATATTCAATTCCGGATTGAAAAGAAAAACTTTCCGCGGAACTTTTCGTTTATAATATCTTGCCCAATCAGTTACAGAACCTGACGGCAATATCTGCATCAAACCTATCTCCCCTGCTCCGCCGACAGTTTTTGCATCAAAAACACTCTCCTGGGCAATAACTGCTTTGATAAGCAGCGGGTCAAGTTTATGGCGTTGTGCCGCTTTGGCAATAACAGCATCATATTTGTCTTCGTCAATGAAAAACCCTTTGCTTTCCAAAAGATAAAATAAAAAAGCCGCCGTCATAACGGCTAACGCCGCTGCTGACAGAATAATACGAATTTTTTCTTTATTAAAAGTCAAATGAATTTCTCCGAAAACTGATATCACAAAAACACCTCACTTCCCGACTGTCGGAAAGTGAGGTTGATTTGTACTTATTCAGCAGATTTATCTGCATTCTGTTCCGCCATTTTTTTGGGCAGAACGACTTGCAAATGCAATTCACGCAACTGCTTCAAGGTAACTTCTGCAGGAGCGTTCATCATCAAATCCTGAGCTTGCTGATTGAACGGGAATGCGATAACTTCGCGGATGTTGGGTTCATCAGCAAGAAGCATGACGATACGGTCAACACCGGGAGCAATACCGCCGTGCGGGGGCGCACCGAGTTTGAAAGCATTGATCATGCCGCCGAATTTTTCATCGACAACACTGCGGTCGTAACCTGCGATTTCAAATGCTTTGTACATGACTGAAGGCATGTGGTTACGGATAGCACCGGATGAAAGTTCGATACCATTGCAGACAATGTCATACTGATATGCCAGAATATCCAGCGGATTCATAGTTTCAAGGGCATTCAAACCGCCCTGAGGCATTGAGAACGGGTTGTGGCTGAAGCAGACCTGATTGGTTTCTTCGTCAAGTTCAAACATCGGGAAGTCAACGATCCAGCAGAATTTGAATTCATTGGGATCAATGAGATTAAGCTGACGTCCGAGTTCGGGAATGATGGCACCGCCGACTTTCTGGACGAGTTTTTCATTATCAGCAAGGAAGAAGAGAGCATCACCGTCTTCAATTCCGCCGATTTTCTTGAGGTTATCAAGGATTTCACGGTTGAGGAATTTGACAATCGGGCTTTTTTCTTCAGTACCGGTCCAGATAATGTAAGCCATACCTTTGGCACCGTTTTCCTGTGCGTAACCAATGAGGTCGTCAAAGAATTTACGGGGCTTGCCGGCAACTTGCGGAGCTCGGATAGCACGGACGACACCGCCGTTGGCAACAGTTGAAGCAAATGCTTTGAATTCGCAATCACGGAAACATTCGGTAACATCAATCATTTCCAGCGGGTTGCGGAGGTCAGGTTTATCGGAACCGAAACGGCGCATAGCTTCAAGATAAGGAATTCTGGGGAACGGAGAAGCGGCAAACTTTTTGGTACTGAATTTGCCGAAAATGTGATCAAACAGACCTTCAATAACTTTAAAAATCTCTTCCTGATCAACGAAACTCATTTCCATATCAAGCTGATAGAATTCACCGGGGCTGCGGTCAGCACGGGCGTCTTCGTCACGGAAGCAGGGAGCAATCTGGAAGTAACGGTCGAAACCTGCAACCATCAAAAGCTGTTTGAACTGCTGCGGAGCCTGAGGCAGAGCGTAGAATTTACCGGGATGCAGACGGCTGGGGACGAGATAGTCGCGTGCGCCTTCAGGGCTGCTGGCGGTAAGAATAGGAGTCTGGAATTCATGGAAACCGATACCGGTCATATATTTACGCATTTCAGCGATAACTTCGGAACGCAAAATGATATTCTTGTGAAGTCTGTCTTTGCGCAAGTCGAGGAAACGGTATTTGAGACGCATTGCTTCAGGAGCCTGGTCATCTTTGGCGATCTGAAAAGGAATAACTTCAGCTTCGCCGAGAATTTGCATAGTTTTGGCAACGAGTTCAATTTCACCGGTGGCAAGTTTGGGGTTGACAGTGCCTTCAGTACGGGCAACAACTGCACCGCCGAACTGAACGACTGTTTCAACACGCCAACGGTCAAGTGACTGATAAAAGTCACATTCAGGATTGATAACAACCTGAGTCAGACCGTAATTGTCACGCAAGTCAATGAAAATAACGCCGCCGTGGTCGCGGACACTGTGAATCCAACCGGCAATAGTTACATCTTTGCCGACATCGCTTTTGCGGAGTTCTCCGCAGGTGTGAGTTCTGTAAATACTCATGTTTTTTGCTCTTTCTATGTTAAAAAGGTTATACTTTTTATTTCAAAAAATACAATCACAGTAATATAGCATATTTTTTGATTTTTTGTACTGCAATATTGATTTTTTTTTAAAGTTTTTCACGGTCAAGATTTTCTGCCTGTTTTATAAGCATATTGAAAGTTTGAGAATCATAGTTGAAAACAGTGTGTAAAAAGCTTGCAATTCTACGGGCGGAACGGACATTTTCCAGCTCAAATTCACGCACAGAACCGTCACAGAAAAGAACATGCAGCTTATTCGGATGTATGCCGCCGCGGTCAGTCAGAAGAGGAAGTTTTCCGCTTTTTGAATTGCAATTTTCACCCCAATAATAAAATCTGCTGAAGGGAATAAACTTTTTGTCACGCTGCAAAGCAAATTCTTTATACTCAATTCCTGCAAACTTTGCGAACTTTTTCAAACCTGCACCGTTAATACCTGAAGGATATGAATTATTGTGCTTTGCGGCATACTCACGGAATTTCTCTGCATAAAAGCTCATTTTCTGCAAACATTCACTGCTCGATTTAACAATTCTGTCGGAAATATAAGCATCTCTGCCGTTTTTATAAACCTGATTATCTGCGTGCATCATCAAACTTACAGTATAAGGCATCAACAGCATTTGAGGTGCGGAAACATCAGAGTAACTTTCGACACAAATCTCATCATCATCTGTTTTAACTGCGGCAAAAACATTGCTTCCGCTGAAATCCGCCATAAACCTCAACGGATGCATTTTGGCAAGTACAAGAGAATTAACCACTGCGGCAAACTCACGATTCCAATACGCAAAAGCATCATATTCAATATCATACGGCACATTCAATTTTTTGATATTATCACAAATCTTCTTTTTTTCAACCGTTTCAGTAAATCTGACCATCGCCTGCGGTGACGAACAGATAATCATAAGATTATCCTCAAGTTCCACCAAGGTCATATCAGGATATTTATCAAAAATACGGACATTCAAAAGTTCATTTTTGTACTGAGCCAACCGCCGCAAGCTCAATTCCTCGCCGAGTTTTTTATAAAATTTCTTATCCGGGTCAGGCACGACAAAAACAAAATCAAGCGTCAGCTCTTCCTTTGCATTTTTCGGACGGTTGACATAAATTACCCCGCCATACTCTCCTGTAATGCGGTCAATAAATTCATTGCAGTTCATACCGAGATATTCAGTTGTTATGCTGCCGAGCCATTTAAACACAAAAGAGTCCTCAGGCAACGCTTTGAACGCCTCAACAAAATTCAGCGGCACATCAAATGCCAGCAATGTATCATCATCAATCACATGCAAGTCGCTCAAGTCTTCATCTTCTTTTGCAGCTTTCGGAATTTTATGTTCAGGAAGTTTTTTAAGCAGCCCCTGCAAAAATCCATTAGTCTTTCCGTCAAATTCCAGCTCTGTTTCTGTGCGGAAAAAAGTTTTGCCGTCAACTTTATCCTGATACGAAACACATTCAATATTTTCAATGCCGGTCAAACCGCTGCATTTTAGCAATCCAAGTAAATTTCCGATATCGCTTTCAAAAGAATTGAGCATTACACCGAACTCACTTGCCATTACATCTTTTTTATTTTCAGGAATACGCCAGTATTTGTCAAATTTTTCTGTCAAATCAGCAAAATAAGACGCCGGTTCAAAAGACATTTTAAACACTTTTTTTTCTGAAGCGTCAACACAGGAAATAAAAAACAAGACAACAATCAGCAATAAAATTTTTTTCATTCTCTGCACCTTTCCAATGCTTTCTGCAATTCTTCACAATCATCAAAATATATTTTAGTGTCGCCTGTCTGCTGGTATTTTTCATGCCCCTTCCCCGCAACGAGAATAATATCACACACTCCGGCATACTGCACAGCTTTTTCAATCGCAGTGCGGCGGTCACATTCAACCAGAAATGGATTTTTCAGACAACCGCTTAAAATCTCCTCAATAATAACTTCAGGAGATTCATTCCGGGGATTATCTGAGGTAACAATAAATTCATCAGCAAACTCAGAAACTGTTTTGCCCATGTGAGGCCGTTTATTTCTGTCTCGATTACCGCCGCAGCCGAAAACACAAATAAGCCGTCCTTTGCGGCGAACCGCTTCCTGTTTCAAAATATTCAAAACATTATACAACGCATCGGGTGTATGAGCATAATCAACAAACGCCGTGCCATGATTGCCGAGGTCAATTTTTTCCAACCTTCCCGGTACACTGATATTTTTCCTCCGCAGGATATCAAGCATAAATCTGAAATCAAAACCGAGTGATTGCAATGCAGCCAAAACACCTGTAACATTATAAAAATTATGTTTGCCGAAAAGTGAAAATTCAACTTTCTCTCCATTTAAAACAAATTCATTATCAATAATTTGCATCTTCATATCAGCATTTTTTGCAAATCCGAAGGTTACAGTTTTTACATTCATTTCACGCAATTCTGCGGCAAGCCTTGCTCCGTAAGCATCATCAATATTTATAATTGCAGTTCCATCTGAAGCAAGATTTTGTACGAAAAGAATTTTTTTTGCCGCAAAATAATCATCCATATTCAAATGATAATCGGAATGTTCCTCGGTAAGATTGGTAAAAACAGCAGCTTTGAATTTAACAAGCCCCGTTCTTTTCTGACTGAGCGCATGACTTGAACACTCCATAGCTAAAAATTCACAGTTGTTTTGAACCGCACGGGAACAAAAGTCAAAAATCAATCTTGCATCAGGTGTCGTACAATCCGAGTCTCGGGATTCTTTGCCGTCATGCGAAATTATAGTTGTCAGAATAGCTGTTTTACGGCTGAGGTCACGCAGAAGCTCATACATACAGTAAACACTTGTAGTTTTGCCGTTAGTTCCCGTCACTCCGATAAAATTCAATTTGCTGTCCGGTTCTCCATGAAAAAAACGCATTGCTTCACTGTAAGCCAGACGGTCATCTTTTACCTGAATATAATTTTTCCCCTCATAACAGAGAGTTGAAATTATCCCTGCCGCACCATTGGCAAATGCCTGTTCTGCAAAAGAATTACCGTCAACATTTACCCCTTTTACAGCACAGAAAAGTGAATTTTCCGTTACCGCTGAAGAATTTGAAGTAATTGCAGACAACTCGAAATCATCATATATTTTTTTATCAATTACGAGTGTTCCGAGAAAATCTGCAAGCCGGCTGAATTTTATCTTTCGCATTGTTATAATTACTCCTGCTCCAACGCTTTTGTCATCTGCATTGAATTTGAACCTTTAAGAAAAACCCATTTACCCACGGCAAGCGATTTTTTCAACCGTTTTCCCGCAGTAACAGAATCAGGAAATGATTCAATATTGAAATCTGCCGCACAAGTTCCGAAATTACTGCCGACAGTCAAAATTTCAACACCTTTCAAATTTTCAACGGCACTCTGCAAAACTTTGCGATGTTCAGCAAGTGAATTTTCCCCCAGCTCCAGCATATCGCCCATGAGCAAAATCACATTTTCAAATGCAAATTCTCCGTTTTCGGCATACTCTTTTATCAATTTTAAAAGAGCAGCCATACTTGCCGGATTGGCATTATATGAATCATTATAATAATGAATACCGTCAGCTTCTGTGATTTTTGCACGCATTCCGGGAAGTGAAGTATTTTTCAAACCGTCAGCAATTTCCTGCAGAGACATTCCGAAAAATTTTCCGATTGCCGCCGCACCGCATGCATTCTGCGCCTGATGTTCACCCTGCAAATTCCAATTCACAACAACTTTTTCATCTCTGTTATGTAAAACAAACGAACTTCCGGCAAGCGAGCCTTTGAAGTCTGTATAATAAAAATCAATTCCGTCAGCTTGCCGATTGCCGAAGCGGCAGATTTGCAGATTTTTTTGCTTTGCGGTTTGCTCAATCTGCATTGTTTGCGGAATATTTCCGGGAAAAACGGCAAAAGTTTCAGCAAAGTCAAAAATAGCAGATTTTTCCTTTGCCACTCCTTCCAATGTTCCGAGATTTTCCAAATGACACGGAGCAATTGAATTTATCAGTGCGGCTTCGGGGCGGACAATTTCAGACAATACGCTGATTTCACCGAAAGAACTTGTTCCCATTTCAATAACTGCAATTTCATGTTCATGAGTAAGGCGCATGAGATTCTGCGGCACGCCGATATGATTATTGGTGTTCCCTTCAGTAAAAAGAACTTTGCCAATGCCGAATTTATATTCCAGCACTGCTCTGGTCATCTCTTTGACACTTGTTTTGCCTACACTGCCGGTAATGCCGACTGTTGGAATTTCAGCTTTTTTAAGCTGCAATGCACCGAGTTTCTGATATGCCTTCAATGTATCTTCAACTGCCCAGCAGGGAAAATCAGCAATTTCACGCCCCTTTTGCACACACAATACGGCAGCATTATTTGCCATTGCCTGTGTCAAAAAATCATGAGCATCAAAACGCTCTCCTTTAAGTGCAAAAAAAATCCCGTCCGTCATATCTTTACGACTGTCGGTCTCTGCTTTTTTTATCACAGTTTCCGGAAAAACATTCAGCAGTTCCCCGCCGCAGAATGCGGTAATTTCAGCCATATCAAGTTCAATCATTTAAAAAATTCTCCGAAGTATTCAATTGTTTTTTTCAACCCGTCACGCAGTGGAATTTCCGGCTGCCAGTTGAGCTTTTCTTTGGCAAGAGTTATATCCGGGCGGCGGCGTGTGGGGTCATCTGACGGCAGCGGTTTGAAAATCATTTTTGAACTGCATTTAATATTTTCCAGCACCAGCTCGGCAAGTTCCAACATAGTAAATTCGCCGGGGTTCCCCAGATTTACCGGTCCTCTGAAATCATCCGGGCTTGCCATCATAGCCTTCAACCCGCGCACAAGGTCATCAACATAACAGAAACTCCTGGTCTGGTGTCCGTCACCGAAAATCGTAATATCTTCATTATTGAATGCCTGTTTGATAAAATTGGTAACAACCCGTCCGTCATCTATCTGCATATACGGTCCGTAAGTGTTAAAAATACGAACCACCTTTATTTTCAAATCATACATGCGCCAGAAATCAAAAAACAAAGTTTCTGAAATGCGTTTACCCTCATCGTAACAGCTGCGTATCCCGATTGTATTGACATTGCCGCGGTAACTCTCAATTTGCGGATGCACCTGCGGTTCACCGTAAATCTCACTGGTGGAAGTCAACAGAATTTTTGCCCCCTTTTCTTTTGCAAGTTCAAGAAAATTAAATGCACCGAGAAAAGCAGTACGGGCAGTGAAAACAGGGTCTTTCTGGTAATACGGAGGAGACGCAGGACATGCAAGATGATATATTTCATCTATCGGCAAATCAATTTTAAACGGCTCAACAACATCATGTTTTATGACATGAAAATTGGGAAATGCCTGTAAACTTTGCGCATTTCTTTCCGAACCGGTGAAAAAATTATCTACGGCATATACCTCATGTCCTTCAAGCAAAAGCAAGTGACAAAGATTTCTGCCGAGAAAACCGCATCCGCCTGTAACGATAATATTTTTCATTTGCTGTCCTGCAATTTCGGCATAGTCTTGCGCAAAACATCTCCGCGGAAAATCAAACGGATAAGGTCGTGATGATTATACATATATATCCAAGTCATATTTTTTTCATCAGGAGTATGAACAGGCGGAACCTTCCCCCATGCAACAGCGATTTCACTTTTTTTCATACCGACAGCAATTTTGCCGGCTCTGACTTCGGCGGCAAATTCAGGACGGATTTTCTTCTCAATGCCGCTGCGGTCAGTAAAGCCGAGAATGGTACGCAGATAATTCTGCATGGAACTCATGCGTTCACCTTTGCTGAATTTGATAGTATAAACAGTTTCACTGCCTGCGGTTTTGAAACTTAATTTTTCCTCATCACACTCAACAACAGTTATTTCCGTACCGTAAGGAATAAACTTGCCTTCCAAAAAATTAAGACAACTTATATTAGCGGGGTCCGAATAAAAAATGTTGCACTGAGTATAAATAACATCTTTTTCGCCCTGCTGAAGAACTTCGGAGACAACAACAGGTTTGACACATCCGCAAAGCAGCACAGCTGCAAGCATGGCAAATAAAGTTAATTTTTTCATGTTTTTCCTTTCTAATACATGTAACGGATAATCGCTTCGGAGCGGAGTTTTTTTACATAATCTTTATATGCTTTTTCTCTTTGCTGTTTTTCAAGTTCGGCGATTATCTGCCCTCTTACTTCATTCAGAGATTTTTTTACAGGCGGAATAAATTTATCCGTCAGCAGATAATATACACCTTCTTCCGGAATTTCAAGCGGTCCTATAATCTGATTAAACTTTTTTTTATCAGAAGCAGCTTTGAATTCTTCACGGAGTTTGTCAACCGGAGTCAGCAGTACGGATGAATTTTTTTTCGCTCCCGGAAGTTCGGAGTATTCCTTTACCAGAGTATAAAAATCCGACGGATTGGCAGCAAGTCTATCCGCAACAAGTTTTTTTCTCATCTCAAAATCAGGATTTGAACTATTGAGATAAAGTACATTCAGTTGAATTTGTTCAGGAGTGGAAAATTCTTCTTCATGCTGTTTGTAATATTCATAAATTTGTTTGGGAGAAACATTTACATAAATATACAACTCTCTGCCGACAACATACTGCACAGTCACGCGCTCCTCAACTTTGCGCCGGAACTCTTCAACAGACAGCCCCGCGGCACGGAGTTTTTGAAAAAACTCACTGCGGGTGCGGCAATTCGCACGCACTGCCATATCATCAAGGACATTTGAGATACGCTGATTATCAATGGGAAACGGATTTTTTTCGTATTCAGCCAAAATCAATTTGCGGTCAATCAAATCGTCCAAAGTTTTTTTGCGCAGTTCATAAATCGCCTTTTGCGCACTTTTCTGATCCAATGCGCCTGCCATATAATATTCCTCGCTTTGCGTTTCGTACAAGACATCACTGAGGCTGACAGGTACACCGTTCACCGATGCAAGCACACTGTCAGTCTCTTTTTTCAATGTCTCCGCATTTGCAAACAAACATGCAGAAACGAAACAAAATGCGAGGCAATATTTTTTTATATTCATCTTTCCTCCATGGGGAGAGAAGTCTTTTTTTTACCACTCTTTTCCCTGTTTGCGGTAATATTCTGCAACATTGGGAATCAAAGGTTTAATGAGCTGTTTAATGGCAACTGCATATTCTCGGATTTCCCACTGAGCATGTTCACTGTCACGCAAATCCAGGAAGTGAATAAGGTTTGCAAGGTCAACAGTACCCCAGAAAGTTACCATCATATTTTGCGGCAGAACACCGCGGGCCTGTTCACGGCAAACACCGTTTTCAAGCAGATGGTCATAAAGTTTAAGTGATTCAAGATTGTGTTTTTCAATCTCTTTGCGCAATGCTTCATCAGCAAAACTGTCATCTGCAAATGATGCCTGACGGTTGCTTTCTGCCTGACGGCGCAATTTGGGCGGAGTATAAAACTCCATATCAATTTCAGTATAGCGGCGTGAAATTTCATTGTAACTCCAAGTACGGTGACGGTGCCACTGACCGCGAACAAACAAAGGACAATGAATACTGAAAGTAAAAACCATATGTTCCAACGGACTGGTATGCTTATTGGCAATAAGATATTCAATCAATTTAACGTCGCGTTCGTCCATCTCTTTTTTAATTTTGCCGAAAGAAACACGGGCGGCATTGACGAGAGTGGTTTCTGAACCGAGATGGTCAATCAAACCGACCCAGCCCTGACCGCCGAGGACTTTTACATGATTTTCGGGGGGAACATTCAACTTTTCCATACTAACCTCCATTTTAGAAATTTTTAATATCGATAACTGCTTGATTTATAAATTTTTCTGCACATTTATTCATTGCACTGACAAATTCAGCATGTTCTGATTTTGCCGCTGCTGTTTTTATGACATAATTTTTTTCTTTTTTGATATTACGTTCTTTATCACGCAAAACAAGTTTGATACCCAATACAGCCTCTTTGCTGATAAGGTCAAATTTAAAATCAAAAATAGTAAGAGAGGCGTCCAGCACTCTGCTTGCAGGAGTGTCAGAAATCTCGATGGCATTAAGGAAAAATCTGCGGAGCATAATTTCAGGACTCTGTACCCAATAATTATACTGGTCAATCTCAATAACTGAATTATTTGAGGTGAAAAGCAAATTAAGTCCGGCAGGTGAAATATTATGAAAATTAAGTGTTTCAAAACGGCAGTTCACTTTCATTTTCTCCTTGCCGCTGAAATTCAAATCATAATAACTCACCTTTTGCACACCGGGAGAAAAAAGTGAACATCCCGACAGCAGACACGCCGCAGAAAATACAGCAGCAATTATAATAAATGTTTTGTTTTTCATTTTATTCCTTTCAATATTTCAAGCGGCGGTATCTTAATAGTCTTGCCGGAACGAAGTCCGTTCGGATTGCTGATTTTATTATATTCCATAAGTTTTCTGTAATAACGTGTTGACCCGTAAAACTTGCGGCTTAACTGAGAAAAGGTATCACCGCGCTGAACGACATAATCTCTGATTTCCTGTTTTTCTGTTTTTTCAGGCTTAATTTCAGACTCTGCTTTTTTTGTTTTTTCCATAGCCGGAAGTTTTGAAAAATCCTTTATCGTTTCCGGCTGTTTTTTTTCAGCAACTTTCTCATCTTCAATACTTTTTCCTTTATTTTCAGATGCAACGGAAGAATCAGATGCAATATTGTCTGAAATCTTTATATCTTTCTCTGAAATCACTCCGGAGTTATCTGAAGTTTGAACTGAGCTCTGAACCCCGTTATCAATGGCGGAATCAGTTTTTTGTGCAGAAGATTCTTTTTTTACATTTCCGGCAGCTTCTTTTTTATCTGCGGCAACAGCTGAATCAGCAGAAATATTATCCGGAACGGCAGGCGTTTTTACTTCTTCTGCCTCTTTTTTGAGTTCCGCAAGTTCACGGGCAAGTTTCTGCTCCT
>JAZOSO010000042.1:0-3776 GCA_045657185.1 Victivallaceae bacterium | reverse complement strand
TGACCTTTCTGTGCGGCGGCATCGGTTTAATTTTCTTTTATCCTAAACAGGGAGTTTGGGATAATTCTTTTTTGCCTGATTTTTTGATTCGAGTATAAAAATCCTTTAGCAGTGTACATAAATCAATTATTAAGATTTTTTTTCAGCTCTTTAGGTGTCATATTGCAATATTTGCGAATAAAATTATTTAAATGAGTATTATTTTTCATGCCGGAGGCAAAAGCTATTTCTTTAAATGTCATATTTGTAGAAGTCATCATCTGCTTTATTTTATGCAGACGAAGCTGCATACGGTATTCTTCCGGACTCAGATGATATTTTTCTTTAAAAGCTGCTCTCAAATATACCGAAGAATAGCCGATTTCACGGCACATTTCGGAAATGTTTCTGATATGAAGAGTATCTTTTTCAATACATTGTTTCAATATATCAACAGGAGCATTGTGCTCAAAATTTTCAAGATTATAATTGATAAATGAGACAAGAAGCGAACCGAGCATCATATCCGCTTCAAAGAAATAAGCCGGCAATGGAGAACTTGTTAATTTTATAATATATTGAAAAATTTCAATATATTTAACCAATTCAACACTGTTAAGAGGGACAAAAAAAGGCAAATTCAAATCGTTGCCGTTATGATTGATAATGAGACTTTTGTAATCATTGCTGTATCTTATTTTATCAGTATCAAATTTTATAACATAATTACTGCGGTCGGCATTATATTTGAAATAATGTCTTGTGTTCGGCATCATTAAACTTAAACAGGCTTCTTTGGTCGGAATTTGCACTCTGCTTCCGTCAGGCAAATATCTTTTGGACTTTTCAAGGCCGCTAACTGACAGACTCAGATAAAAATTCTGACTGACCATAATATCTTCCTGCGGATGTGAATAATGAGCGATGTATTTAAATTTTAACATTATTTTCTCTTTTTGTAACTTTTATACTGTTTTGTATAAATATAGCATAATGTTTTTTATTTGCAAATCATATAATTATGAATTATTATATTCAAGAGACAACAATTAACAATAATAAGGATTTTATTATGAAAGATAATTCCGTTTTTAAAACCGATAAGCGTATCAGACTCGGGATATGGGGACTCGGAAGAGGTCAGCGTTTGGCTGATGATTGCAAAATGTTAAACATTGACATTGTAGCAGGATGTGATATTAATCCTCATATGCGGCAGGAGTTCGGAAAAATATTTCCCGAAGCATTTGTGACTGACAATGCCGAAAAGTTTTTAGCTTATGACATGGATGCTGTTCTTATTGCCACATATTTTAAGGATCATGCAAAACATACCATTCAGGCATTGAATGCGGATAAACACGTTTTGTGTGAAGTAACTGCATTTTTCACGCCGGCAGAAGGTGTTCAGGTTATTGAAGCAGTTGAAAAAAGCGGTAAGATTTATAATTTCCTTGAAAATTATCCGTTTACTAAAGAAAATTCATATCTTAAAAAACTTTACAGGGACGGTTTTTTCGGAGAAATGCAGTATGCCGAAGCTTCATATCTGCATGAATGCCGTACACTCGGGTATGCCTATAATGTCAGCGGCGGGGTTCCTGTTGAACCGGGATATACAGTTCATAATTGGCGTGCATCTTTAAACGGGCATTATTATATAACTCACTCTCTCGGACCGGTTATGGATATTACAGGGTTGCGTCCGATTGCGATTTCTGCATTGCCGAGTTCGATTCAGCTTCCGGGATATATGGCTGACTGCCGCGGGATTCCGCTGCCTTCAATGATTAAAATGAGTAACGGAAGTATAATGCGCAATATGATGGGCGCAACAACAAATGATAATCATTTTGAAATGCGTCTGTACGGTACTAAAGCCGGAGCAGAAAAAATTCGTGATTTCAAAATACGGGTCGGAGCTTGCGGCGGCGGTGAATTGCTGAATATCAAACCTGAATGGGATGAGTTTGCTGATATTGCGGAAAAAGCAGGACATAACGGCGGGGATTTCTTTGAATTGTATTATTTTGCGCGTGAATTTTTCACCGGAGAGAAGGCTCCGATAGATGTATATTCCGCAGCAGATATGACTTTGGCGGGTATTATGGCGGTCAAAAGTTTTGAAAATGACGGTATCATGGTTGATATTCCTGATTTTCGTAAAAAGGAAGACAGAGATAAATATCGTAATGATCATTTCAAATTTAACGAAAAATTTGATACGGAAAATATTTTTCCTGAAGGACATGATAAAAATATTACCGCTAATTTTACAACTGTTATGACAAATTTATATCCTCTCAATTTGAAAAGCGGAATTCCCGCATTTAATATGGCAGTTGACGGAATTAAGCTTTATGATAATATAATTGATGCTCAGGGGAAATTGAATATAATAAGCCGTGTCGTAAATTTGATAAAATGTCTGCCCGAATTGGAAGATGATTGTCGTGCTGCACAAAAAATAATTGATGCCTATCCTGACTCATTGCCGGGTAAAATGTTAAAAAAAGTTCTCGATGATATTGATCTTGAAAAGATTTATAACATTGAGCAATTTGTTGCCGAACTTGAAGCGTGGATAGCTGCAAGATAAATAATCGTTTTTTATAATTATGTTTATATTTCTTGTAACAAAATTCAAAATTGAATTGTTGTAAACAAAAAAAAATCATATATAATAAATGTGTGTTTTCTTTATGTTTTTTATTAAGTCAAACTTTCATAAACACCTTAACAGAAAGGAAAAAAAATGAAAAAAACATTCACACTCATCGAACTGCTCGTCGTAATCGCCATTATTGCTATTTTGGCGGGAATGCTGCTGCCGGCTCTTAACAATGCAAGAGAGAGAGGACGTATTGCAAAATGTGCCGCAAACTTGCGCCAAATGGGCAATGCAATGATTTTTTATTCTGATGATAATGACGGCGAAATCCGTGATGTCACATGGCTGTATAATTCAGGACTTACAGATGGTAAGCCGTGCGGTTGTTCCAATCTTAATGAATATATTAAAAATAAAAATGTTTTTATTTGCTCCAGTGATTCAAAAAGCAGTGAGAAAGACAGAATCAGTTACTCATTTTCTTATTTGTATTCTTCTCCGGTTTTGACAAGCGTTAAATTGCATCGCTTTGTAAATCCCAGCGGCATTATGTATATGCTTGATTGTTTCCATCCCAGTCGCAAATTTAATTCAGGTGTTGCCAGTCTTGTAAAATATGATACTACAGGTTATCAATATGCAACCAGAGCAAATATGTACAGACCGCATCAGAATAATACCGGCAATAATATGCTTTTCTTTGACGGACATGTTCAATATTATAAATACAAAGCTCCCGGTTCAATATTCCCTGATAATGTGACCATGGATAAGTTTTATAAGAAATAATATTTAACTTAACGGTTTAAATCATGAAAAAATTTATTATCTTGACGGTAATTTTTATTACCGCGGGGCTTTATGCTCAAAATTTAATAAAAAACGGCGGTTTTCAGGAAAAAAATCCTGACGGTTCAATTAAGAACTGGACTGTTTATCCGAACGTTCTCAAAGGCGGTGTTGAGGTTTCTATTGATACCACCAACAGCCGCAGCGGCGGTCAGTCGGTCCGCATTTACAATCCTCGTGATATCTATTACACCCGTGTTGACCAGCTCCGGATTCCATGCAAACCGCATACAAAATATATTGTAAGAGCTTATGCTAAATGTCAGGACATAAATTCAAGTCGCAAAGGCGGTGCAAGGATTTTTGTCGGTCCCGCCAAACTTGAATATCCGATAGT
>JAZOSO010000041.1:0-1102 GCA_045657185.1 Victivallaceae bacterium | reverse complement strand
CCGGCGAATAAATAGACAACATCGGAACAATTTTTCATTCAAACTTCCGTGCAAGATGAAAAATTTACCGGATAAACCCGGAGAATAAATAATTTTTTCTTGGTATCGACTTGCAAATGCAAAAAAAGATGATATATTATAGAAACAACGCACCATGTGCGTGCACCTGTCGGGGTGTGGCTCAGTCTGGCTAGAGCGCTGCGTTCGGGACGCAGAGGCCGGAGGTTCAAATCCTCTCACCCCGACCAATTTTTTGCCAAAATTTGGCAAAAAAAACATGAAGCCTGAAAAGGCTTCGCTTCATGGCACGCAGTGCCGCTTCATACGGCGCAGCCGTGCTTCATGCACCGCAGGTGCGCTTCACAAATCCGCCTTTTCAGATGAAACAGCTCCCGTCTTCATTTCATTACGCCGCGGCAAGCCATTTCATTCCGCTATGAAGCATTTTCGCTTTCGCTCAAATATGAAGCACTTCGCTTACGCTTCGTATGATGATGAGAAAATGAAAAATGAGAGTTTTCGTTTGCAATATATATCTTGCGCTGCTGATGATGTGAAGGGGAACCATTGTTCTGAACTGGTGTTTGAACGGACAAGGTATGGACTGTGACGGACTCGTACTGACATGAAAAGCGTTTGTTTGCAAAGTATTTGGCTGCTTTTGCCAAAGTTCGTATCAGTCCGTTGAAGTCTGTTGTTGTAAAAAATATTTTCCGCCTTGCAATTTTGTTCAGATGTGATATATTAGAAGAAATATTTTTATTTTGAACATATTAAGCACGCTGGATTTCATGATGAAAAGTTGTGAAATCTGCGAATTCACTGAACTTGTGGGGGATTGCCGAACATGAGAACCATAACTGCGGCGACAGTATTTAAGATGCCGAATTACGGTATCAGTTTTCCGCTGTCCGGATTTTCGGTATCCTCTACAGTTTTTCGGAACTCTGAAAAACTGTCTTGCGCGAACGAAGTGAGCGCAAGCAAGCAAGCAAGCAAGCAAGCAAGCAAGCAAGCAAGCAAGCAAGCAAGCAAGCAAGCAAGCAAGCAAGCAAGCAAGCAAGCAAGCAAGCAAGCAAGCAAGCAAGCAAGCAAGCAAGCA
>JAZOSO010000040.1:0-9605 GCA_045657185.1 Victivallaceae bacterium | reverse complement strand
CCGTAGGCAGAGCTGATAATACCGATGCACAGTACAATGAAGATCATACTAAACGCATTTCTCTCGGTCACGGTCCTGTGCTTATTGAACCGATTCAGGCTCAAATTAAAATGAAAAGTTCCGTCAAAAACATGCGTCTCTGGAGTATTGATACCGACGGTGCATACACAGGCGAAGTTCCGTCAACTGTGACTGACGGTATCCGTCAATTCAAAATCGGTGAAGTTTATCCGTCAATTTACTATTTATTGTCAATTTAACATATAAGGAGAAAAAAAATGAAAAAAGCAATTATCTCATTGTTGAGTGCTGTGGCAGTTTTTGTCGGCGGCTGTATCTGTGCCAAAAATGAATGTCCTGCCGCCAAAAATGAAAAACAAATCAAAGTCGGCTGGGCAAAAAATGATATTACTCCGCTCGGTCCGACTTTTCTCGGAGGTCAGCGTTTCCCCCGTTTTGCAACTGAAGTGCATGATCCCTTGTTCACTTCAGCCATGGCAGTTGAATCCGGCAATGAAAAATTCATTATGATATCACTTGACAGTGTAGGTTTCCGTCAGCCGCTTATGAATCATGTCAGGAAAAAAATCTCCGCCGCGACGGGGGTTCCGGCAATGAATATTATCGGTTTTGTAACTCATACACATTCTGCTCCGCAATATGGTGAAGTCGTTCCTGAAAAATACTGGAACGGCAATTTTAAACCCACACTCGGAATCGGTACCGGCAACATCGGTGTTGATATTGAAAAATACCGCAAAGATTATCCCAATCTCGTTGACAGTAAAGATTACTTTTTCTTTCTCGTTGACAAACTCTCCGATGCCGCCATCCGTGCATGGAACACTCGCAAACCCTCCAAAATCGCTTACGGTATGGGCGAAGCTGCCGTCGGAGAATGCCGCCGTATCGTAGTTGACGGTCAGGGCGGTGTAATGTATGCAGATGAAGCTATGCCCGGTATCAGCCATGCCGAAGGTCACGTTGACCATTCTCTCAATATTATGGCAACTTATTCAAACTGCGGCAAACTTACAGGCATCATTATCAACCTTGCCTGTCCCTCACAAGTCAACGAAGCACATAAGTTCGTTTCTGCCGATTTCTGGCACTATGTCCGCGAAGAAGTTGCAAAAAAATACGGCAAAGATGTCGTTATTCTGCCCCAGTGTTCTCCCGCAGGCGACCAGTCACCGCATAAAATCATGAACCGTGCCGCTGATGCCCGCATGATGCAGCTCCGCGGTCAGCTCAAAAATCCCGTTACCGAATGGCGTTGGGGCAAACGCGCGTATAATGCAGAATACAACGATGCACGCTGCAAAGAACTTGCCCGTCGTATCATGGTTTCTCTCAATGAAGTTCTTCCTGTTATCAAACCGACTGCTGCAGCAGCTCCCGTTGTCAAACATACCGTTCGCATTCTTGAACTGCCCCCCAGACACATTACTGAAAAAGAACGTGACAACGCTGCTGCAGCTGTTAAAAAAATTGAAACTGATATGAAAGCTCTGGGAATAACCGGCTACAACGGCAATCTCAATGCACAAAAAAGAGTTATCGACCGTTATAATTCAAAAGCAAAATCCGTTCCCCGTGAACTTCATGTAATGCGTATCGGAGGTGCCGCTTTTGCCACTAATACTTTTGAACTTTATCTTGATTACGGCGACCGTATCAAAGGCGCAAGCAAAGCTGAACAGACTTTCCTTATCCAGCTTGCCAATGCAGAAGCAGGCAGTTATCTTCCCAGCCGCCGTTCAGGTACCACAGGATACGGCAGCGCGCCCGCAAGCTGTCATGTTACGCCCGAAGCAGGCGATATGATTGTCAATGAATCAATCAAAGATATCAACAAGATGTTTGAAAAATAAGAGGCAAAAAATGTCTGAACAAATCAAAATCGGCTGGAGCAGAGTTGACATTACCCCGTCAGGACCTGTCATGTTGGCAGGTCAGATGTTCAACCGTTTGTCAAACGGAGTGCATCTGCCTTTAACTGCAACAGCCATGGCTCTTGAGTCAGGAATGGAAAAAGCTGTAATGCTCTCCGTTGACCATGTCGGCTTGCGTTCATTCCTTTTTGATAAAGTGCGGGAAAAAGTCTCTGCCGCTACAAATATTCCTGCATTGAATATTTTCGGTTCCGTCACTCATACCCATACAGCTCCGCAGTACGGCAGAGTTCTGCCCGAAGAAAAATGGATAGGCGGAAGCGGTTCATCCGATATCGGCAACGCAGGTATCAATGTTGATGAAATTCGCAAGGAACATCCTGATTTCATTGACAGTGAACAATATGCAGAATTTATGATTGAAAAACTTTCAAACTGCATCATTGACGCATGGAACAGCCGCAAAGCAGGTAAAATCGCTTACGGCATGGGCGAAGCCGCCGTCGGTGAATGCCGCCGTCTCGTAGTTGACGGCAAAGGCGGTGTCATGTATGCTGATGAAGCTATGCAGGGCATCAGCCATGCTGAAGGTCATGTTGACCACTCATTGAATATCATGGCAGCCTACGATATGGCAGATAAACTTACAGGTATTATCATTAATATCGCCTGTCCGTCACAGGTCATGGAGGCAATGAGTGTGGTTTCTTCCGATTACTGGGGCGAAGTCCGCAAACTTATTGCTGAAAAATACGGTGCAAATATTCATCTGCTCCCCCAATGCTCTCCCGCAGGAGACCAGTCACCGCATAAAATAATGAACCGCAAGGCAGATGCCCGCATGATGAAACTCCGCGGCGAACTTGCTGATGATGCGATCGACTGGACATGGGGCAAGCGCGCATTCAACTTTGAATACAGCGCGGCACGCTGCAAAGAGATTGCCCGCCGCATCATGGCTTCAGTTAATGAAGTTCTTCCTATTATAAAACCGACTGCGGAAAGTTGTCCTGTTTTCAGACACAACTGCCGTGTTATTGAACTTCCTGCCCGTCTTATCACAGACAAAGAGTATGCCGACAATAAAGCAGCAGTTGAAAAACTTAAAGCCGATATGGCAAAAGAAAATATCAAATACAGCGGTCACTTGAACTGGCTTGCAGGAGTTCTGCGCCGTTATGAAAATCCGATAAAAACTGTTTCAATGGAACTGCATACCATGCGTATCGGCGGAGCAGTTTTTGCGACTGACACATTTGAATTTTATCTTGACTACGGCGACCGTATCAAAGGAGCAAGCAAGGCGGAACAGACATTTCTTGTCCAGCTTGCCAACGGCAATCAGGGAACTTATCTTCCCAGCGAGCGTTCAGGAACATCAGGTTACGGCAGTGCGCCCGCAAGCAGTCTTGTAACTTTTGACGGAGGTGCAAAAATAGTAGATGAAACAATTAAAGATATAAATGCCTTGTTTGAGTAATATTGATTATCGGAAGTTGAAAAAGGACAAAGTCTGACCTGTAACAGGTCAGACAAGTCAGTAAATCCATCACCTTAACAGAAGGGAAAAAATATGAAAAACAGCCTTGATAAACATGACAGAATCAATACTATCGGAAGTTTCACTTTGATTGAATTGTTGGTTGTGATTGCGATTATTGCAATCCTTGCAGGTATGCTTCTGCCGGCCTTGCAATCCGCCCGTGACCGTGCCAGAACTGCCAGTTGCCAGAGTAATAAAAAGCAGTGGGCTGTAGTTGAATTGATGTACACCGAAGATCATGCCGGCTGGGCTTTTGCCGGAGGTTCAAGTGCTGTCAGTACCCATGTTAAGTATTTGTGCGATAACAAATTTATGCAGATGGAATATGATGATTTTACCAAAGCAAGTTCTATGGTCACAAAAGGCATTACAGGCTGTCCTGCCACTCCCGCGGCTTTCAACAATCATTTTGACCTCGGTGTCAATATGCATCTGGCTGGCAAAGGTGCGCAACATGCACCGTGGGGAAATTCAGATAAAACAAAATGGTGTTATAATGAATCTCAGAAAGGGGCTTTCTTCCGTCCTGATACTATTAAATATGCCGTAAGTGAAATTCCGTATTGGGCAGACAGTATCGGGGGAACTGCTCATTCGTATGTTTCCAATACAACAAACAACTGGACTTTCTGGTATGACAACGGTGATAAGACTAAATCTGATTTTAATCAATACGGCGGTTTCCGTCATCAGAAAAACAAAATCAACAATGTTATCTTTGTTGACGGTCATGTTCAGCCTATGGAAAAAAAACCGCTCAAAGACTTGCAAGCAAAATATAATTTCTATACTCAAACTCCTGCCTCAAAAGGCATGTAATATATAAAAGGATGATTATGAAAAAAAGAAAATTATTAACAGGTGTACTGACACTTGCTGCTTCATTGGTTTTTGCCGCAGAAGTAATTCCGGGCAAAACTCTTGAACTCGACTTTGAAAGTGCCGACGGCACTGCAAAATTCGCCAAAGGCGATCCCAAACCGCTGGGAAAATATGTTACTGCCGCTGCAAACGGTGTCAGCGGCAAAGCATACCGTTTGACCAAAAACGGTAAAACACTCGCTTATCATATCGGCAATAATGTTGACAACCGCAAAGGAACTGTTAATCTCTGGGTCAATACTGTTGATTTTAAAACTAAAAAAATCGGCGGTTGGAAAGTTCATCCTATTTATCTCTTTAATTTGAATTTTGAAGATGCCAAAGGTCAGAGAGCTTATGCCTATTGTTATCTGTACCGCGGTTCTGATGCTGCGGGAGTGCGTTTTCTCTATGACGGCAGAATACAGCCGTTTTCTTTCGGCAGTCATGCCACCACAGCGTTTCCGATTGAATATCTTCAGCAGAATAAATGGCACATGGTCACTTGTACATGGGACAAAGACCGTATTTCCATTTATTTTGACGGTGTATATCAGGCAAGCAGTCTGCGCGGCAGCAAGTTTGAATTCATTGACAGTCTGCGCCCTGTTGCCGGTAAACCGCACTCAAATATTGTCATCCGTAATGCACCGACGGAACAGTCGGTTGCTTCCAGAAATGAACATACTGATATTGATGATTTCAGTATTTACAACCGCGTTCTCACCCCCGCCGAAATCGGTTATCTCTACGCTCAAGGCAAAAATATAAAACAAGCCGCAGCAGATTTACCCGTTACCATGTATCAGGGCACTTTCCGCAACGGCAAAGAATATGTCAAATGCGACTTTGACATCTCCACTCTTGCAAAAATTGATTCCGCTTTTGCCGGAAACAATACCGTAAGCTATGATATTTTCAGTTCAAAGGGCAAAAAAATGTTCAGCGGTTCTGAAAAACTCGGAAATACCGCACGCAAAGACATTCTGTTCTACAATCTTGCAGCCGCCGATAAATATACTGCAAAATTCGTTTTGACTGCCGCCAACGGCAAAAAAGTTGCTTTTGAACGTACTTTTGTCAAACCCGATACCTCATGGGGCGAAAGCACCGCAGGTATGGAAGATACTGTTCCGACTCCGTGGACAAAACCTGTCCTCAACAAAGATGACAGTGTTTCTGTCTGGAACCGTACTATTACTTTCAACGGCGGACCTTTCCCCGCAAATATTATTACCGGCGGCAAAAAAATGCTGGTCAAAGCTCCGCAGCTTGTTGTTACAACTGACAAAGGTCAATTTGTCCCGACAGGAAAAATCACCAAACGCACACAGGGCGGTTCATTTGTCAGACTTAACGGTATTATGACCGGCAAAGACGGTTTTACTGCAGACTTTGAAACAATGATTGACTTTGACGGTTTCGTGCAGGTCGATTTTAAGGTCAGAAAAGCTGTTGCCGTCAAGTCGATGAAAGTTGACTATCAGGTGGCAAAAGAGTTTGCTGAACACTTTATGCTTCCCAAAGTACATACCGACAAGGATCCTGTTGTCAATTTTACCAATCAGAATACCAAAATCCTCTATTTTGCTTCCGAAAAAGGCGGCTTCTGCTGGGGTAATTCAGGTGATGCCAACTGGGTTTATGACAAAGGTGCAGTTCTTTACAGTGTCAATAAAGATACCAAATCAGTTGAATTGCGTGTCATCCAGAAACCTGTTACCATTCCCGCTGATACACCTTATCAGTTCTGTTTCACTGCCACTCCCACCAAACCGCTGATGAAAGGTTCACGCGCATGGCGTAAATGGGATGAAAGCCGTACTCCGGGAGCTGTAACTCTGCGTTACAACATGTATCAGGGTGCAGGTAATCTGCTCATTGACCCTGTCAGATTGAAAAAATCAGCAAAAGGCAAACGCAATTTGCAGCTTTATTCCGCATCAAGTTTCCTTGAAGCATCCAATCTTGAAGCCCGCTGGTTCTTTGATGAATGGCTGATGTATTCCTATCAGTACGGCATGGGCAGCGGCATTGCAATTCCGTCATGCCTTAACTGTTCCAAAGCAAATTTCCTTGTGGAAAATACCAAAAAAAGTTTGGATATTCCTGAATTTGAATTTGTTGACGGTTATTATTTTGACTGCTGCGGTGTTTACAGATGCGGCAACAAACTTCACGGCTGCGGCTATGTTGACAAATTCGGACGGGAAGTTAAAACTATGACACTTCTTGCTCACCGTTCTTATTTGAAACGCATTATCCGTCTGCTGCACAGCAAAGGCAGAACTCTCGGCGCACACGGTCAGTTCAGCTTCAATCCCTGTTCACACAGTTTGTGCGACTATTGGCTGACAGGAGAGGAATTGCGCGGTATGGCAATGAAAAACGGTGCTGAAATTTATTGCGATACTGACAAAGTTACCGATTTGCATTTGCGTACCAATTCAAATCACAGAATTTTGAGCAACGTTGTCATGTGTCTGCTGTATTACGGCAAATCAGGCAAATCCTATATGCCTGCATTGACCAGACTTCTCCTTGAAGACCAGAAACCGATCGGTTTCCACAGCAAAGATACCGCTAAACGCATGGATACCATGTGGCAGATTTTCGCTAAATTCAAAGTCGATGACGGTACCGTTCACCGCTACTTTGAACAAAATGACATAACTGCCGATAATCCTGATATCAAAATCACCTATTACCGCTGTCCCGATAATAAATTTGTTGCTGTCGTCGGCAATACCACTAAAAAAGATATCAAGGGCAAAGTTGATTTTAATAAGCTAAAAAAAGGCAACTTCGTTATCGGCGAAGCTGTCAGTGAATGTGAATGGGTTGCCAAAGACGGAAAAATTTCCGTTTACATTCCCGCAATGGATTTTATTGTTCTCACGTTTTAAAAAAGGAAATGAAAAATGAAAACAACAACAAAACTTTTTACTCTCGTCTGCGCATTGGGTTCTTTGCTCCTCAGTGCAGAAACCGTTAATCTTTCTGATGCTTCAAATTGGAGTATCAAAGCTACAAAACCTGTTTTCAAGGACGGCAAAATCATTGCCAAAGGCGGCACTGCTCTTGTCGGCAAAAAAGCATTTGCTCCCGAAGCAGGTAAAACCTACACTCTCTCAATGGAAATCAACCGCATCAAGGAAGATGCCAAGAACCCGACTGTTCTTTTCGGGTTTGAAGGTTTGGATGCTAACGGCAAAGTTTTGCCTGTTTACAGTTATCAGTACAATTTGAACTCTGTTACAGAACTTGCCGCAGATGCCAAAAAAGGCGATACTCAAATCCGTATCAAAAAACGTACAGGCTGGTTTCATGGAAGCGACTTCCGCATTGTTGCAGATGCCAAAGAAGACAACTCAGATATCCCCAACACCAATCTCATTGCTGACGGCGTTAAAAAAATTGTCAAAGACGGTGAAGTTTTTGTCGTCACTCTCAACAAACCGCTTGTAAAAGATGTTGCTTCAGGTACTAAAGTCCGTCAGCACCTCGCAGGCGGTTACTTTTACTTCAATCCTGCTGTAAAAATCAATACTGACAATGTTTACCGTGTCAAGTCCTCAGTCAAAGGCTTCAATGCCGGACGCATGAATTACAAAAAAGGTTTCCCCAAAGGTGTTCCTCAGTGGCGTCTTGTCATTCTTGCCAACTGGAACTGGTCAAAAGCAGGTATTGAACTTGCCAATATCAATTGGACAGTTGAATAAGGGATTTATATCATGGCTTTGAAAGAATATCAGAAATGGTTCAAAGAGGCAAGACTCGGACTTTTTATTCATTGGGGATTATATTCGCAACTCGGCAAAGGCGAGTGGGCAATGATGCGTGAGCGTTATACCAATGAAGAGTATGCAAAACTTATGAATGAGTTTGACCCGCAGAATTTTGACATGGAAACATGGTTTGATTTTGCTGAAAAATGCGGAGTAAGATATGTGGTTTTCACCACCCGTCACCATGACGGTTTTGCCCTCTGGGACAGCAAAGCAGACTCTTTCAATTCCATGAATTCTCCTCAGCATCGTGATTATGTGGCAGAGTTTACAACGCTCTGCCGCAAACACAATATGAAAGTCGGCTTGTATTTCTCTCTCGGCGATTGGCGTTACGGTTTCCCGAAAGAAAATGACTCATTTGAAAAAGCCGAAAAAATGCGTGATTTGACTTATGCTCAACTGCGTGAAATTATGACAAATTACGGCAAAATCGACCTTCTGTGGTATGACGGCGGCTGGTGTTATCCGTCACTGCCGACTGATACTGCTGTTGAAGTTGCAAAATTCTGGCGGGCCGATGAACTTAACGCCATGGTGCGCAGTCTTCAGCCTGATATTATGATAAATAACCGTTCAGGCTCACCCGAAGACTTTTCAACTCCCGAAGGTGTGCTTGGCAGACACTCTGATAAACTCTGTGAAGCCTGTTTTACTCTGGGCGAAAACTACAACAGTTACTGGGGCTACAACAAAAGCGAAACTATTCACAAAAGTATCCACGAACTTATGTATCTTGTGGTAAATTCAATCATTGCAGGAAATAACATCCTGTTGAATGTCGGTCCTGACGGGCAGGGGGTGATCCCCGAATGGCAGAGCGATTTGATGCTTCAGCTCGGAGAATGGGTCAAAGGTCACAAAGAAGCTGTTTTCGGCATTGACTGGACAGATATTGCCAACGACAAACATTATACCAACGGCAGTCAATTCTGCACAATCGGCGAAGGCAAAGACGCATATTATGCTTATTTCCGCCATTATCCTGAAGATTGGACATTTATTCCTGTTTTCAATGATAAAATATGTAAAGCTGAGTTTATCGAAAACGGTTATGAGTTGCAGTTTGAGTATAAAAACGGCGGTCTGCTTTTGAGCAATTTCCCTGCCGCGGCTCCTGATAAACTCTGTTCTGTTGTCCGTTTGACAAAGCAGAAATAATATCAGATAGTTTGCTTGACAATTTGAGTCAGAGCATTTATATTATTTGGTTCTGTATTAAACGTAGACTGATTTTTTATTGCAAGGGGGCTAACGCCACCCCCTTGCATCCCCGGCGGGGGATATCCATCCCCATTTTGTGACGCTGGCGCGTGAATGTCAGCGGCTGGGTGGGGGCAAGCTATTTTTCGGCGGAATGTTCGATTGCTCCTTCCCTTTTTTTAGGGAATGAGCAATCAAATCTTCCGCCGGATTAGCCACAATTGGGGTATTGCCGTTCATTGCTATCGCAATTCACTATACCCCAAGCCCCTAAAATTTTATTTATAGATATCAGTCAATGTTTAGTACACAGCG
>JAZOSO010000039.1:0-2096 GCA_045657185.1 Victivallaceae bacterium | reverse complement strand
TGAATTGCCTGTGGACGGAGAACAGCTTCCGTATAATTTTTCAGGAATGGGCGGAGAAATGGTTGATATTGTTATTGCTCATGCCCCGAACCCGTATCATATTCTCTCGCAGAAGTTTGATTTTTTTGATATTCGGGGAGCTCGTGAAACTTACCGTCTGGCGAAAAAAGTTTATAAACTGCTTGGCAAGGAAGAAAATATTCAGATGACAGAGGGAAATCAGACACACACTTTCGGTTATCCTTTGCGAGATGCGGCATCTCGTTTTTTTGCAAAGGAATTAGGCTTCAAGTACCGGGAGGAACCGCAAAAGTTCAATCGCCCCAATGCAGAAATGCTCCGTTGTCTTAAAGTCAAAAGCGTATTGGATTTGCCCAATGAAAAAAGCGTACAGGATTTTATCAGAGAAAAAGCTCTTGCTCTCAAAAAAATGCGCACTGAACGGAAAATCAGCAGAACCGAACTTGAGAAACAACTCCGTTCCGTACTCAATATTCCTGCACAAACCCCGCTTGTTGATTATCGAGTGTGGCAATATACCCGTTTTGATAAAAAAATATTGTACTGTACAGGAATTGAAACGGAAAAAGATGTTTTTATTACACTTTTCCGTCAAAAAGGCCGTTACACGCTTGACCCTGAGAAAAAAGTTGAACTTTATCTGCCTGCCAAAGGCTGCCGTTATGAATTGGGGTATCTTTCGCCGCTTGCCAAAGATTTTGAGCTTTGGGGGCTTGATTATCAGGGAATCGGGGATTCTGCCGCATTCGGCGGTATCGGAGAAGTTTACTGGGGTGATTATATGCTTGACGGCTGCTGTGTAAGTCTGGGGAAACCTTTTGTCGGAAAGCGGGTCTCAGATATTTTGAAAACGGTAAAACTTATGAAGGCGAACGGGGCGGAGGAAATTGTTGTCCGTGCGGCAGGTTTGAGCGTCATGCCTGCAATTTTTGCCGCAGTTCTTACTGACATTCCGTTTAAAGTTGTTCTGCATGGTGATGTTCCGTCATATACAGAACATGCGTGCAGCAAAGATGCACCGATACCGCAATCATTTATTCCTTACAATATTCTTCAAGTTGCTGACCTTGACGAACTTGTAAAATTATATTCAGAGCGTTTCATAATAAATAAGAAGGATAAAAAATGAAAAAAGAAGTATTTGCAATTTATTTTCCGAGCTGGCACCCAGACAAACATTATGAAGAGTGGTACGGCAAAGGTTTTTCTGAATGGGAATTGGTTAAAACTACCAAACCGCTTTTTAAAAATCATCATCAGCCGCGTGTTCCGAGCTGGGGATATTTTGACGAATCCGACCCTGAAATGATGAAGCGTCAAATCGACCTTGCCGCCGACAGCGGTATTACAGGTTTTATCTTTGACTGGTACTGGTACGACGGCATTGAATTTCTGGAAAAGCCGCTTAATGAAGCCTTTTTGAATGCTCCCAACCGCAACAGACTTAAATTTGCGCTCATGTGGGCAAACCACAACTGGGGTATCTGGCCCGCATTGGATAACGGTTCAAGAGGTATGAACGGCAATGAAAATCAGGCAAGCTGCGAGCCGTTTCTGAAAGCATTTCACAGTGAAGCCGACCTTTACCGGGTTATGGAATATTGCTGTGAAAAATATTTCAAATGCGAAAATTACTGGAAAATCGACGGCAAACCTGTTTATTCATTTTATAACTGTAACCGTCTTTTCCAGGATATTGAACCTGCCGATGTCCTGAAAATTTGCAATGAAGTTGTAAGAAAACACGGCTTTCCCGGTATTTATACCATGATGAATATCGGTTGCTGTAACGACAATGAATATTTTTGCGGATGGGGGCGTATTCCCAAAATGCGTGATGCAGGTTTTGATTCGGTTTTTGCCTACAACAGCGGTGTCAAAAGCGATTATGAACAGTGTGTAAATCCGGGAGAACCGACGATTGATTATTCAATTATGATGAGAAATCAGCGTTACTGTTATGAACAAATCGCCAAAGGCGGTATGCCGTTTTTCCCCAGTGTCACGCTCGGACTTGACGTTTCACCGCGCTGGAGCAGAGAAGTAAAATATCCGTGGGATTATGAAAAACTCGG
>JAZOSO010000038.1:0-6594 GCA_045657185.1 Victivallaceae bacterium | reverse complement strand
AAATTGCGTATGCTGATGCGCGATGAAATATCTGCTGTTGCAAGCTGAATTTAATGGATGCCGGATACGCCCGGCGGGGTAGAGCAAGCTCTATTTTTATATACTGTCGCATTTGCCTGCCCCGTTGTAAAAATATACTTTAAAATTTTGCCAAGGCGATAGCAAGTAAAAAGGAAATAAAACGCCACGCTCATTGCTATCGCAATTCCCTATACCAAAAACTCCTTGGTTTTTCAAATTATCAGTCAATGTTCTGTGTATAGCTATATACAAAAAAAACCGACAGTTTTAAGCTGTCGGTATATATAAAATGGAGCGAGAGACCGGATTCGAACCGGCGACAATCACGTTGGCAACGTGATGCTCTACCAGCTGAGCTACACTCGCTTGTATCTCATCTTCTATGCTATTAAAATACACCTTTTTGCGAAAAATGCAAGCCCGAAACTGAAAAAATTTGCGTTTTTTTTGCGAAAAATGCGTTTTTTCAGCATTTTTCAGCTTTTTTTCAACATGCGGATCACATCGGAGGCAATTTTTCAGGATTTTTGAGACATTCATAGCCTTTTGCGGTCAATTCCAGGCACGGATAGTCGGAATTTATTCTGCATACGCAACTTACAGCTTCCAACTGCCGCAAATGCTCCATAATTCTGTTCTGTTTCAGGTGACTCAGCAAACCGAAAAACGGAGAATTGTCATAATGCGCCTCCACAATATCAGTACGCATGGACCCGGCAAGTATTGCACTTATTTTGCCTGCACCCAAACGCCCGCTGTAACGGTCAACTGCTTTCAATATAGTAATATACGCCGTGCGCTCGGCTGCTGTGAGCGTTTTTTTCAAAATTTTGGCACTTGAATTCACTGCAGAGCAGTGGTCGCAGCTGCCGCATTGCCAATTACTTGTATCTTCGCCGAAGTAATCAATAATAAATGCCTGACGGCAGCTGTAAGTATTGGCATATTTTATTGTTTGTTGAAGACGCGCGATTTCAAAGTCATACTTTTCCTTGAGAGATTTGAAATCAATTTCACTTATAACTTTCTGCGGAGCAATAATTTCAATAGAGCGTCCGGCAAACGGAGCGTCCCACTCCAGCACATCGCCGTTCAATGCCCGTATGACCCTTTTGGTCTGGTCAACGGTCAAACCGGCAATTCCTGCCATTTCTGCATAAGTACAGGAAAGTTTGCCCGACAATGCGCCGCCGTAATACTTTATCATTCTTGAAATAAAGCGTGACCTTTGAGTTTTTTCAAGGCAATGTTCGCCTGCAAGTTTATGCAGATTGCCGATAAAAGTTATATTGCCGGAATTCTGCGTGCGGTATCCGCGCTCGATGAAGTTGTTTTTTTCCAGAACAGCCAGAGCCGCCGATACCATGGCATCGTTTTTACACTCCGTAAGCAAATTTGCCAGGTCGGATGCGCTTCTTTCCAGAGAAAGCGTTTTGTGTGCTGCCGAAAGTTTCAGCAGTAATGACCACAATTCAGCAACTGCGCTCTGCGGAGGATTGTTCATCTCTATCATAAATTCATGTACAAATTTGTCACCATAGGAAAACAGCAGAACACATTCGGAATTTTCTCCGTCCCGTCCCGCGCGCCCCGCCTCCTGGTAATACGCCTCAAGCGAAGACGGTATATTGTAATGTATGACCCGTCTGACGTCTTTGCGGTCAATTCCCATGCCGAAAGCATTGGTTGCGGCAAGTACCGGACAACGGTCATTCATAAATCTGTCCTGTGCCTCCTGGCGTTCATTGTCACTCATTCCTGCGTGATAGGCGATACAGTCAAATTCGGCAGCGATTTCTTCAACATTTTTGCGGGTTGCGCCGTAAATAATGGTCGGTGCGGGTTTCTCCAGCAATTTGCGGATAGCGGCAAATTTATTTTCCTGACGCGAACACGGAATTACTGAAAATGCCAGATTCGGGCGTTTAAAACCTGCGGCAATTATCTGCATATTTTCACGGCAAAGCTGTTTTTTGATATCCCGCCTCACTTGCGGAGTTGCCGTTGCGGTAAAAGCGCATATCTGCTTTATATGAAACTGTTTTGCAAATTCCCCGATTTTGAGATATGAAGGTCTGAAATCATGTCCCCACTGGCTGATACAATGCGCCTCATCTACTATCAGCATTTCAGGCGGACAATTCTCCAGCAGACTGCGGAACGAAAATGTCCCGAACCGCTCAGGCGCAACATAAAGCAATTTGATTTTGCCCATTATCACATCTGACATGCACTGCTGCTGCTCATTCAAAGGAATTGTACTGTTTATACATCCCGCCGCAATACCGCGGCTGTGCAGCTGATCAATCTGATCCTTCATAAGAGAAATAAGAGGTGACACTACGACAGTATAAGATTTTTTCATCAATGCAGGCAGCTGATAACATAATGACTTTCCCGCTCCTGTCGGCATGACAACACAAAGGTCTTCCCCCTGAATAATGCGCTCAACAACATCCTGCTGATTATCAAGAAATTTATCAAATCCGAAATATTTTTTTAAAGCTGAAAACATAAATAAAAACCCGGGAATAAAAAGACATGCCGAGGGGGGACATGGTCCCCTCTCTATATACTATCGCCCCGACTTCATCCGGCCGCTTGCATACGGCTGTGCCGTGTTTATCGAACCATAGTGTATTTAACGACTTCGTCAACGCTTGTTTCACCGTTGATAATAGCAAGGATACCGTCATCACGGATAGCGAGCATGCCGTTTTCAATAGCTCTGTCGCGGATTTTAGCCATAGGAGCATTGGCATAAATAAGCTCACGGATGGAGTTATCAATAACCATGAGTTCAACGATAGCTTTTCGGCCTTTGTACCCGGTATTATTGCATTTTTTGCAGCCTTTACCGTAGCAGAATTTATGTCCTGCGACTTCTTCACGGGTGAGCTGGAGTCTGTCAAGGTCTTCGTCGGTCGGCTCGTATTCAACTTTGCAGTTTGAACAGACACGGCGGATAAGACGCTGACTCAGAACACCGGAAAGAGAAGAACAGATAAGGAACGGTTCAACACCCATATCAATAAGTCGTGTAACGGTACTTGCAGAATCGTTGGTATGCAGAGTACTGAAAACAAAGTGTCCCGTAAGCGACGCTTCAATAGCAATCTGAGCCGTTTCAAAGTCACGGATTTCACCGACGAGAATACGGTCGGGGTCTTGTCGCAAAAAGGCGCGGAGAGCTTTGCCGAATGTCATCCCCACAGCATCATTGATCGGCACCTGCATAATACCTTCAATATCGTATTCAACGGGGTCTTCCGCTGTGAGGAGTTTATCGGCGGGGTCGTTGATTTCTTTCAAAGCAGAATAAAGCGTCGTTGTTTTGCCTGAACCGGTCGGCCCTGTAACCAACAGAATACCGTTGGGCAGATGAATAAGTTCACGGAGCTGCTTCAGAATATTATCAGAAAGACCCAATGCTTCCAAATCCAGATTGACCACTGTACGGTCAAGAACACGAAGCACCACAGATTCGCCATAAGAGGTCGGCAGACAGGATACACGGAGGTCGATAGGTCTGCCGCCGACACGGAGCTGAATACGGCCGTCCTGCGGGCGGCGGCGTTCAGAGATGTTCAACCCTGAGATAATTTTTACACGGCTGATAACAGGAATTGCCATTGATTTCGGCGGCGGCGGCATTTCATAAAGCGCACCGTCAACACGGTAGCGGATACGGAAGTTTTTCTCAAACGGCTCAAAGTGGATGTCGGATGCACGGTCACGGATAGCCTGCTGCATGACTACGTCCACAAAACGGATGATAGGCGCATCATTGGCGGCGTCTTCCAGGTCACGCACATCTGAGTCTTCGTCAAATTCTTTGTGTCCCATTTCCTGAATAATTGTGTTGATATCTTCTTCGCGTTCAGGATAATAACGGTTGAGAGCGCGTTCCAGCTGGTCAATTTTGCAGATGACAGCCTGAAGCGTATGTCCGAGCAAAAAGCTCAGAGCATCCATTGTCTGAAAGTCAAACGGGTCTTTTACAGCAATTTTGAGTATATCATCTTCAAAAGCAACAGGCACCACACAATAACTGCGGGCGGTATTGTCATCGACCATGTCAATAACTTTCTGGTCGACATCAGCGGCTTTGAAGTCCCAAACTACTGTACCGAGCGAGTCAGCGATAAGTTCAAGGGTATCATCTTCGGACATGATACCGAAGTTTTCAATAATTTCAATAATCGGTTTGCCGCTGCGTTCATGTTCATCGGTGATTTCAGATATTTGATTGACGAAATCGGGATTGGACGCGCCGAGCGAATTTTTCAGCAAATCTATAATAGCAGCACTTGATGTATCCAACATAATATCAAACCTCATCCATAAGGGTTACAGTAATTACTTCTTTGAGAGTGGAAATACCGGCTTCGGCCTTGCGGATGGCATCGTCACGCAGAGAACGCATACCCATTTTACGGGCGGCTTCACGGATTACGCCTGCAGGCTTGTTGGCAAAAATGAGTTTGGCAAGGTCTTCGGTAACAATAAAGATTTCATAAATACCGATACGGCCCTTATAACCCGTATTATGGCAGAATTCACAGCCTTCACCTTCATAAAACTCATGATTTGCCAGATATTCATCTGTAAGCTGCAGCATGTCAATTTCCTGCGGAGTCGGCTTATGCACCTTTTTGCAATTCGGACAGATACGGCGCAAAAGACGCTGAGCCATAACCGCACGGACGGCAGTCGCCACCAGAAACGGTTTGATACCCATATCCACCAGACGGGTAATGGCACCGGGAGCGTCATTGGTATGCAGAGTACTGAAAACCAAGTGACCGGTCAACGCCGCATTGATAGCGATTGAGGCACATTCATAGTCACGGATTTCACCGACCATGATAATGTTGGGAGCCTGACGGAGCATGGAGCGCAGAGCAGCGGCAAAGGTCATGTCAATTGTTTTATCGACCTGCACCTGGTTGATACCGGCGAGCTGATATTCGACAGGGTCTTCAACAGTGATAATTTTGCGTGTCGGAGTGTTGATAGTGTTCAAAAACGCGTACAAACTGGTTGTTTTACCTGAACCGGTCGGCCCTGTAACAAGGAAAATACCGTCAGGCATACTGATAATTTTATTTACCAGTTCAAGGTCGTCAGAGTAAAAACCGAGTTTGGGAATATCAAGCTGAATACTTGCCTTATCCAGAATACGCATAACAATACTTTCGCCGAAAGTGGTCGGAATACTTGATACACGAAGGTCAATATCTTTGTCGCCGACACGGAATTGAATACGGCCGTCCTGCGGTATGCGTTTTTCAGTAATGTCCAGACGAGCCATAATTTTGAGACGGGAAGTAAGGTTTGCCTGAATGTATTTGGGCGGAGCATCAACTTCCTGCAAAGCACCGTCAACACGATAGCGGATACGGTATCTTTTTTCCATCGGCTCCATGTGAATATCGGAAGCCTTCATTTTGTAAGCATCTGCAAGGATTTTCTGAACGAGACGGATAATCGGAGTTGAGTCATCTTCAACGACTTCGGAAGAACCGATCATGGATTCCATGTCAACAGTTTCGATTTGAGATTCGATATCGCCGATCATGGCTTCAACGCTGTCCGCGATGCTGCGGTAATGCTCATTGATAAGTTTTTCGATTTGTTCTTTGGGCGCGATAACGGCGTCAACATCTTTTCCGAGCATGTAGCGCAAAGCGTCAAGAGTCGTGACATCAGTAGGATCGGTCATAGCAACAGTCAGAATATCATCATGCTGACCGAGAGGAATTACCTTGTATTTACGGACGGTATCACGGTCAAGGAGCGAGAGAACCTCTTCGGGGAGTTCGTAACGGGAAATATCAACGATTTCCATACCGTATTGCTGAGCGAGCATGACAGTCATATCCTGCTCAGTGACAAAGCCTTTTTTGATAATGACATCAACGATATCATCATCAGATGGATTTAAATCCATTTCCCGTTGAACTTCTTCAAGCTGTTCAGGCATGAGCATACCTGTTTCAAGCATAAGCTCAACGATGTATTTTGAATCACGCGCCAAAATAAACCTCCGTGTTGAAATTATTATAATATATGGGACACTTTACAGCAAAAAAGTGTTATTGTCAAGTATAAAGTGAAAAAAAATGCAAAAAAAATGCAAAAAAGACTTGCTTTTTCAAAAAAATGTAGTATTGTAAATATATCGCAACGGAAAAGCGTTGCAAACCATAAGAAATTATGGGCGTATAGCTCAGTTGGTTAGAGCGTCACGTTGACATCGTGAAGGTCGCAGATTCGAGTTCTGCTACGCCCACCATTTTTTTTGTCTTTTTTCCGGACATCTGAAAAAATGCCATATAAAAATCAAGACTGACATTGCAAATAAATTTGCTGTCAGTCTTTTCTTTTTTCAGCTGGAAAAGACAGCTCCATAAAAACGTACAAACTTTATATACTTGCTACCAACCATGAAAATGCTGAACAAGAAAGATTAGACCTTGCATAGAAAGAAGGAAAGAAATATATCCTTCATCATAAAGAGGTAGGCTTTGGAGAATCCAAGCGTGTAAAGATTTTGACCATGTTAAAAAA
>JAZOSO010000037.1:0-8578 GCA_045657185.1 Victivallaceae bacterium | reverse complement strand
GGAGCGATAATATTTTTCCCTATTTCGGAAACAAAATAAATTACTCAAAAAACAGTCTGTTCTTCTGTCCTTCTCAGATAAATATCAATGAATGGAAAGCCAACATCTCATACGGCATCAACCGCGACTTTGTCGGACGGGAAAATTATACCGTGAGACAATGGGCCCCCACAGGCAGAGACAAAGGCGCAATCAAATCCTCCAGCGTTGTGCGTCCCTCAATGCAGATGCTCATTACAGAAACATGGTACAGTAAAGACTCCAGAGAAATCGGAAATTATGTTGCAACTCATGACTCTCTGGCATTCAAACATTCCAAACGCGCCAACACTTTTTATGCTGACGGTCATGTAAACCCCGATACTCAGGATTGGCTGTGGATTGCACACCCCCAATATCTCCCGTGGAACGTCGGCAACTATCAGAGCAAATGGCTTGCTTATGCAGGTCGTGAATCATTTGATAAAGTCAGAGGATATCATCCTTATGATAAATAAGGGCTTATTTGAAATATGAAAAATAATTCATTGCTCATTGTTTTTTTGCTAGCTGTTTTCAGCGTATCTGCCATGGACGCAAATCCACGCGGTGAAGCTGAAGATATTCAATATTTTCGTAATCTGTGGGCGAAACGCATCCAAGGCAACAACCTCGCAAAAGGAAAAAAAGTTACCTTTTCCATCCCCACCAATTACAAACTTACCAATGATGAAAACGACCCGTTTGACCTTACTGACGGCAAGATATCACCCAGCCGGAAAGAATTGATATGGTTCGGCAAAGAGCCTGTCGGCTGGTTCGGCGGCGTTTCCGACGGCGGGGTTAATTTTCTCATTGACCTCGGCGAAGTAAAAAATGTTGACCGTCTGGTAATCCGCTGTCTCGGCGGTGAAGTGCAAAAAACTCTCGGCTTCCCGAAACGATTTGAAGTCTATGTTTCCAAAGACGGCAAAAATTATTACCGTACTGCCATGCTGCAGAAACTTGAAGAAGCTGACCGAGAACTCAGCGATTTCAAAACAAGTTTTTATCTGCCTCAAAACGGCAAGGCTTATGTCTATCCGTTTGAACTTGATATCAATGCCGAAACCCGTTATGTGGCATTTACTATTGCCTCTGCCGCAGGCGGACTTTTCTCCGATGAGCTGGCTGTAATTGAGGGTAATCCGCGCAAAAAAGATTTCAATGCCGCCTACAAAACCCAATCAATGCCTTTCTACACCAAAGGCGTTCTCATTCGTCCCAAACAGAATGTTTTTGCTCTCTCAAAAAATATCATAACTCCCGTTTTTCTCACCTACTGCGATATGCGTTCAATAACTCAGCGCAAATCTCCCATGATGCTGGAACTTGATTTTCCGTCAGGCATCACCGCGCTTTCGCCCAAAGCACAGAAAACTGAAACTTATACCGATAAAAACGGCAAAAAACGCGTAAAAATCACAATGACTGCCGTCCCCCGTCCCTGGAGCGGCACAATGCTGAAACCGATGTTCTTCAAAGTCGATAAAAAAAATGCCGCCAATGATAAAGTTTATTTGACTTCTTACAGCAGCGGTGTCGAACCGATACGACAGGAATTTCCGTTGCAAATCATTGATATCGCCCCCGTTCCGCAGCTCAAACGGCTCCATGTCAGTCTGGCATGGATGGGCGATGATGATGCCCGTCAATATCCTGACTTTTTCAACGCATGGCAGACTATCGGATTCAATGCCGTCAACGGTTTTCCCCGCTACTTCGGCAGCAGAGACAAAGCCGCACGCGAAAACTTCTTTGCCGAAGCCCGCAAACGCGGAATGAAAATTATAATGACCGACTCCCCCATTCACGCCATGCCGGGCAAAGACAAAAAAGGTCACGAAATGAACTGTCTCAACAACACCATTGTTGCAGTCTGCCCCTCATACAAAGGCGATTTCCACAAAAAAGAAGTTGAACGCATCAAGAATTGCGTGATAAACTCCAAACCTGATTATGTATTTTTTGACATTGAAGCATTTTATAACTCTCATACCACTGCAAAAAAATGCTCACGCTGCCTTGCCGCTATGAAAGAAGCCAAAATGACTTCAATGGACAATTTTACCAAAAAAGCTGTTGCAGAAAAAATGGCAGACTTCCGTACCGCTGTCGTTGAAGGTGCAAAAGCAGTAAATATCCCTGCTCCCCCCATCGGTCTTTACGGCAAAGGTCCGGGCACTGTTGACCTCTCTCAACCGGTTTTGAATTGGGAACTCATCTATCCTGCAAGCATCGCTGTTTCCCAGCCGAGTCTATATATCGGAGAACGCCCGTATCTTGTTCAGGAACGCATCCGCAAAACTTCAAAACTTATGAAAAACCGCAACATTATCCCGTGGCTGACAGCCGGGACTTACGGAGAGATGAGACCTCAGTTTGTGGAATATATCGCCTTGGAGGCACTGCTCAACGGTGCAGGCGGTATGACCTATTATGCCTACTGGGATTTTGACACTCCGCTTGAATATGCTGCACTGGCAAAAGCTTTGCGTATGGTTGCCCCCTATGAAGATTTGCTTATGGATGGTGAACTTGTTGAAATCAAAGTCAACGGTGTTGATACTTCCGCCATTCGCAAAGGTGATGAAATGCTCCTGCTCGTCGGTAACTATCGCCGTCCTGATATGAATGTTTCAATCAAACTCCCGTTCCGAAAGGTAATTTCTGTAAAAGATTTGCGCGACGGTGAAAAATTTACCGCTGCAAACAGTATAAAACTCAATGTTCCGCGCAGCAGCATCCGTCTGCTGTATGTCAAAGGCAAATAAAACTTATGTTATGGATAAATCTCAACGGTGAAGCCGGCGGCTGGCGCAGCAAAGAAACTCCTGCGCCTCTGCTGCGCAAAAGTTTCTTTCTCTCTGCCATTCCCAATCAGGCACTTATCCGTTTTGCCGCTCCCGGCTGGGCGGTAATCACATTGAACGGAGAGCGTATAACTTCCGATATTCTTATTCCTGCTGTCACCCAGTTTGACAAACATACAGGATTTTGCGAATACGATGTCACATCTTTGCTGACAACGGGCGAAAATGTTATCGGTGCTGTTCTCGGCAACGGCTGGTACAACTGTGCCACTCACGAAGTATGGCATTTTGACAAAGCATCATGGAGAAATTATCCCCGTCTGGCTCTTGAACTTATTGCAGACGGCGAAACTATCGCAGTTTCCGATGACAGCTGGAAAGGCGCACCCGGAGGGATTTTTTTCAATCAGTTCCGTTCAGGAGAACATTTTGACGCAAATCAAATCATTCCGAACTGGAACTGTGCAGGTTTTGACGATTCCGCATGGAGTGATGCCAAAACTGTCGCTCCGCCGCCGGGGTTGCTGCTGAAACAGGATTGTCCGCAATGCCGTGAGATCGAACAGATTACCCCTGTAAACAGTAAAAAAATCTCTGAAAATTCAGTTATTTATGACTTCGGCAAAAATTTTACCGGATTTTGCAATATAAAAGTTTCAGGTGAAAGAAACAGCAAAATAACTTTGCAATACAGCGAATTGATTGATGAAAACGGCGATGTTGACCGTAAAAATATTGAATTATACTTTCTTGAGGGGGATGTTGCACAGACGGATATTTACATTCACGGCGATATCAATCCTTTTGTCTGGCATCCTGAATTTGTTTATCACGGCTTCCGCTATGTCAAAGTCATAACCGAGGGCAGAATTGACAGTTTTGAAATTTATGCCTCCTCAATCCATTCCGCTTTTGCCGCCAACGGTCAAGCTGAAATTTCACATCATATTGCTGATAAATTACTGAAATGTACCCAAAACAGTTTCGTCAGCAACTTTATTTCAATCCCCTCAGACTGCCCGCACCGCGAAAAAAACGGCTGGACGGGAGATGCCATGTTTGCCTGTGAAACAGGTTTATGGTCTTTTGATATGGCAAAAAATTATGACCATTTTCTGCAGATATTAGCCGATACACAACGCCCGACAGGGCAGTTGCCGGGCATTGCGCCCACTGCCGGATGGGGCTACAACTGGGGCAGCGGTCCGGTTTGGGATTCTGCACTTTTTGAACTGCCGTATCAAATACGGAGATTTACCGGAGACAACTCAATTGCAGTAAAATATTATCCTTACATGAAAAACTATCTGAACTATGTCATTTCCAGACGCACAAGCAGCGGTACAATTACTTTCGGTCTCGGTGACTGGTGCCATTTTGACATGGAACGTATGGTCAGCTCGGAATTCACTTCGACTCTCTATGTTTACCATATGCTTGATATTGCTGAACAAACCGCCGCAGCTGCCGCCCCTGCTGATGTATCATTGTGGGCAAAGTTCAAAGATGAATTCAAAAATTCTCTTATCAACAAATTCCGCAACGCTGACGGAACTTATGCCAAAAATGAAATTACCGCCAATGCGTGCATGCTCTATTTCAAACTTGATACTTCACCGTCACTTGCCGAACATCTGGTAAATCAGGCAAGAGCCAACGCACACAAAGTTGATTTCGGCATCCTCGGCGCAAAAGTTATTCCGCGCGCCCTTGCAGAATACGGTTATATTGAAGACGCATTCAAAATCTACACCCAGACCGAATACCCCGGCTGGGGCAACTGGATAATAAAAGGCGCAACCACCCTCCATGAAAGATGGGACAGCAGCGCATCTCAAAACCATATCATGTTCGGAGACTTCAACGCATGGTGCTTTGAATATATCGCAGGTATAAAAATAAAATCCGACGGCTTCAGAGAAATAATCCTCTCCCCCGCACAATTGGACGGAATTGATTACAATTTCTCATATAAAACACCTTTCGGCAAAATTACAGTTCGCAAAGAAAAAAATAAACTGGATTACCATATTCCTTCCGCTATCAAATGCGAACTTGCACTCCCCGCCTGCTTTCAATAACTCGGTAAATAGCCATGATATCGGGAACAAAGCTGAAATCAAAAAGCTGTATTACTTGGAAACTTTACTCAAAGCATAACGCAAAAGAGTTTCAACTGTAAGTTTTTCTGCTGAATGTTCAGAAATAAGTTCTTTAAGAACTGTATGACAATGTTCCTTTTTAAATCCGAGCTGTGCAAGAGCCTGCATTGTGTCGTTAAAAAGCGACTGGTCACTGCCGCTTATTTCAGATATGGCAATATCAAATCCGTCAAGTTTACCCGAAAGTTCAACGGCAAGACGCTCTGCGGTGCGTTTGCCGATACCGGGGATTTTGCTTAAAAGAGCGGTATTTTTGGTCTGAATTGCTGTGCAGAAAGACTCAACGGACATTGCACCGAGAATACTGTTGGCAAGTTTGCCGCCGACACCGGAGACATTTATAAGTATCTTGAAAAGATCTTTTTCCTCTTTGGTCAGAAAACCGAAAAGCGTAATCGCATCTTCACGAACTGCAGTATGCACCAGCAGAGTTACTTCCTCTCCGATGCGCGGCAATCGTGAAAAAGAGGAATTCGGCAGCAGAACTTCATAACCGACACCGTTGACATCAATAATAATTTCCTGCGACAGCGGAGCATCAACAAGAATTCCGCGCAGAAGAGCAATCATCAGACATCCCCTTCAAGCTGAATATCAAGAGATATATCAGAAGATTTTACTGAATGAGTCAATGCACCTGCGGAAACAAAATCAACTCCGATTTTACCGATAGAGGGAAGACGCTCAATAGTAATACCGCCTGAAGCTTCAAGACGGGATTTACCGTTTGCCATTTTGACTGCTTCAGCCATTTCTTCATTAGTCATATTGTCAAGCAGAATGTATTCAGCGTCGGCGTTGAGGGCATGAGTAACCTCTTCCAGAGAATCAGCTTCGACCTCAACTTCAAGGTCGGGAAACATGCGGCGGCAGCGTTCAACGGAGCGTTCAATGCTGTTAGCACCCTCAAGTTTGGCGAGTTCACGGTGGTTGTCTTTAATCATCACACGGTCAAAAAGACCGATACGGTGATTGGTTGAGCCGCCGCATTGTACAGCGTATTTTTCCAAATTGCGCCAGCCGGGAGTTGTTTTGCGTGTATCAAGAGCTACACATGCAGTTCCTTTGAGAGCATCAGCGTATTTGCGTGAAGTTGAAGCAACGCCGCAAAGACGCTGGAGAAAATTCAATGCAGTGCGTTCAGCGGTAAGAATTGACTGTGCTTTGCCGCTGATAACAGCGAGATGGTCGCCTTTCTGACAAAGGTCTCCGTCATTTTTTAAAGCAGTGAATTTCAAATCGGCGTCAAGATATTTGAAAACGCGTTCAGCAACGGCAATACCAGCAAGAACCATATTATTTTCTTTGCAGAGCAAAATTGCTTTAGCCTGAGTTTCGGAAGGAATAACAGCGAGAGTAGTTGTATCTCCCGCATTTTCAAGGTCTTCCTCATAAGCAAGTTTGATGAGGATATCAAGACGGTCAAAATTGATTTCAGTACATTGGAGTGATTTCTCAGGCATAATTATTTCCTTTTGGTTGTATCTTCTTTAATATGCAGTTCTGCGCCGCTGCCGATAGTGCTTGCAACTTGTTCAGCGAGGTCAACAAGGATTTTGCTGTTGGCTTCAGTGGCAAGGACATTTTCGCCCTTATAAAGAACCGGCGGTTTTTCGGGAGTACCGACGAGAGTGATTTTGCGGTGTTTTATGAAATAGTCGGCACGGTCGCCGTAAGCATTTTCATCGCCGCCGTCAGTTTTGCGGAAAATTTTGACATTTTTATAAGCAGTGATGTGCTTGAGTTCAAGTTCATCATTGATACGGATACGCTTGGGAGCTTCACCTTTGGGAGTCGGTGCGAAAACTGTGCCTGCCGGATATTTTTCAGCAAAAAGATGCAGCTGGTCGGAATCAAGAGAAAATGAAGCATCTCTTACTTTGACATTGCCGAGAAAAATAGCTTTATTTTTCTTGCGGAAAAGTGACCCTTTATCAGAAGCAACAGTTGACTTGGAAATCACTGCCCCCTTGGCGTTTTTCTTGAAATGGGTAATAAGAACATTACCGAAAGCATAAACATCATCAGGCCCTGCATTAAGAGGTTTGTCTGCCGGGAAATAAAGAACTGTACGGTCGGCATTGAGTTTATAATCTTCATCAATCAGATTGACTGCACCTGAAGCCTCAATTTTACTGACGGTATTTTTAGTTTTTGCATCTTTTTTATTCAGATATATTTTGAGGTCTTCGCAATCAAGGTTCAAACGGCGGTCACGGATGCGGACGTCACTGATAAACTGAAGAATATTTTTCTGAAAATCCCAGCGCATCTGTTTGGCGTTGATACGTGTACCGGCAACAACCATACTTTTGGAAGCAGCCTTTTGCGCGGCGGGAGTATTGCAGAAAGTGACACTTTCAACAGATTGAAAAAAGTTGCGGCGCATATCATGGAAGCCGAAAAATTTAATTGCCGCGCCTGAATCATCTTCCACATCGGATTTTTCCTTCATATCAATTTGGATATTGCCGTAGCAGTTTATCTCTTTGACGGAAGAACCGTGAAGCGCGGAATTTTTTTCATCGCGTTTACTGCGGTCAAGAAGAATTACCATTTTGTCACATTTTACAGTGCCTTTGGGGTCATTTACAAAGACATTTCCGGTGAGGACGATTTCTCCTTTTTTGAGATGAATAAAAAGTTCATCGGAAACAGCATGAACTAGATTGAGAACTTTGGGAACTTTCTTTGATGCAAGCAGCTGACGGACATCGGATGCGCCGTTGCGAATGGTGATTTTGACATTTGATTTAATGAGACAATGGCGTTCCTTGTAGTTTGCATGATAACCTATCCCGTCAATGTCAATAGCCGGAGAGCGGAAAAAAATCCGTCCCTTGCCGAATGCCTGCCGTATCCCCTGATCAACATCAGCATTGGTTGAAACAACTACGCCATCACTGAAAAGGATGCGCTCTTTCCAGAATTTGAGAATATCATTTATAGGAGCATTAAGTGCATAAATCTTTGCCCCGCCGGTTTTTACGAGATTGAGATCAACATTTTTGCGCACGATATCAATACAAGGTCCGGTAACCAGCAGCAGTCTGCCGCTGCGTTTAATCTCTCTGCCGAAAAGTATGGCTTGCAATTCTTCATCATTATAGAGCGGCAAAGTTGTATTTTTTGTGGAAATATTCTGCATTGCCCCCATCATACTGCCGAAAGCACAGCAAGAGAACAACATAAAAAACAATATAAAAAAACGCATTTGAAAAACCTCTTTTAATAAAATAAATATACTTACATCAATTTACACGCCAAACACGCTTTTTTCAAGAAAAATACTGAAAAAATATACAATAATTTACACTTTTTTACAGATATGCTGAATATTTGCAAACAAGTTGCATTTTCATATTGCCGTTAAAAGTTTTTCTGCATTTGCTTTTTGCCGCGCATCATGTATATTGACAGTGTAATCCGAAAGTAATTTTTGAGGAGTAGATTACCGCAGGATTGCAGAACAAGCGGCGGAAGTCATGAATTCTGCCGCCTGTTTTTTATTGACTGTACTAATATAACACAGCTTTTTGAAATTTGCGATTTTTATAATTCACTCTGCTCCCTTTGAGGAGAAAT
>JAZOSO010000036.1:0-4711 GCA_045657185.1 Victivallaceae bacterium | reverse complement strand
AAAGTGGTAATACCATTTTAACAGTAACGCAATGGCATGAGTGCGGAGCCGTTTGAACAACGCGAGCTGTCTGCGGACAAAAATATATAGAAAAACACCCCCTTAACAGAAAGGATAAAAATATGAAAAACAAGCTAAAACAACATGACAGAATGTATACTATCGGAAGTTTTACATTGATTGAACTTCTGGTAGTAATTGCCATCATCGCCATTCTCGCCGGTATGCTGCTGCCCGCTCTCGGCAAGGCGCGTGAACGCGGCAAAATGGCACGCTGCATGAGCAACCAGAACAATATGTACAAAGGCATGTACATGTACAGCATGGATCATGAAAGTTTTTGTCCGCCCGCAACTTTCGCCGGTCCCTGGAGCAGCAGTGGCCTTTGGCTCGGCAATCCCATCAAAGTTACTTCAACTGCCGCAAACACTGTTAACTGGGCATGGGTATTGGTCGGCGGAAATTATCTCACTGATCAACAGGTTCTCGGAGGCGGTCCCGATATTGTCGGGATGAATAAATTTGCTTCAACTGTCGGAAATAACACATATTCCACAAACACCGGCAAACAGAGTGCTTTCTGGAAAATGGACAAAGTCCGTCACCCGTCACTTGTTATTCTTTTTGCTGACGGTCCTAAATACAGCAATGTTGCTTACCATGCAAGTTATTATGTTGATGTCCGTCCGTCTTTTCGCCATGATAATCGCATGATTTGCGTCAAAATAGCAGGAAATGCCGATACCCTGAAACAAGCAGAAGCATTCAAAGACAATATCTGGTCTAAATATACATGGTAATTTAATCATATAAGCAAAGGAAATGATTATGAACTCTAAATTTATGCTCGGCGTAACTGCCGCTGTATGCTCTCTTGCACTCTCTGCTTGGGAGGTGAAATTGTCCCCGAATGCGGCAATTACTGAAAAAACTGCCGCACAGGAACTCAAAACGTACCTTGAAAAAAGTACAAAATCTCTAACTGTCGGCAAAAAAGGATTTTTCAGCGGTGCAAAAGAAGCGGTTTTTCATATCGGCGATACTGAATTTGCCCGCAAAAACGGCATTGACCAATCCAAAATGGCAAATGAAGCGTGGCTCGTCAAATCTTTTGACAACAATGTTGTGATTGCAGGCGGCGGTGAACGCGGCATTTTGTACGGTGTCTGGAATTTTCTGGAAAAAAATATCGGTGTCCGCTGGTGGAACGCTTTTGAAGAATATGTTCCGTTTGCGGCTGACCGTCATTTTGACGCTTTCAATGAGTCTGGCAAGCCGCATTTTTTGATGCGTGAAGTTTACGTCGGTTTTCCGCCGCCCAAAACTTCCATTACCAATCATTTGCGTAACCGTCTCAACCGTGTTTACAGCAGTTTCCGTATCCCGAAGGAATACGGCGGCGGCGATGATTACGGTCAGCCGGGATTTGTTCATACTTTCCGCAGTTATATGTGGCCCCCGACTTATTTCAAAAAACATCCCGAATATTTTGCTTTGCACAATGGCAAACGCACCAATGCACAGCCCTGTCTGACCAATCCGGAAGTCTTTAAAATTTTCCTTGCAAGTTTGAAAAGATTTGTCAAAAAAGATGAGGAAACTGCAAAAAAACTCGGCGTGAAACCTCCCTATCGTTATAATATTTCCAAAAATGACAACTGGGTTCTCTGTCAGTGTGCAAATTGCAATGCCTTCCTCAAAAATGAACGTCCGTCAGGCATGTATATTGACTTTTTGAACCGCTTGCAGCGTGAAATCCGCAAAATCCGTCCCGATATCTGTCTGGAAACTCTGGCTTATTACTTCACCGAAGAACCGCCCGTCAATGTTAAACCCGACCCCGGTATCATCATCCGTCTTTGCGATACCAGAAGCAACAACGCTTTCGGTCTCAAACATCCCGATGCAGCTTTCTACAAAAAATTGATTGACAAATGGAGCAAAACGGGAGCGACTCTTTCGGTCTGGGACTACGGTATTACCTATTTCGGGGCTTACGGTCTGCCGCTTGCAAGTGAATACGGCTTGGCTGAAACCATGAAAGTTTATGCTGACAATAACTTCAAACACTTTTTCTGGGAACACGAAAATACTTATTATGATTTTCATTCTCTCAAAACATGGATGGAGGCAAAACTTCTCGAAAATCCCAACCTTGACGGCAATAAACTTATCTTTGAATTTATGAACGGCTACTATGGCAAAGCCGCTCCGTTCCTTATCGAATACCGCAAAGGTCTGAATGAAGCCGCACTCAAACAGCGTGTTTCCCATGCTACTTATGATTGTGGACCTTCTGCATTTACCTTTATCCGTCCGGCTGATATGAAACGTTTTCTTGACCTTTGCGACAAAGCCGAAGCTGCCGTTGCAGGTGATGAAGTTATGAGCCGCCGCGTCCGTTTCGCCCGCATGAGTCTTGACCGTCTGGCAGGTTATATCCGTCCGATTGCTTACAGCAGTATCGGAGTTGACCTTGACAAAATCCGTGCCAAATATGACAGCACTCTTGAAGAATACATGCAGTTTGCCGGATTTAAAAACTGGCCCGAAAACAGTTATTACGGCAAGCGCACTGTTCCTGTAATTCGCAACAATACTAAAAACTACAAAACTTATCTCAAGTACGCTAAATATACCCCGGCAAAGACTGACAAAAAAATCATTGATGAATTCTTCCCCACCGACTGCCGCCGTCTGAAGGACAGTACGCTTGATATTGTTGAAGACCCGAAGTCATCCATGAATGTTGCTTTGCGTATCAAAATGGGTAAAAATCCGTTCCCCATGCCGGTAGCATTTTACGGTTTCAAGAAAATCGGCGACCATCCCGGTGCAGCAATAACTCCCATCGGCAAAGATTACCGTTTCTATTACGTCGGCACCGGAAAAATCACTGACCACGGCTATTTGTATTTCACCAAAGGCTGGAATATGCAGATGCCGATGGGACCTTTCGGTGACAAACGCGTTTCAATTTATGCCTCCATGCGTTTTGACAAAATCGACGGTGAAAACTATATGTATATGGATCGCGTTATTGTCACTGAAGCCGAAAACGGCGCATGGGTCAAACCTGTTCAATTCGGCAGAGGAATCCACAACGATTCAGAAATGCTTGAAATCGACCCCAAAAAGAAATACCGTCTCGAAGCTGAAATCCGCACCGTTGAAGGTAAGCCTGTCTCTTATATCGGTGTCCGTATGCTTACTGAACCCGGCTGGCAGACAATTACTACTCCGTCCGTCCGCGCTTTGAGTCCGGTTCTTTCAACTATCACTGCCATTGACGGTAATAAAATTACTTTTGCCAAAGCTGTTCCGAAAGCAGCCAAAGGAAACTTTCTTGCCTTTGATGCTCTCCCCGGATTTGTTGATATGCCCAACTTCAAAACCGCTTCAATAAAAGCCGTTGAAGGCAATGTAATTATCGTCAACAAACTTCCCGAAAATGTTAAAGCCGGTTCCAAAGTCCGCGTTCACGGTGCAGGCGGTTATCTCTATGCCCGCAAAGTCGGTACTGACGGCGAATGGAGCAAATATTCCGTCACTCTCAACGGAATTTCTGCAAATTATGCAGGAAATGCTTTCTGGCGCGGCACTCGCTATGCCAATATGATTCTCATTGTCAACAGCAAAGGTGCAGTCGAAGTACGCAACGCCCGACTCGTCGAGATCAAGTAAAGGATTTTTTTGATTGTTATGAAAAAATTTTTTATATTTACTGCAATTTTGTTATGTGCGGGGTGTCAGATGAATAATGATTATGTAAAAAAAGTTGAAGCACTCGGCTTGCGCATGGATGATACTCAAACTATGCTCATGCGTCCCAAAAAAACGTTTCCCAATGATTTGATTATTCCCGACGGTGTGAAGTCAATAAACAAAGAGGTTTTCCGCTCATTCCCGAAACTTGAAACTGTAATTATGCCTGACAGTATCGAAAGTATCGGCGATTATGTTTTCTGCGGCAGCCGCAAACTGCGCAAAGTAAAACTTTCCAATGCCTTGAAAGATACGGGTAAATTCACTTTTCTTGATTGTCATGCGCTCGAAGAGGTTATCCTGCCGTCAGCGTTGGAGAAAATCGGCTGTTCCGCTTTTGAAAATTGCAGAAGTTTGAAAAGTATAACCATTCCGGCAACAGTAACAGTTATTGATGACTATGCCTTTGCCAACTGCACTGAACTTGAAAGTATTGTCATTCCTGCAAGTGTGAAATACATTGCTTATCGTGCATTCAAAGGCTGTTCAAAACTTAAAAATGTAAAAATCCTCAACAAAGATATCGTTCTCGGATTGGAGGTATTTGACAAATGAAGAAGTTTGCGGTATTGTTTGCAGGAATGTTGTGTTTGTCCCTTATGGGGAAAAATTTTGAGGAGAAAAAAATGTACCGTGTGGAACATGAAGGTGATAATTATTTCGCAGGAAAAATACCTGCTGACTTTTTTTCTGAAATTGCAAAAGGTAATTTCAACCGCAATATTTATCATAAATTTTCCGACCGCACTGCTTGGAAAAATGCCCGAAAAAGCAAATATGCCGATATGATAATAAAAAAAGCAGATGAAATAGAAGCCGGCAAAGTTCCGCAGCTGCTTTTCTCTGAATTCCGCCGCTTTGCAGTTGACGGAGACCGTGTCGGCTATCAGAATTTATATTATAAACGCCGTGCCGATATGGGGTATCTCGCATTGGCTCTCTGTCT
>JAZOSO010000035.1:0-6089 GCA_045657185.1 Victivallaceae bacterium | reverse complement strand
ACGGACGGTTTTGTTGTGTCCGGATTTCTTGATAATCAATCATTTACAATTTCTGCCGATGAAAAAAGTCACATGCGTTCCGAGTGTGTAAATCCTCCTCAACTCCAATCTGACGATACAGTATTCTTTGTCCGAAGCAATCATACAAAAGAGAGGTCTGTATCTGTAAAATGTTCGCAATCAATATTTTATGTTGTCAGTAAACAAATATCCCATTATGTCAATATTACTATTGACTGTCTGAGGAGTTCTTTTGCCGCAGTCAGGCGCAATATTATTAAAATCAGCAACCATACGAAAGGCGAATATTTCAGACGCAGGGTTTATTCTTTGTGTCTGCTCCGTTTGTGAGGAGTGAAAATGATTACTGTTTTAAAAAGGGCAAAAAAAGATGTTGCGGAATTATTTGAAATGATTGCCGCAAGGTCTTTTTTTGCCTTTTTTTGTGTAATTATTTCCATCGTTGATTTTTATTGAATTGAACATAACAATAAATAACAGAAAGGATTTGTTATGAGTAAAATTTATGTAAATGCAGCTTGGGAAGGCAGCATCCCCGAAGGATATGATGCAGCTTACACAAGTTTCGCAGAAGCATTGGCAAATGTTACAGCCGAGACCGATGCGATTGAAATCGTCGGAGATATCAGTGAAGCAGGTCCTGCTGCCAATACAACTGTAACTTTGAGCAAGGATTTGACTGTTTCCGGTGGTAATGTTACTTGGACAACTCTCGGTGGCTGGATTTATTTCACCAGAGCTGAAGGAAGTGATGCCAAAGTTATTTTTGACGGTTTCAAATTGGACAGCACTGTGGCAACAAAAGCATTCTTTTTTAATGCTGACGCAGTTGTCAAAGCAAATTCAGCTGTCAGTATTTATAATGCAAAAATTTACGCAAATTGCACTGTTAATGTTGAAGCCGGCGGCGCATTTAATGTTTATAAAGAAGAATTGCAAATTGATGCAGATGCTACTTTTGCAGTTAAAGGAAGAGATGATTTTAACGTTGCCGATGCCAAACTTGCCGACCGTCAGGTTTTTTTGCAATATTCCCGTAACGTTGCAGGTACTTTATCTGTTGAAGATTCTTATATTGCTTCTTACCAGGGATTTTATATCAAAGATAACGGTATTATCACTGCTGACAACTCTCTTATTCAGCTTGGTACCGATGCAGACGGTGTCTGGTATTACAATCCCGTCAGCAACGGCTACGGCGAATTGCGTTTGAACAGTGAAACTGCGGTTCTTAATTTGACTAACGGTTCTGTTATGGAAGTTTCCGGCAATATCACCAATGCAGGAACTATCAATGTCGCAGGCAGTACTTTGATTGCAGACGGCAAAGTTGCCAGTAATGGTGTCATTGATGCTAATAACAAAGGTATTCTTACCAATAACGGCAAAATCAATGTCAGCGGCGAATCAACTTTGGTTATCCGTGACATGACCGGCAACCTTATCACTTTTGCAGAAGGCGCAGCTCTTGTTGACAGCAATATCAATTACACAGGTGCAAGCAGCTTCCGTTTTGACGGAGTTACTTTCAAAGGTGATAATGTTATCAATTCAGCAGCTTACGCTACCAGTGGTATGAGCTTTAACGTAAGCGAAGGAGCATCTCTGACTGCAACAGGCGCAAGATGGACTCTCGGCGGTACAGGCGTATGGAATATTAACGGCACTATTGAAGATGTCAAAGCTCTTACTGCTGAAGAAAGAGCTGCACTTAAAGCCTCTCTTGACATCAATGGTATTTCTTTGAGTACCGGCGGCGGCGAAGCTGTTATGAATGTTAAAAACGCTTATTTCACTTTCGGCAGCGGTCATATTACTACCAAAAATACCAATGCAACCGGCGGCAAAATTGTAATGAATTTTGAAAATTCATACGTTGCTTCCGCATATAAATATGCCGTCAATCAGACTAAGGCCGGTTATGATGCAGCTAAAGCTCCTGAAGTTGAGCTGAATGTCAAAGACAGTGTTTTTGAAATCAATAATTATTTTACCAATAATCATGCCAAAGGCACAGTCAATATCGACAATTCAAACTTCAAAGCAACTGCATTCGGCAATGTCGGTACATTCAGTGTCAAAAATAATTCTGTTGTCAATTTTGCTCTTGTCAACAATGCTCTCGGCGATTGGTCCGGCAAAGGCAGTTTGAATGCAGGTGCAATCACTGTTGACGCATCAACATTGACTATTGCAAACAAGACTAAATCAGTTGAATTTTACAACATCGGTACTATTTCGTTGACCAACGGTGCAGTTTTCACTCTTGACCGTTTTGACAATGCACAGGCAAATAATCTTACCGGCGGCGGCAATATCAATACCACTTTTGCCGGACAGACCGGTTCTATTACCATTGATGCAACCAGTAAACTTGTTGTTAATGATTACTTCAACAATGCAGGCACAATCACCATTGATGCAACAGGTTATACCGGAGAGACTGTCAAAGTTATCGACCTCAATCTTGCAGGTCCGATTTCCGGCGTAAAACTTACCGGAGCAAACAGTCTGTATTATCTTACTTATGAAGATGATGGCGACGTTATTCTGAATAAATCTCCCGAATTTATCTATGTCAGCAGTGACTACAATTCATCAACCGAAGGCTGGGGCGTTAACAAGTTCAGCAGCTGGGACGGTGCTTATGCTTTCTCAAGCGTTAACGCCAAAAAAGCAACCATGGTCTTTGAAAAGACTACCACTATCAGCGGTAACTGTTTCCCGAAACAGGCTGACGGAATTGCAGCTGTTGTTGTTAAAGACGGTGCAGTTGTCGGTAATGCCAACAGCAAATGGGATGCAGTTTTTGCCATGACTATCGAAGGCGGCGGTATTCTCCAGTCTGCCCGTCCCGCAAGTGCAGGATATGGCAATACTCATGTCAAAAACAAATGGATTATTGGTGATGCTGATTCTGAAAAACGCGCTGAAATCCGTTTTATCAACGGCAAGAGCGGAGTTAATTATCAGACCATGAGTATTTCTCTGCTCGCACATATCAATCGTTCAATTGTTGCAAACAATGCTTTGATTGAAGTCGGCGATATGGGCTTGCTGGCAAATGCTTCATTTACCGATACTATTCTTACCATTGACGGTATTCTGGCTGTCAAGGGAACAGGATTGTATAAAACAACTATGACCGACACAACTGTTACTATCAAAGGTCATAATTTGATGAATGAAAATACTTATTACAGTACAGTCGGTACCATTTTCGGCAATTTGACTTTGGATAATACTTCCATTACTATTGATGACGGTGCTGCTGATACTGCCGCAGAAAAAGTCTGGCTCGGTTATACCGGAAATGCTGCTCAGACTCTCACTATGACCAACGGTTCATCCATCACTGTTGAAAAAGGTGCTGAAGTTGCAGTTGCAAACAAAGTCAGCGTAACTGACTCTTCAATTACCGCAGGTACTGTTGATGCTTCCGGCACAAAGAGTGAATCTTTCAATTTCAATCAGCTTGAAAAAGGTAAAGTTTACTACGCTGTACTGTATGATGCAGAAGGTAATGAACTTGAAACTATCGTCAGAACTTCAACCAGCGGTTCAACTTTCTCACCCAAGTTCAGCACTCAGCCCGCAGGCGTTTACAAAGCTGTCTGCTACAAAGATGAAGCCAAAACAGAAATTCATCAGGAAAAGAAATACACTTTCACCGCTATCGGTTCTGTTGACTTGGTCAATTCCGACCTCAATGTTGATACTTTGAAGCTTACAGGAAACAATTTCAGCATGGATATTGATTCAACTGTCAGTTTCAAAGAAATTACCGGCGGCACTATCAGTATCAGCAATATTGATGAATTCAAAACAGGCAACTACAACTTGTTTGATTACACCGGTGAAGGTTCAATGACCGAAGCTGATTACAAAGCTATCCTCGGCAATGTCTGGAATGATAATTACAAAGTTCTCTGGAACGACCTTTATCTCAGCAATCAGGCAACAGACACAATTTATGTCAATGCCGAATGGGCAACTGCCGAAAACGGCGATGTCGTCGGTGACGGCTACCTCTTCGGTTATAATGCAGTTGCTGATTTCAGCAATGTTGCCAATATGCTCAATACTGACGGCAGTGATACTGTTGTAAAAATTGAAAGTGATGTTGCTGTTGATAAAACTATGGACTTTGTTTACGGTTCCGGTGATATTATTTTTACTGCGGATGAAGCAGTTACTGTCAGTCAGACAATAGTAGGACTTGATTTCGGTTTTGATGAAGCTGAAGATATTACCATTACTATTGACGAAAATGTTACCTTTGAAATTTATGACAATGCCGCAGGCTGGTATATGTACTATGGTCCGTCCCTTGATCTTTACGGTACTATTACCGGCGGTCAGAATTGGGGCTGTACATATCTTTTCGATGGAACTCATACCGTTTATGAGTCAGGCGAAATCAGTACAGGCAGAGTCCAGCTCGGTTATACTGATATAACCGTTAAAGGTACTGTTGATACCAATTATCTGTTAGCAGAAGCTTCAGTATTTACTGCCCAAGGCGCAATTGTTGATGCCGGTGTTATCCATGACAGCAATAACGGCGGTATGCGCTGGGGTGCATCTGAATTCAACTTTACTGATTCATCTGTTGTCAATGCCGGTAATATTTATCTCAAATATACAGACAGTGTAATGAATATCAATAATTCAACTCTCAATGTTTCAGGTGTATTTGAAAATGCAGGTATTGTTAAAATCACTGATGCCGCATTTGCTGATATTATTACCAATAATGGCACTGTTGAACTTAACGGCAATGTTACTTTGGATGCAGATGCAATTTCCGGTAATGCCGCAGTTGACAGTGATAATGATGCAGTTTTGAGCATTACAAACTTTGTTTATGATGCAGAGGGCGCAAATCTCCTCATCAATGCCGATGTCAGTCTTGATCAGATCGTTTCAGTCAACGGTTGTGAAGTCAATTCTGTTGTAGGCAGTTACTATTATGTTGAAAATGGTACTGTCTATCACATCGGTGTTTCTGATGAACAGATTATCGTTGCTCAAATCGACGGCGCAATTACTATCGAAACTGAAGCTGTTCAGAAAGACGGCGAATACTCATTTGTCTTTACTGTTGATTCTGACGCTATCGGTACTGACAGTGAAGTTGTTTACACTCTGACCGTCAACGGCAAAAATTATGCAGTCACTGACAACACTGTTACTTGGACTGCCGCTGACTTTGCCGGTTCTCTGCCCTCAAGTTTCGATTATATCATCACCGCTACCGACCACTTCGGCCGTACAGGTGTTTATAACGGTACTTTCACTGATATTAAGGATTATAACAATCCTTATGCTGAAAATATCAAATTCGCAGACGGCAAACTCTCATTTGCAGTTGCTGACAACTCAGGCCTCTTCAGTTCTGTTACTGTAAACGGTGCTGAAGTTGCAATTGTTGACGGTATCTGCAGTGTTGATGCTGTTGCAGGTGAAACTTACACAATCGTTATCACAGATAAAGCAGGTCTTAAAGCAGAATACACTTACTCTGTTGCAGAACCTGTCAAACCTGCAGATAACGGAAACAGTGTCATCGCTCCCGGAACTGATATTGTTACAGAATCCATCTCCAGCGAAGGCAGTGTCAATATCGGTTCAAATTCAAATATTGTTACCGAAGAAATCACCGTTACTCCCGGCGAACTCAACAATGTTGTTCTCAATAACAATGTTGAATTGACCGTTACCGGCAGTGTCGAGGACGGTTCAAACCTCTTTGTCAGCGGTAATGCTGTTGTTAATATCAATAACTTCAACGGTACTGATGAAGGTGACGATATCTATATCGGAAAAGATACCAATGCCAAGTTTGCCGCAGTTGATATGAAAGACGGCTATGATTCCGCCTATATCGCAAGCGGTGTTGAATTTACCGCCGATTCCGTTACCAACCTTGACAGCTTGAACATTGCCGCAGAAGGTAAAGTTGTTGTCAACGGCGCATGGGATGTTGCCGATGATGATGCTGTTATCAAAGTCGGTTCTTACGCTTCATTTGAGGCAGGTTCAATTACCGGCGGCAGTGTCAACTT
>JAZOSO010000034.1:0-4355 GCA_045657185.1 Victivallaceae bacterium | reverse complement strand
CCCCTCCACCTCTCCTTAAAAACTCCTGAATAAAAAAACGCTTCCGGAATAACTTCCGAAGGCGTTTTTTATTTCTTCAATATTATTTATTAGCATTTTCAACTAATTTGGCAACAATATTTATAATTTGCTTTGCTTCTTCATCGGTAATATTTTGATTTTCAATGACGGAGCGTTTAAATGCGACACTTGTGGCACTGGCACTATTGGGAATGATAGAAATCAATGTTGTCTTTTTAAGAAAATAATATATTGCAAAAATTATAGTAAGAATTAAAGTCAGACCATAAGTTACAAAAGCTGCGAAAAAAGAGATAACAGCCAAAACAAGTAAAATAATCGGTTTAAAATGACCGCAAACCAAATTACTTACTTTTGATAAAGGAATGACTTCCAAGACATTGCCTGACAAAGATGAATATGAATATTCAATTCTATCTTCATATACTTCCAATACTGTAGTGGTATTGATTTTAAATAATGTCAATAACCAATCAATCAAACCGGATTTTCGTCCTGCAAGGCGAATATAACACGGACCTTCTGATGAAATAACTTTTTCTTGAATTGCTAACGCTTGAGTTCCAATCATGTTTGCTAAAAAATGCATTTTCATCTCCTTTTTTATATCGTGATTGCTGGTAAATAATAAAAATGTAAGTTTATATCCCTTACAATTATTTAATATAATAACAGTTTTTAATTTTTTCAAGTTAGAAAAATAATTTTTACAAAAATAAATTGTGGCAAAATCTCAAAAACGGTGAATGACTGATTTTTTATATTGTTTGAGATGAAATTTGTTTCAGTGCTTATGTATTTTGTTTGAGGAAAGATAAAATCAGATGATTTCGGTAATTAAAAATCAAGATTACTTTTATTGGGTACAATAAAAGTAATCCCGGTAAAAATTAAAAGTGCGGGGAAAAGAAACTTTATTCATAAAGGTTTTTTCCCCGCAAAATAATTTTTAAATAATTCAGAGGTTTTCAATAACAGCTTTGATGATTTCGTTTGCTGCATTGGGGGCGCATGAGTTTACGCCGGGCTGGACTTCGTAACCGCCGCGTTCAAAACATTCGGGCATGGGGACATAGCCGGACTGAGACTGTGCCAGTGATGCGATGAAGGTGTATTTGAAGGGAGATGCTTTGCGGATTGCGCGGGCGATACCGTTGAAGGGTTCACCGGGAAGTGAAGCGATAACGAAATCTTTACCGAATTCAATAGCGGTGATACGGGCATCGTGTGAAGGTGTGCTTTTTGCTTTGCAGTCAAGAGCGCGCTGTGCGAAGAAACGGAGAGCGGCGGGAACTTTGTTGGCAAGGTCCTGGCTTTCAAAGTCGCCTTCTTTGGGAATATCGGGAACAGTAGCAAGGATGTGTTTTGCTTCTGCTTCTTCGGCGTCGGTCAGGACACGGTGGGGAATGGTGACTTTGCTGTTTTTGACGATGATTTCAGAGGGATCAACTTTTTCGAGTTTGTCGAGAGCCTTGAGAACGATAGCTGCATAACCGCGGCCGACGCGGACAGCTTCGTCGTAGCTGGTCTGGTTGATTTTCTGACGGAAGTCAAAGTGGTTGATATCACCGGAAGCATCGTCAATGACCATGACGGGCAAACTTGTGGTCAATTCGTACTGGATAGCCTGAGCGAAACGGCCGTACCAGTCAGCAGAAACGATTGAACCGCCGATGGTGTCGCCGTGCTGGGCGATATTGCAGATAAGAGCTGCGATTTTGCCGTTCTGGATGATTTTGATAATACCGATGGTGCGGTCAAAGTCATCTTCGGGCTTGTCAATTTCGGGATTGCCCCAGCCGGGATTGGTAACAATAGTACCGTTTTTCATCCAGTAGCGGCGGACATTGCCGTAGGGGTTGTTGTAAACTGAACCGACTTCGATTTCACCGGGCTGGAGGTTCATCAAAGCGCGTCTGAGAGCGCGTATTGCTGCGGCAACAGTTGCCTGAAAAGTAAATTCGGTGAGGTCGCTCCAGGTGCCCTCAGCATTCTTGCGGATTTTGGAGGCGGTGTGTGAGTGAGTGGCGCAGAAAATAAGGTTGTCAAAGATTTCTTTGCCGAATTCAGCTGTAACTTTTTCGCCGAGAGCTTCCTGCAAAGTTTTATCAATGGAGCAGAGGTCAAATGACATGAGAGCGCATTTTTTGCCATTGACTTCAAAGGCGATGACTTTGACGTACAAGTCGTCGTACATACCTTTGTTGAGGCGTTCATTCATGTAACCGGCGAGGTCAACGCCGATAGGGGGAGTGATGATTTCCTGTGCATAACCGACATTCAACATAATAAAGTCCTTTCTTATTTAGAGTTGTTTTGCGGTTTGTAGTTCAATAATTTAGCAGGAATACGCTTTGAATTCAAGTCGTAATCCGGATAATTTATCAAAATATTTGCATGATGAGGTTTTAAATTCTTTGCTTTCAAAATTTCAAGAATTCTTTTGCGCAAAGTGATTGCCTCATCTTTTTTATTTATTTTCAACAATGCCCGCTGGAAATAAAAGAGATTGCGAACCGAAAGCGGGAAGCATTGATATTCTTTTTTATAATATGACAATGCCTCCCCGACATTGTTTATTTCCATATAATAATTGGCAATATTGAGATTGGAGTGAGCATAGTTTTTTATGCCTGTATAATACGGCATATTTGTAAAAAGAGCAATCGCAACTTCCGGAGAATCGCTCAAAACGGCGGCATCATTGATATTTTTGTAAGTCGGGCGGTAATAAATGCTTTTTTCCGTAACAAGCAGGCGTTTTTTGTAATCCTTGCCGCAGGAGAGTCCCTGACGGTAGTACATTGAAGACATGAAATTCATAAATACAAGATAAAAACCGATGACGGCAAAAATTCCCGCCGCCGCATAAGAATAAATACTTACTTTGCCGCTTTCCTCAATATTTTCATCATTGAGCATGACTGCAAGTCCCCCCGCAAGCAAATAAAAAATAATGTTGTTCGGCCAGTGCATCAGAAGCACGTCAAACATGGAGTGTATCAGCAATACCGTATAAATATAAAGGAAATAACCGTTGGTAAAATTCTTTTTGCGTTCAAAGAGACGGACGGCTTTGACCAGCGCAAGCAAAGTAAAAATAATCAGTATAATACCGCCGATACCGAAGTTTGCAAGGTGAAACAGAAATTCATTATGCGGATGATTGTGAATGACCGCCGCATGACCGGTAAGAAAATATTCAGGAGACATTTTGTCGGCGGAAACTGTCATATAGCGGTTGTATTCACAGCCGATAAACGGACTGTCGGCAATGACTCGCAATCCGTTTTCCCAGAGATAGATACGGACATCGTCGCGCATAAGTTCACTGAGCAGATTTTTCTGCCATAAGCAAATCCCGCCGACTGCAGCAATTACAGATACAAGCAGAATAAAACGCATTTTCCGTGACATGAAATAATCAAGATAACACCAGAAAAGCAGACCGAGTGCGATTATGCCGCTGAAAATTGTCCCTTTGGGGAAATGTCCGACAAAGTAAAGATAAACAAGTAACAGCAAAATGAGACTTGAAAAGTAAATTCCCCATTTGCGTTCAAAAAACGGCAGTTTTTTGCTGAAAAGAAAGAAAATACTGCCCGAACTTATCAGCGTCAGAGTAGAACTCCAATTCCAGTTTCCCGTCAGACCGGCAGAGTTTTTGAAAACAAAATCATGCAGGTTCATCAGCAGTGAGAAAATAAAGAATATCCACAAAAGAGGCAGCAGCAGCTGTTTCCACTCTTTCGCATAAAGATATCCTGCACCAATCAGTGCCAAATATGTGATTCCGCCGCCAAGATTGTAGATTGACGGAAAAATAAATATCTGCTGCAAAATCAATATACATATGTATATAATAGAACAGACTGCAACAGGAATATTTTTTTTCAGAAAAGTAAAAAGTTTATCTGCTTTGAGCGCAATCAGTGATAAAGCAAAAAATCCGATGATTTCCCATGTGAAGCCTTCCAGAGCGGACCAGTTTTTCAACGGATTTCTGAATGCCGCCGCTCTCGCTATGCCCAGCGGATAATACATCAGTATCATCAGTGAGAATATTGAGCAGAGTATAAAGTCTGCCGTAACGGATGGAAAACATTTTTGCAGGGAGGCTTTCGCCACATTCTGCACCACGGCGCCGGGTACGACCCGGGGCGATGTTACGGCACAGCCGGACGGCTGGTCCGTATGTAAGGTCAGACATTTTTTCGGCGAAATGTTTGCTTCATCCTCCCGCTTTTTTGCGGAATGATGAAATAAATCTTTCGCCGTACCTTGCCGGAATGGGAGTATTGCCGCTTTTTGCTGACACAAAAAGCTATACCCCC
>JAZOSO010000033.1:0-40242 GCA_045657185.1 Victivallaceae bacterium | reverse complement strand
ATTCACGCCGCGGAGCACGCTCTTTCCCGATGCAGAATCTGGAAGCCGATAAAAATTATATCATCAAAAAACTTTTCTCTAATTCCGAGGAAAATATCACCATGTCCGGCGCAGACTTAATGAATTACGGCATCCCGACCTCCACGCTTGAAAATCAGCACGTCCGTCATACCGCCGCCCTCTATCTTGTGCAGGCATTGTGAAAAACTGCTGCATGACGGCGTTTCCTCCGCCTTTTTTTACAGCAAACCGTTAACGGCAGGAAAAAATATCGGACATGTCATACAAATATGACATGTCCGTATCTGTTTACTTTCAATTTATGCGGAGCGAAAGATAAACTTTACTCTTCTGCAGGTTCATCGGAAGTGGTATATTTGAGGTTTGGAACAAGTTTACGCATATCATCAAAATCGGTAAATTTAAGAATACCTTTTGCCATAACAGACAGAGGCCATTTTGACGTAACCTTATTGACAACCGAAAGCCATGACTCCGGCATATTATCAAGTTCGACAGCGGCGGGAATATCAGACAAAACGGCGGCGATAAGAGCGGGAACAGCTCCCTGACCTTCGGCTTTGAGAGTGATATTTTTGACTCCGTTAGATTTCAGAAGCTCCAAAGCACACAGAATGTCACGGACTTTACCGCCGAGATAAGGTTTATTGAACATCACGCCCAGTGAAGCAAAATGATAGTCAAAAAGGTATTGACCGAAAAATGCTCTGGAATATCGGTCACAACCTGACGGGGTAAGTTCACCGACACCGCGTACATCAAGAGCAAAAACAAAATCTTGGCGGCTGAAACCGTAAGTTTTGCGGATTTCTTTGTCAGCGTCAAGGTGAGATACATACAAAATCGCCTTATCAGCTTCAGGAATGTAATTGAACCATTGTTCATGGTACAATTTCAGAACGGACATGACAATACCGTCTTCCGTTTCAAGTCCCCAGCGAGAAAATATTTCACACTGTCCGTCAAACTGTCTCCCGGGACGGAGTTTACGGTAATAAGGAGCTTCAATTTTGCCGATTGCAAGAGTTTTTGCAAGTTTCCTGCGGAGTTCTTCTTTGTTGAGATTTTTGCGTTTGGCAACGATACCTGCAGCGATTTCCTGATTTATCTCACGCAATTTGCGGTATTCGGGAAGTTTGAAAACTTCACCTTCAGGAGAACAGAATGTATCCTCTGATTTAAGAACCTGCAAATCTGTATTTTCGCAAACTTTGCCATCAGTGCCGAAAATATGTTTATTGAAAAAAGTGTACATTGCCTCACGGTTGGCAAGATGATAACCGTGACTGTCAGGACCGATAAAAACTTCCACAGCATCTCCCGCACCGAGCAGAGAATAAATATGTTTGGCATCTTCATAAGCCTCAACAGTACCTCTGGGGTCAAAAAAGTCATTTTTCTGACCGAGAATAATTACCGGACGCGGAGCCTGAGCGATAATAAAGTCCGCCATATCCAAGCCGTATTCCATAGCACACGGCGGCATCTGTTCAACGTCAGCAGGAAGTTCATTTTCAACTTCGCGAAGCCATGTCGTAACATAACAGCTCGGTGCAGCCATACACAGTCTGTCCTCCAATGCATTAACAAAAGTCGTCATCGTACCGCCGCCGGAATTACCTGTTACTGCAACACGTTCAGTGTCAACTTCAGGAAGTGACATCAGATAATCAATGCCGCGGACGGCATCCCATGCGCGCCATGCACCGAAATATTCACCTGTCAGATGCAGCTGTTTACCATGATAATTATGTTCAACGCAGCAGCCTCCGGGAATTTTATCAATAATATCGACATACTGGTGTCTTTCGCCCTGACCTACAGGGTCGATTATCAGAGAGACAAATCCCTGAGCGGCAAGATTCAAAGCAACAGTCTGATAGGTGGCACTGCTCTTGCCATCCTCCGCATGTCCGCAGAGAACGAGAGAAGCGGGATGTTTCCCTGCACCATCAGGAAGAAAAAGCATACCTGTTACAGGATAATCCTTACGGCTCTCATAAATCACATTTTTTACAGTGATATTACCGATTTTCTGTTCTTTTACAACTTTTGCGTTGAGTGGGCATTTAGTTTTAGGCAAATTAAAAGATTTTGCAATTTTTTTGCGTACTTCTTCAACATAAGCCAGAGCCTGCTTGCGGTTTTTGATTGCACCAAGGCGTTTTTTACGGTCATTATAAACTTTTTTCACCTGCTGCAAATAGTATTGTTGTACAGAATTTTCAAACATTTTTCACCCTTTTTATTCAGTTAATTTTTTCCGTTTTCATCATCCCGCATACAGTTAAAATTACAATACTTCTGCAACAGCGGAGAATATTTTTCAGCTTCAGCGATTTTTCTGTTATGGATAAGATAAAGATAATTGCGAAGCAAATCACTGTGAGATTCACAATTAAAAAGATTTTTTGCCCCCGTCCAGCGGCTTATGACTTCAGCATCATCCCAAACCGGAGGATATTCCGCTTCGGTTGTATTATTGAAAACACTGAGATAACCTTTACCTGCATTCCCGCAGCACCATGCGTCAAAAAGTTTTTTCAAAGTTTTTTTATCTTGAATAAGTTCGCTTATTTCGTGATAATGCTTTTCCACCCGCGGCAGTTCTTTTTCATTCAGCGGACGGATTGTGTTGAAATCAAGGAAATACGGAATTATCTCATACGCATAACAGCCCTTGCTGTCACAGTAAAACTTGGAAAGATAACCGTAACTCCAGCCGAGAGGTCCGTTCTCACGAATGGGAAAATAAAAGTTGCCGGGGGAATAAATTATCGGCACATTATTGTAAACTTCCGTTCCTTCCATGCAGTGAGGATGACAATTCCAGACGATATCTGCACCCGCATCGGCAAAAGCACGGTAAGTTTTTACCATACGCGGAGACGGGAAGGAGTTATGTTCATGTCCGCCGTGAATTGTCATTATAAGCACATTGACTTCCTTACGGACTTTTTTGATAAGTTCAATATTTTCAAACGGGTCAAGCGGAGCAACACCTGCTTCATCCTCCGTTGCGATACCGAACTCATTTTCCGCAACATTGATAATAGCGATTTTGCCTGAAGGAGTATCAAGATAAAGCACTTTGCAGGCATCTTCAAGATTTTTTCCCGCACCGACAGTCATAATATTTGCTTTTTTATTATGCTCAATCGTCTCAATGACTGCCGCAGGTCCGTAGTCGCCGGTATGATTATTGGCAAGTAGATTGACATCAATATTCAATGCTTTTGCAAAATTCAGACACGCCGGCTTACAGCGCAGATTAGGTCCTGATTTGACGATGGGATAACCGCCCTCAGTGATAGCAGTTTCCCATTGCATAACGCGGATATCAGCATTATCAAAAACGCTTTTTATCGGAGCAGTAATCTTTTCCGAATTTTCTATAATATGGTCACTGTTTTGTTCTCTGGGGCAAAAATCACCGGCAAAAAGAATTGAAGTTTCTTCGCCTTCCGGAGAACGCCATTGAATTTTTTTCAACATTAAAAAACCTCTTATTTCGTTAGATGTTTATCAAGAAATTTACGCATAAATTTCATTGCATTGGCACTGAGACGGTGTCCGTTGACATACATCGGAATTATCTGTTTAGGTGCAGTAATATTGTTGTATGCGGAATAAACCGACGACGGAGAACAGGTTCTGTCAACATATCCGACAGCTAAAATACACGGAACTTTAATACCCGCAGCAAATGTCGCACAGTCAAAATAAGGACTGACTTTGTCTGCTCTGCCTTTAAGCAATACATGCAATGCAGGCCAGCCTGACTGACGGTTTTCCAGATAGCCGCTGTGGTCACAGAGAGCGGGAACTGAGGAGGCAACGCAAGTAATATTTTTATTGAGATATGCAACAGCAAGTGCAGTACCGCCGCCCTGACTGTGTCCGGTTGAGGCAAAATTTTTGCCGTCAAACTGCGGCAGAGCGGCAACATAATCAACCGCTCTGCTTACAGCAAGCCAAACTTTACGATAAGTATATTTATCACGGTCCCAGGCAAATTCACGCTGATATGCTTTAGTTGAAAATTTGCTGTTCATCATTTTGTAATGCTTCTGCATTTCAGGAAAAGTTTTCTCTGTCGGATAAGAAAAAACATTCAAATAAAGCTCAATAGCTTTAATATTCGGACGAATATACAAAACAGGAGAAACAGTTCCGGGCCCTGCCCCGGGGACACTTACTGCGGCGGGAAATTTTCCCTCTCCTTCAGGAATAGAGAGAAAGCCGTTGATACTGCCGCTGCCGTCGGGAAATTCCACTTTTATACGGGAAACCTTGTACCCGTCGCGTTTGGTATCGGGGTCGGGAGAGACGGTGACTTTTGCATTTTTGTACGCTTCAAGTCCGTCCTGCCAGAACTTGGCAAAATCTGCGGGAACAGTTCCTGCCTGACGGATTTTTTCAGGTTCAACAGCTGCGCCGCCGTCAAAAAGAGTATTAGTTTTATTTTTCCAGCGATTATATTTGCCGTCAGAAGTTTTGTATGATGAAGGAGCGGCAAAAACAAAACCTGCACGGTCAAGTTTAGTTGTAAAAGTAAAAGGATTTCCTTTGGCAAGGTCAATTTCAACCTCACCCATGGGATTCTGACCGCAATATTTGAGTGCAATTTTGAATTTGCCGTCTTTTAAAAGAGTTCCGTCATCAGCTTTGGCACTTCCCTTAAAAGTAATTGTTTCTCCGATTTTATAATTTTTAAATTCGGAAGTACGAAGCTCCAATGTCGCCGCATTGAGCATAAAAACTGCACAAACTATCAACAGTGCCGCAAAAATCTTTTTCATACATTTTCTCCTTATTTTGTTCGTAAAATTATAATGGTTATTTCAGGCGGCACACCGAGACGGAGCGGAAAACCGCTCCAGAGCGATGCTCCCGCACTGATATAAAGTTTCATATTACCGATATTATATTCCCCGCGCACCACACCGCCGTTGCTCGGAGCAATAAGCAGTTTGTCCATGCCGACAATCATACCGCCGTGAGTATGACCTGAGATTTGCAAATCCACTCCGCTTGCGGCGTGAAGTTCATTATTTTTAGGCTGATGAGAAAGCAGTATTTTGAATGCATCGGCCGGAACATTTTCCCATGTTTTCTGTAAATCCGGAGCTTCTTTTTCCCGTCTGGCGGCGGAATAATCAGCAAGTCCGCCGAGATAAACAGATTTGTCATTTTTCGTAATTCTGACATGTGAATTTATAAGTATAGGCAAGCCGAGTTCAGAAAATCTTTTCATCCATTTATCATAATCTGAATAGTATTCATGATTGCCGAAAATTCCGTAAACTCCGTAAGGTGCATGAAGTTTGCGAAGCGGCTCAACATCTTCCTTGCGCTTCTCCACTCTGCCGTCAATAATATCGCCGGGAAGAACTATCAAATCGGGCTTTTCCTGCAAAGTAAGTTCAACTGTCCGATTGATAAAATGGGCCTGATTGATTGCGCTTGCGTGCAAATCTGCAAGCACTGCCACTTTGAAACCGTCAAATTCAACAGGCAGACGGTCAAACTTCATCTCAACATATTTTACAGGCGCAACCGACAACCCCTCATACAGAGAATACGCCGAAAGAATAACTGCAGCACCGAGAATAATACTTGCTGCAATTCCGCAGGGAAATTTTGAATTGACGATTTTTTTATATGCCAGAATTTTCCATATTCCGATACAGAAAATATCTTTAAAAAGCAGAAATGCCGCACAAAAAAACAAAATCCCGTACAAAAATGCAACTGTTATCAACAGATAACGCGGCACTTCGGGAGAGAAAAACAATCCCCCCCCTATTCTGCGCAAAATACCGTTTTTCTGGGCAACAGCAAATACTGCCAGCGCCATTACAGTTTTGTATTTCCATGATATCTTAAGCGGCAGTATCATACTGCACACAACATATCCGAAAAGCACCATCGCCATCATGAACATTGTTTTTTCTCCAATAAGTCTATTATAAAATAAACCGGAAACATACTCCATGCCAACAGCACACTCGTCCACAAAAGTACAGCGACTCTTATTTCAGAAAAGAAAACAACATAGATAAAAATCAAATTCAGAACCGTCATCGGAGCACGCACGATTGCAACACAGAAATTGCGTTTTATTTTCCCCCAATGTTCTCTTTTTCTGATATCGTTGACAAAGTTTGCGGCAAAAAGAAAATAAAGTCCGAGCCACAGAAAAAAAGCAATAACGCCCATATCAAATATTCCATGACGGTAAACCATCAGAAAAAGAAACGACAGCACACCGACGCCGCACATGCGGTAAAAAATATTGACTGCATAACGGATATTGTCAAACAAAGTATAATTCATTACTGCTCCTTTTCTTCCTCACTGCGTAAAATTGCTTTGGCGGCAAGCGTTCCTGTCATTTGTTCAAAACTTATGCCTGCGACTTTGGCGGCTTTAGGCACCAGGCTGGTTGCAGTACAGCCGGGAATACCGTTACCCTCAAGGAAATAAGGCACTCCGTCTTCAGAAACTATGAAATCCACCCTCAAAATATCACGGCATTCAGCCTTTTTATAAAATTCAAGTGCATAATCAGATGCTTTTTCAATAATTTCTTCACTCAAACTTTTAACAGGACAGAAATATTGAGTTCTGCCGTTTTTGTACAGATATTTGGCATCATAATCATAAAATTGAGCAGGACTTGCAATTTCAATCGCAGGCAGAACCGTATCATTGACAATAGGTACGGTAATTTCCACGCCTTTGACAAATTCTTCCGCAAGAATTTCGGAAGCAAACTTGAATTCACGCTCAAGTGCCGCTTCAAAATCATCCTCTGTTTTGACCAGCTCAATACCGATAGTTGACCCCTCATTCGGAGCTTTCAGCACCAGAGGAAAGGTAAAATCTGACGGAATTTTGCGATTTTTTTCAGACAGAATACACCATTTGGCAGTCGGAATATTATTGGCATCGGCAAGTTTTTTTGATTCAATTTTATCCATTACAAGCCTGCATGCGGCACTTGACGACCCGACAAAGGGGATATTTTCCTTTTCCATTACTTCCTGAATACCGCCATTCTCACCGAAACCGCCGTGCAGAACGACATATACAGCGTCAGCTTTGCGCATATCATCGGTAACTTCGCAATTTTTGAGGTCAATTTCAGTAACTTTGTAATTACCGTTGCGCAACGCCTGAGCAACTGCCGCACCGGAACGCAGAGAGACTTCACGCTCACTGGAATTGCCGCCTTTCAAAACGGCAATATGCGGGGCTGCCGGTGATGCCAGCAGTTCTTTTTCAGACTCAGGATTGATAAAAACGACTTCGGGAACGAGATAGACATTAAACATTTCCGCGACATACTGACGGGCTTTTTTCATCAAATCAAGCACATCTTTTTCGGAAGCGTTATTGATATTCACAATAAAATTGGCATGTTCTTCAGAGATTTTTGCACCGCCTGAAACTTCACCTTTCAAGTTCACCATATCAATAAGTTTTCCTGCTGAATCCTCGCTTGAAATATTTTTGAACATACAGCCGGCAGTTCTGCCTTTTGGTTCACGCTGACGGCGGAGTTCAAGCTCCTGCTGAACTGATTTTTTTTCAACCTCGGAAACAGCGGGAACAAGTTTCAGACTTGCCCCCGTAATAATAACATCTTCAGGCACTGAGCTGTGACGGTATGTCCACTCAATATCCTCTTTGAACGCATGATAAATCGAACCGTCACGGTAAAAGCCGAAAACTTCAGCAATATGATTGGCAATATCATCTTCTCTTGCGCCCGCATTCATGCGTACCGCACCGCCGATACCGCCTGGGATACCTGCAAGCGATGCCATACCTCCCAGACCATGCACAATACCGTAACGGATAACTTCAATCAATTTAACTCCGCAGCCTGCATTAATAATATCGCCGGTATGAGAAATCTCCTTGAAACATCCCTGCCTGAGAACAATAATAATGCCGTTATATTCTGCGTCACAGCCAATGACATTACTGCCTCCGGTGAGAACAAAATAAGAAATATTGCGCTGATAGAGAGTTTTGAGCAAGGCTCCGAGCTGAATATCATTGTCAGGATAAGCCGCAACCGGAGCAGTACCGCCGCAGCCGAGTGTGGTAAGTTCGCTGTAAGGCACATTGAAACGGAAATTTATTTCCGGCAGAAGTTCAGCAACTGACTTCATTTTTTACCTCCGTACATCTGAGCGGGGTCCTTAAGCACTTTTTCAACTTCAACAAGTTCGCCGTTTTCGTCAAGACGGCGGTAGAAACAGCTTTCATGTCCTGTATGGCAGGCGACATGACCGATTTGATTGACTTTAAGCAGAATGCAGTCCGCATCACAGTCAAGATAAATCTCTTTAACCTCCTGAACATTGCCGCTTTCCTCACCTTTGCGCCATAATTTCTGACGGCTGCGTGAAAAGTAAACCGCCCGTTTGGTGCGGCAGGTTTCAAGCCAGGCCTCTTCATTCATAAACGCCATCATCAGCACTTTGCCTGTTTCATAATCCTGAGCGATAGCGGGCAGCAATCCGCCCTCTTTAGCAAAATCCGGTTTAACCATATACATAAATCCTTTCATTATACATCATTTATTCAATTTTCTGCAGCATTCACGGGCTTCCTGCAGAATTTCCCGTTCTCCTTCAATAAATTTATGAAGCATGAGAATATCGCCGCCGCAGATAACTGTATCAATACAACTTGAATCTGCAGAATAAACCATATTTGAGATAAAACTGTAATCAGCAACCATAAACGGATGATTGAGGTCAATAAGCAGACAATCCGCCGCCATGCCGACTTCGATTTTACCGCCTCTGATGCCGAAAGCACGGGCTCCGTTGTAAGTTGCGGCTCTGAAAATATCAAAATCTTTGCCGCTTTCAGGATTATGAGATTGACGCTTGGCGGAGAGAGAGGCAAATTTGATTTCCTCAAGCATGGAGAGATTATTGTTTGAGCAAGTTCCGTCCGTTCCTATTGTTATTTCCAGTCCGTGCTGTTCAACGATTTCCTGATAATGAAACGAACCTGAACCGAGTTTCATATTTGAACAGGGATTATGAGAAATATGCGCTCCTGAATGTTTGATTATCTCAATATCCGAGGGGGAAAGATAGAGCGAATGTGCCAAAATCGTTTTTTCACCGAGAACACCGAGCGAGTGGAGATATTCAGTCGGAGTCATGCCGTATTTTTCCTTGATTTCTGCCAATTCTCCGCGGGTTTCTGCGAGATGAATATGAATAAAATATTTTTCGTTTCGTGCTTTTTCAGCGGCAGCAAGAAGTTTTTCACTGCTGACAGTCTGCGGTGCATGCGGTCCGAGAGTGAGAAAAATTCTGCCGTCATTTTCAATCCACCGGCGTTTTTCTTCAAGCTCCTGATTGATAAGATTGTTTTTCTCTTCAAGTGCAGGGTCGGAGCCTGAAAGATAAAGCATACCGATTGCGGCACGCATTTTCATCTCTCTGACTGCCTTGACTGTCTCCATCGGATACCAGTACATATCATTGAAAAAAACCGTACCTGTGCGTATCATCTCCAGCATGGCAAGTTTACTGCCGATATAAACATCATAAGGTGAAAGTTTGGCCTCAACAGGCCAAATGTATTGAGTCAGCCACTTATGAAGTTCCATATCATCGGCGTAACCGCGGAGAAGCGTCATCGCCGCGTGAGTGTGAGTATTATAAAAAGCCGGAGAAATTGCCAGATTGCCTTTACCGTCAATAATCTTACAGCCAAGCGGAGCAATTATGCTACTGCCGATTTTCCGGAAAATGCCGTTTTCTATCAGAATATCACAAGTCTGACCATTGTGAACAATATTTTTCAGCAACAGAGGAGATTCAGCCATTTTTTAATCCTGTGGAGTATATTTTTCAAGCATATCAAGTTCGTTATTTACAATACCATTACAGCGGACAATATTCAAGTAAAATTCATTCAAAAAATCCGAAGGAATGATAAATTTTTCCTCCGTCTGACTCTCAAAAAGGATTTTTGTCCCCGCATTGTGCAGAGCCATAGTCGGGTCAATAAATTTGAGATGCGTAGGTTCGTCAAGAATAAAATTTACCGGCTGATTGTTATTGAGTATCCGTTTTTTATCAATCAAACCGCCGAATTCATCCTCAACACCGATATTTGCAATCAACGCATCTGATTTTATAAGCTTTTGAATATCAAAAGTTTTCGTCAAACCTCCGTAAATTCCGGTCGCCGTCACCGCACAATAAACTTCATCAACAAGTGCATCTATAGTTTCACGGTCAAAACGGTTGACAGCATGAAAATTCTGCGGCACCGTACGATTGCTCCAATCGTCAACAGCATAAACCTCCGCTCCGTTTTCAGCGCAGTACATTCCGACACCGAAACCGACTTTACCGCAGCCGAAAATTATGATTTTTTTGCCGCTTAAATCTCCGTAACCGAGCTTGTGCATGGCACGGAAAAAACCGTCTCCCGTACCGAGAGCAGTCTCAATTGTTTTGATTTTACTTGAATCTGCCAGAAAAACCTTTTTATTCTGTTTTTCGTAATGATAAAAACCTGAACGGGTCAATTCAGAAACACCGTATCTTGTTGATACACAAGCATTTACCCCTGCACAATCAAGAATAAAGTCAAAAATTTCAGATGATTTGCCGTTTTCAACTGTTTTTATACCGATACTTTTCAGAAAATCAACTGTCTGCGGGTCAAAAGGAACATTGGCACCGTAACCTATCGTCAAATCCGCCCCCGCATTCAATAACGGCAGATACTTGTTCAATGTATTGCGGAAAACAGGCGTACCATCAAGGATTTTTTTACCGTCAAGCAGCTTGCTGCTGCTGAATTCCCGCATTTGAAATTCCAGTGCAGGCCGCTCAGACGGAGTATAAAAGTCATCAAGAAAATTTTTTATCTTCTCTTGCATTTACATTGCATCCTCTTTGAGAAGCGGTATCAATTTTTCCACATCGCCTGCTCCGATAACGGCAACGAGGACTTTTTCATTCTGCTCAGCATCCCAGACCGTATGAAGTTTTGAAACATCGTCAAATGCGAGATACTCTCCGGCGGCAAGTTCCGCCGCCAAATCCTTTGAGTCAGGCGAACCGGATTCATTCCATGCCGCAAAAACAGGAGCAACAAAAACTTTGTCAGCTTTATTGTCAAGGACTTGTATAAAATCAGCAAAATATTTTTTCAATCTTGCGTAACGGTGCGGCTGAAAAATCACATGCAATTTGTGTTCAGGATAAAGCTCTCTCAAATAATCCAGTGACGCCGTCAATTCCGCAGGATGATGCGCGTAATCTTCCAGCAGGACTCTGTTTTCATTTCCGGCGTGCACTCTCATGCGGCGGTCAACACCTTTAAAATCAGACAGATGTGACATATCCGCATCATAACCGAGAATTTCCGCAACTTTCAACGCCAGAACCGCATTGAGTTTCATAAATCCGCAAAACGGAGACACTGTATTTTTGTCAGGCAGAGGAATTACAATCCGTTTATCTGCAAAAGATTCAGATATTTCATTCAATGAAGGCAAATCGTAATGCACGATGATTTTTGAGTTGCGGCAAAAAAGCTGAAACTTCTCGAACTGTTCTTTTTCCTGCTCCGCAGTCCACGCATGGTCAGCGTCATAATTGGTAATAACCGCAACTGTCGGGTGCAGCAGAGAGTGGCTGTGGTCGCTTTCATCCGCTTCAGTGACAAAAACCGAACCGTCACCTGCACTGAAAGGCAATGAACCATCCTGCAATGCACCGCCGATAAGACAACCTGTTCTGACATCGAGTTTGCGCAAAATATGTGTCACCATGGCACTGACGGTACTTTTGCCGTGAGAACCTGCGATTGCCGCCGATTTCTGATATACGGGAACAATTTCTTCAGCGAGAAACTGCCCTCTTCTGAAACACGGAATTTTGCGTTTTTCTGCTTCGACAAGTTCGGGATTATCTGCTGTTGCGGCAGAAGTGAAAATCACTGCATCAGTTTCAGGCGGCAGATTTCCGGCGGCATGGCCGTAAAAAATTTCTGCACCGTGAGAACGCAAAAACTCCGACTTGGGATTTTTTTCCAAATCGGAGCCTGATACGGATACACCGCACTCCAGCAAAATCCCGCCGATAGCGAACATGCCGACTCCGCCTGAGCCGACCAGATGAACATGGCGGAATTTTCTGAAACTGTCCTGCATAAATCTTACTTTTTGCAGAATTCTGCGATTTTTTCAACGACGAATTCACGCATTTCGTCAGTGCTTTCGGGATAGATGGGCAGAGCCATGATTTCACCGGTGATGCGTTCGCTGACGGGCTGGTCGCCGATTTTGCCGCCCAATTCTTTGAAGCAGTTCTGCAAGTGGAGTGACAAGGGATAATAAACAGCACAGCCGATGCCGTTGTCTGCAAGGAACTGTTTGAGAGCATCGCGTTTGCCGTCAGCAACACAAATGCAGAACTGATTGTAGATGTGACGGGTTGAATAAGCTGCTTCCTGCGGCAATGCAATCTGACCTTCCAGACCTGCGGCAGCGAAAAGTTTACGGTAGTGAGCGGCGTTTTTCTGACGGGCTTCGCTCCATGAATCCAGATAACGCAGTTTAATAGAGAGAACTGCTGCCTGCAAAGCATCAAGACGGAAGTTACCGCCGACATAATCGTGGATATAAGTACCGCTCTGACCGTGGTTGCGGAAAATTTTGAGAAGTTTGGATTTTTCTTCATTCATAGCGGTAACAGCACCGCCGTCGCCGAAACAGCCGAGGTTTTTGCTGGGGAAGAAGGAGAAACAGCCGTAATCACCGATTGAACCGACGCGTTTGCCTTTGTATTCAGCACCGATGGCCTGACAGCCGTCTTCAATAACAACGAGGTTGTGTTTCTTTGCAATAGTCATAATGGGGTCCATATCGGCACTCTGACCGAACAGGTGGACAGGAATGATTGCTTTGGTTTTGGAGGTGATTTTTTCTTCGATTTTGGCGGGGTCAATGTTGAAAGAAACAGGGTCGATATCAGCGAAAACAGGTTTTGCACCGACACGGACGATCGCGCCGACAGTGGCAAAAAAGGTAAAGGGAGTGGTAATGACTTCGTCGCCTGCGCCGATACCTTCAACCATAAGGGCGATAATAAGGGCATCTGAACCGGAAGTTACACCGCAGCAATAAGGAGCCTGGCAATATTGAGCGACTTCACTTTCAAGTTTTTCAACTTTGGGGCCGAGGATGAAACGCTGAGATTCGCAAACTTCGAGCATTTCTTTGACGATTTCATCTTTCATGGTGAGATATTGTTCTTTCAAATCAAGCAACGGTACGTTCATATTGCACATCCTTTTTTTAGGGTTAAAATCTATAATCTATATAATGTAACACTCTTTAAGACTTTTTCAATATCTAAATGCAAAAAAAATCGTTTTCTTCCCTTGCGATTTTTGCAATGCAGTATTATATTTTGAAAAATGTATCAAAATCAAAGCGGAAAAGGAATTTTTATGGAAATCGGAGATAAATTTGAAGCAGTTATTGAAAAGATAGTTTTCGGTGGAGACGCTTTTTGCAAAGCCCCCGACGGCATGGTCGTTTTTGTTGCCAATGCACTTGTCGGAGAACGGCTTTTACTGGAAATAAAATCAATCAAAAAAAGTTTCGCACGGGCAAAAATTCTGGAAATAATCGAACCTTCGCCGAACCGCATCGAACCTGTCTGCCAATATGCCCGCAGCTGCTGCAACTGCAAATACCTCGCCATGAGTTTTGAAGAGGAAAACAAAGTTAAACACTCCCAGCTCAGCGATGCAATACTGCGCGAATCCCCCGATGATATCAAAGCTCTCGCAGACTCTGTTGTCAGCGGTGCCGAATTCAAATACCGCAACAAAGTCGGATTTCACGCCCACCGTGTCGGCAATCTGCTCGATGTCGGTTATGTCAAATCTGACAATGTAAGCGTTTTTGATGTTGACAAATGTCTGCTGCTCAACGACAAAATTCAAACTGAATATGACAAAATCCGTGAAAATATCTCCGTCATGCATTCGCTTCGTGACGGCATGGAGATAACTTTGCGTTACGAATCAGGCAAAGATGAAGTGCATTTCTGGCGCAACTCCCCCGACAAGCGCGCTTCATGGCTGAGAGAAAAACTTTCCTGCGGCATGTTCTCCGTACCGCTCGGCAATTTCTTTCAAGTCAACAATGAAATTGCAGATAAACTTCTGGAAACAACTGCACAATGCGTCTCCTCCTCCGGTGCGGAAGAATTGCTTGACTTGTACTGCGGTGCAGGTTTTTTCTCCTTCGGATGCGGCGCAAAATGCGGCAATATCAAACGCATTTACGGTGTGGAAATAGAGGAAAGCTCCATTGAATGTGCAAAATTCAACCTTAAAAATTTTGAAAATATCCAAAGCACTTTCTTTGCCGGCGATGCCGCAAAAAAACTTCCCGATATTCTCAAAAAACTGCAGAAAAATACATGCGTCATCGTTGACCCGCCGCGCAACGGACTTGATGCCAAACTCCCCGCACTGCTCGGAAAAACCGCAAATGTCAAATCCGTTGTATATATATCATGCAACCTTGCCACCTGGGCAAGAGACTTGCACCGTTTGAAAAAATACGGCTTCAATTTGCAGAAAGTTCAAGGTTTCAATATGTTCCCGCGAACCGGACATTTTGAAATTTTCTCATACTGGACACGCTGAAATGCTTTCTGACAAAACTGAGTTCAATACCGGTCACCGCAAACGGCTGCGCAGCCGTTTACTGCATCAGGGCGGCGGCAGTTTACAGAAATATGAAAAACTTGAACTGCTGCTGACCTACGCCATTCCGCGCCGTGATGTCAAACCGCTGGCAAAACAGCTTCTCAACAAATTTGAAACTTTTCAGAACCTGATGAATGCCGCGCCGGAGGAACTCTGCTCTATTCCCGGCATCAGCGAAAACAGCGCAGCCCTCATCATGCTGATAAGAGAACTTTGCAGTACCTATCTTGAGGAAAAACTTCCCTCCCGTGATATCATGAAGTGTACTCAGGAAGTCGTTAATTTTGCCAGAATGAAAATCGGAGGTCAACCCAAAGAAATATTCATGCTGATTTTTCTCAACAGCAGAAATCAGGTACTGAATTACAAATGCTATCCCCACGGCACAATCAACCATACCACCGTTTACACCAGAGAAATAGTGGAAAACTGCCTCGCCAATAAAGCAGTTTCCGTCATCATGCTTCATAACCACCCGTCAGGACTCTGCCTGCCATCCGAAGAAGACAACAAAACAACCACACGTTTGGTAAGAGCTCTGACTGCCGTCGGCATATCACTTCTTGACCATATCATCATTACCGGTGACTCATACCACAGCATGTTCTCCAACAATGAACTGTCCGCCAACAACTGAAATATTTTGCTCAAACAGCCGAATATTTTACCACTCAGAAGTTATCAGTAAAGATTTGCCGGATTTGATAACGGCGCATTTTTCAATTTTCTCCAAACGGATTTCAGTATCATCATCGCAGAAAATCAGATTACGGTCCGCTTCTTCAAGGTGAATACGGCCTTTGGTACTGACCGCATTTTCACGAAAATCTTTCATCGTTATTTCATAAAGTGCGCCGAGAGTGCCGAGGTCATTCCATTGAAAGGAGGCCTGTTTGACTGCAACATTGACGGCCTTCTCCATAACAGCGTAATCTATGGAAATTTTTTCGCAGTTTTCAAAGTCGGTATTATAGTCTTTACCATCTGCCCAGGAGACAAATTTTTCATATAATGAAGGACAATGTTTTTTAAATTCTTCAGCAATTACATTAACTTGCCAGACAAAAATTCCGCAGTTCCACCAGTAGTTGCCGTCCATCATGTAATGCTGAGCGGTTTCAAAATCCGGCTTTTCTTTAAATGCAGTTACCTTGTAAATACCGGGAGCAATTTTTTCTCCGGCATTGATATAACCGTATCCGGTTGCCGGCTTATCAGGGGGAACGCCGAGAATGGTCAAACTGCCGTTTTGCGCCTGTTCTATGCAGTCAAGCAAATCTTCCTGAAAGCGTTTTACCGGAGCGATACGGTGGTCGGCAGGAAGAATTATCATAGTTGCATCTTCGCATTTTCTTTTGATCAGAGCCGCCGCCAGTGCAATACAGGGAGCGGTATTTCTGCGGCATGGTTCAGCAATGATATTTTCTTCCGGCAGCATCAGAATTTCACGGGCTTTGACAGCGGATTTTTCATCGGTGACTATCAGAATATTTTCCGCATTGAGCAAGGGGAAAAGACGCTGAACTGTATCTTCCAGCAAAGTTTGCTGTCCGTTGAGAGATATAAGCGGTTTGGGACACTCTTCATTGCTCAACGGCCACAACCGTTCTCCTTTTCCGCCTGCCATAACAACGGCAAAAAGTTTTTCTTTGGCTATTTTCATTATTTAATCCTCCTTATGCCGTGCATGATTTTTGTATGCGGCAGCAGACGGCATCTGATATTAAGTTTATGCGGCAGACGGACAGGCTTGCCGGCAATGGAATTGAGCAAATCCTGTACCTCGGCTTTCTGTGCTGATGCCGCTTGAATAAAAGCGGCACGGATATCCTGCGGGTCAATCGGATTTTTCACCCAGTATTCAACATTTTCCGCCACGCTTTCGGCGGTATCCTCAGCGTAACGGACGGCAAAATCAGGAAGCAGAGTATCTCTGCCGCCGAGGTTGCGTGTATTTACAACAGGCACGCCGCAAAGTGAGTATTCGCCACATGAAAACATCGCCCCCTCAATGGCAGAAAGTGCAAGACCGCAGGCGGCTTCACAAATTTTTCTGCCTATAAAAAACGACGGAACTTTCTGACTCCATACGGCGTCAGGGAATTTTTTTAAAGTTTCTTCAAAATACTCTTTTTCTTTTTCTGAATAACTGCCGATGAGGTGCAAATTGTTGATTTTTTCAGCTAAATAATGGCGTTTGAACGGAGTAATGCGGGCGATATAAAGCGCGTCAAATTTGCGTTTGTTCATTTTCGCCGACGGATAGCGTGAAGGGTCAAGAAAAGCGTTGTGCTGTGCGAGATAAACTTCATTGAAAGCACGGATTATTTCCGTCTCCTTTGCGCTGTTGGCAAGAATTATGAAACGGGCTTCGGGGAAGGCATTTTTAGCTTCAGCAAGACGGGTTTGCAGTTCGGATGCAACTTCCGGTAATTCAGCTGACCAGCCGAGCTGGAGAAGCATGGTAAATTTTTCTCCCTGCGGAATTGCCTTTTGAAAAGCAGAGAGATTACGCAGAAAATCCATTTCAAACGCAGCAATAATTTTGGGCGAATGATTAAGGATATAAGCAGGCAGACAGTCAAGCACATTCATTTTATTTCTTCCATTCTCTTGATTTTTTCAATTTTTCCGTCCTGTTGGCGGCATTGGCGGCGATGTTGCCGGCAAAAATTGAAATGCAGTTGTTGGTGTACTTACCTTCAATAACATGCAGAAGCGGCAGAGGACAATTTACATCCAGCACTCCTTTTTCCTTGTTTATGACTGCGCTGCAGAAGTTTTTTACTTCAACTTTGCGCCAGAAAATATTCTTATGTTCGGGCATATAAAAGACTGCTTTTATATTTTTTGCGGCGTCAGCAGGAGTGCTGTCCGTTTTCCAGTTGAGCGGATTTATATTGTAAGTATCTTTGGGAAGTGCATCCGTTTTTTCACCGTTTATACAGCTCGTCCAGCTGACAATAACACCGAAATCATCAGCATTGTCGGCAGCTTTCAAATTATCCCAGTAAAAATCATCGGCTATCTTTGCCGCACTTTTGGGCTGCATATCCGGCAGATAGGCGGCAATAAAACCGTTTTTGACTGTGATGCCGCTTACTTTGCGCATTGCCGCATAAAGCAAATCCGCCGCACTGCCTTCGGCAAGCAGAACAAAAGGATGCCCCGCCTCATGGAAATTATCAAGATAATACTCCAGAGCCTCTGAAACATTTTCAACATTCAATTCATCAATTTCAGGAGCAAAAACCCTTACTCCGCGTCCGAAAATATCGTTGGTATGAGTTTTTGTCCAGTTGAATTGAATATCGTGCGTATTGCCGTAACCTTTGGGGGCTTTGCCGATGTAGAACAAATCAAATTTGGAATAATACTGCGGGATGTCATTTTCCCTTATCAGCCAGTTGGTACCGTAATCATACGGCGAAGTTGACGCACAGCCGAACATTGCCCAGACTGCGGCAGCGGCAAAACATAAACTTAAATACTTTTTCATTTTTTCCTCCATATCCTGCTTGTGCAAACCCGCAGAATAAAAAGCGGATTGCCGATAATATACCTTTTAAATAATCTCACAGGCTCATTGTAAAGCCGATAACACCACTCAATATTGCATTTGCGCATCCAAAGCGGCGCGCGCGGAATACGCTCCGACACAAAATCCAGCAAACCGCCGACACCGATTGCCGCACACGGCGGCAGTTTTGACAGATTGGCGCTGATCCATTCTTCCTGCTTGGGAACGCCGAGAGCCACAAGAATAATATCAGGTTTAAGCGTATTTACCTCTGCAAAGAGTTCATCTTCACTTTTCTCATTGAAAAATCCGTCGGCACAACCGACAAATTCAGCTTTGCCGTTGAATTCTTTTGCTTTTGCCAACGCTTTTTTTGCCACATCCGGCGCACCGCCGAAAAGGTAAATACGGTAAGGCTTCTGCGCCAGCAAAGGAAACATGTCAGTTCCGTTAACATTTTCCTCTACTTTGTAACCGAGCATTTTTGCACCGATTTTCGCACCGATACCGTCGGCAAAAACGGCTGAACACGAATTGAGAATTTGCTTATATTCATCGTTTTTAAAAGCTATATTCAGACAATGAGCATTAATAAAAGCAATATGATGCACTTTTTTGCTTTTAACAAATTCATCTGTTATCTGCAAGGCTTCAGCCATTGTGCCGCTGAAAAAATTTACTCCGAATATTGCGGCACTGCGTCGGCAGTAAATGTCAATCAGACCTTTTGCCGTATTCTGCCATGAAAATAATTCAGCTTTTTTCCTGCCTTTTTCGCTTAAATCACTCTGCAAATCAGCATTTGAGAGAATTTGTTTCATGCAATCAGCAATCTCCTGCACATTTGCCGGGTCAAAAAGCAATGCAGCATTCTCTCCGAGTTCGCCCAGCGATGAGTTGTTTGAACATGCACAAGGCAATCCTGCGTGCATAGCTTCAAGCAGTGAAAGTCCGAAACCTTCAAAATGCGACGGAAATATATACATTGCACTTTGTGCGTACAATTCGGGAAGTTTGGCAAAATCCACAAAACCGGTAAATTTGAATTGCTCTTTACAGGGAGATTTTTCTGCATATTCAAAAACTGTTTCCGCACCGTTCCAGCTTGCGCCGGGCATGACAAGTGTATATTCTTTCCGCAAATTTTCAGGCAGAAGTTCAAAGGCTTTGAGTAAATTCAAATGATTTTTTCCGGGGTGTTCAATGCGGGAGATATAAAGTATCTGTTTCTTTTTTTCCGTCTCAACTTTTGCCGGCGGCGTAAAACCGTTGTAAACGACAGTGATTTTCTCCTGCTGAATATGCCAGTATTTTATCAAATCGTTTTTGGTAGAATTGCTGATGGCAACGATACTTTGAGCTTTGCTGACATAATGCGGCAGGATATGCTTGATATAAAACATACGGAAACGGTCATACTTGACAGGCACATGATACTGTGATAAATCATGAACGACTGCAACCGTAAATATCGGATATCGGCAGAAAACTCTGCGGTTGGCGGCAAGCATGATACAGAAATCAAACTTTTTCCAATTTATTCTGAACGGCAGAATAAACAGACTGTAAAGCATGGAAAACAAGGCACGGCGTTTCTTTATCCTGATGAGTTCAAAGTTTTCAAATTCCTTTGCACCGTCATCTTCAACTATCAAAGTCAACTCATGCCCCTGCTGTGCAAGAGCTTTTACAACTTCTCTTATGTAAACGGAAATACCCGATTTGCCATTGTCAAAAGGTATGGCTGAAAGCAGTATTTTCATTTCAGCACCTCACATATTTCTTTAAATTTTTTCACAAATTTTTCCTCTGAAAACTTATTTTCAGCAAATTCAAGACCGCGTTTTCCCATATTTTCAAGGGTTTGACGATTATCAGCCAAACCTCCGATAATTCTTGCGGCGGCAACTGTTTTTTTCTCCGGAACAGGAATTCCGTTTTCAAACTCAACCAGCCACTCCCGAACTCCGCCGATGTCAAAGGCAACGACCGGCACTCCGTGCGCCATCGCCTCCAAACCGACCAGACCGAAAGGCTCCTGCCAGCGTATCGGGAAAAAGAAAATATCACAATTCTCCCACAACTTTTCCGTATCGCTGACAAAACCTGCAAAATGTACTTTATCACGCAAATTCAATTTGTCAACCATATTTTCCAACATTGTACGGTCATTGCCGTCGCCTGCAATAGTGCAATCAAATTGAATGTCAAGTTCTGCCAGCGTTTCCAGCATCAAATCCGCCCCTTTACCGCGGATGAGCTGACCGAGAAAAAGTATCCGCAAAATTCCGTCAGGCATAAACTTTGATTTTCTTTCTGAAGTTTTGATAAATGCGGGAAGTTTGAACACTTTTTCAAAACCGTTTTTATGCAGATTTTGCGCCATAAAATCAGACAGAACAAATGCCGGAAATTTACGGTACTCTGCCAGAGGCGGAGCTTCATTTCTATTAAGAGAACAGATTTTGCAGATAAGTTTATTATAAGAACGGTGACAGTTTATCCTGCCGACAGGCATATAATAGTGGTGACGCTGACAATAAATATTATGGTCATGGGCGAAAAAGAAAGTTTTATTTACCGGCAGATTTTTCAGATATTTCACATCTATAATATTATGAATAATTACAATATCGGAGTTTTTCAGCAAATCATTTTCGGCGGAAAAAATCTGAATACTGTCAAATGCAGCGGCAAATTTTTCCTGTTCTCTGCCGCCGTTTTCCGTATAAAGATAATGCACAGAAAAACCGCTGCGGCGCAAAAGTTCCGCACTTTGCTGCATATAGCGTTCAATACCGCCGATAATGCCGTTGTATCTGCCGATATAAAGAATATTTTTCATTTTTTCAGCTCCCGATAGATGGAAGTTAATTTTTCAGCGATATTCTTCCAGTTGTATTCACAGGCAGTAACTTTGCCGCCTGCAATCAAATCATCCCGCAAAAGTTCAACTTTTTCATACGCCTCAAGCAGACTTTCCGCATTATTATCTTCAAAAAGCAATGCGTTTCTGCCGTCAGTCAGAAAATCCCGCAAACCGCCGACCGCTGAAGCAATCAGCGGAACTTCCGCATCCAATGCCTCCAATGCGGCAATGCCGAAGGGTTCGTGACGGCTCGGCAGAACAAAACAATACGCCGTTTTCATCGCCTGCAAAAGTTCTATGCTGTCAGGCGGCAGACCTTTTATAACTGTCAGACGGCTTTGAAGCTTGAATGTTTCCGCCTTTTCAAGCAGCTCATTGAAGTACCATTCGGCAGTAACAGGTCCGATAAGAAGCAAATGGGTATCGGCATATTTTTTCAGAAGTTCAAGCAATATCTGCTGATTTTTCTGATAATCAATGCGGGAGATGCAGAGAATTACTTTTCTGTCCTCAGGAATGTTGTATTTTTGACGGAAATCCCCCGCTTCGGGAAGCTCACGATGCAGTATGCCGTTGGGAAAAAGTTCAATTTGTTTACCCGGATAGAGTTTTTGCAGCTTACTCTGTTCCTCTTTGCTCAAAGCTAAAAGCACATCCGCCTTGCTTTCGGGAGCGCAGCGTAATTTCAAAAGCCTGTCAATGATGCCGCCGTAACTGAATTTATGTTTCAAAGGCTTGAGCATCAGTTCCATTTCCTGCTGCGGTATGGCACATGAACCGCCGTGCAGACTCATCAGACACGGGACAGAGATTTTTTTGCCGAGTTTCATTGCACAATTGGCAAGTCTGCCGCCTGCGTGAATATGAAAAATATCATAATTGCCGCTTTTCAAAGTTTGCATAAGTTCAACTGCAAACGGATTACCGCCCTTTTTGTCCAATGCAAGTTTGTCTTTTTCAGGCATGGGAAAATAAGGATAAATATACGGAAAACGGCGGATTGTTATTCCGTCAATTATTTCTGTTCCTGCTTTATCCAGTGCCGCAGTGCAGAGAATTTCGGGAGTCAACCCCTGAACTTTCTGTTGTTTGGCAATATTCCAAACGACACTTTCAGTACCGCCCCATTCAGAAAAAGAAAATCGGCGGACAATATGAGCAATTTTCATTTTTTCGTCCCCCTGTAATAACTTGTTTTCTGCACATAACGGTAAACAGGCGCATAGAAAAATTCTTTAAATGCTCCGTGTCCGGCAAGATAGCTCCAATCCCGCAAAGTTTCAGCAATAACAGTCCGCAGACAATGAATAAAACTCATCGGCTTTTTGCCCATTTGTCTGTCGGCAACGCCTTCATTGAAAAAGCGTTTCCGAACCTCTTTCAAAGTATAATTATGCGAATGTTCAACCACTGCATCCGCAGCATAAACGATTTTTGCAGAATACCGTCTGACCCAGTCTGCATCTTCAGAATACTGAATATTTTCATTGAACGGCTTGGCAAGCAAATCAGATTTGCGGAAAGCAGACGACACCAGAGAAAAGAAATTATCCCAATTTGCAGATACTGAACCGTCACCGAAAGCGCGTTCATAATCCTTGCGAACCACCAAATAAGCGTCCTGACGGGCAATTTGATTACCGAAAACGCAATCAGTCTCTGAATTTTTCAAAGGCGCAGTCAAATTCTTCAAATATTCCTGATTTTGCGGAACCGCATCACTGTTGTTGAAAACAATTATATCACCTTTTGCCTGATTTATCATATAATTCAAAGTTTTTCCGGGAACATATTTTCCCTCCGGCGGAGCGATACGGCGAAGTTCAGAAACAGTTGCGAGATACTCTGATGTCCCGTCAGTTGAACGGTCATCGCAGGAGATTATCTCAAAACTTTCATCAAGCTGCTGTTCAAGCAATGCTTCAACAGTTTTACGGATATATTTTATATCATTGTGAGAACGCATTAAAACCGATATCATGCCTTATCCTCCTGACAGCTCATAACTGCCGCTTCAATAGTCGGATAGATATCAAAAACTTTATAAACTTTAGTAATATCAAGCACAATCTGCATATCCGGACTGACATTGGCAAGTTTGATTTCCGAGCCGATTTCCAGAGCTTTCTGTGCAGATGCCAGCAGTGCATCAAGTCCGAAGTTATCAATATTGACCAGTTTTTCCAAATCAAGAACAACTTTTTCGCCGGGCTTCATTCTTTCATTCAATACATATTTGAAATTTTCCGCACCGAGTCGGTCAAGATAACACTGCACATGAGCGACAAGTACGCCGTTAATATGCTCAAAACACATTTCCATAACTTATGCCCTCCTGATTTTAGCAATGAATTTACCGATAATTTTCTTCGCACGAATTCTTTCGGCATGGTCAAACATCATATAATAAAGTGCGGGAAAGTAAATAAATACACCCGATATTCCCGCCAGTGCCAGCAGGAAAAATTCATGCAGCTGACCGCGCAGAAAATAGTATTGCCAATAACATAACATACCGACCGACATCGCCAGCAATGCGGGTTCAAAAAGTGAATACAAAATAAAATATCTGACCTTGATATTGGTTCTCTTTATCAGATGCGGCAGTACGAAACCGACAGTGCCGATCAGTTTGGTCAATATCATTGCTCCGACTACGATAAGTTCATGCGGTTTTATCAACAGTCCGACAATGGAAATCACTATGAAAAAGATGCTTTCAAAACTCTGAACTGCCGCAAGAAATTTGTGTTCCTCCGCCATGGTGAGAAACTTCTCCGGGATACTGCGGCAAACGAGCAGAAAATAGACAAAAAGCACCATCATACGGCAGATGAATGATGCTTCATCATTGACAACATTGAACAGCAGAAGAATGATACGCGGCGCATAAATCATCACCATAACTGTCGCACCTGCGGCAAAGAAATTTACCCAGCGTATCGCCCGCATGAGAATTTTTGCCAGATGCATGGTACGGTTGCGGCTGTGGAGCAGAGCGGAAATGGGAGAAATATTCTCCACATAAGGCAGTGAAATCTGCTGTATCAGAAACGGTATGCGGCTGCCCAGCTGAAAAATTCCGACCGGCGCAAGACCGCAGAAAATACTTATCAAAAGGAACATTCCTCTTTCCCATATCATACGCCCGACAGAGATAATATAAACCGCTGAACTGAAACGGAAAATTCCCTTGAAAACTTCTTTGTTGAACGCAAGTTTTATTCTGAAATGCGGAATACTGCGCCACACTGCCGCCAACATGGCAAGCTGGGTAAGCCCCATTACCGCCATGACGAAAAACAACAGTTTGAATAATCCGTATCCGAGTGAAAATATTACAATAACACCGACAAGTTCAATTATTTTTGAAATGATAATAATATAATTTCTTATGTACAATTTTTGCAAACCGACCAGAATTTCCGGAAAAACTCCGAGCGGGAAAACCGCCGTCGCCGCCAGCCCGCTCAGAAGAAGTGCTTTACGGCAAAAGGAAATATATTCACTTGTTGCATCAGCAGGCAGATGAAAAAGTTCACGGATATAATACATTCCGATAAAAGTCAGAGGCAGAATAAGCAACGCCATACTTACATGACTGAAAAAAATACTTGACACCGTATGATTATAGCGGTCAATATCTTTTTTATAAAGTTCCGTTGCCGTGACTTTCTGCGCCGCAACTCCGAAACCGAGGTCAAGCAGCAGTGCGTAACTGAAAAAACTCCACAACATGACCCACAACCCGTATTGCGCTTCGCCGAGATGACTTATGAGCCAGCGGGTGACGATTATCCCCTGCACCAGACGGACAAACATAGAGAAATAATTGGTAACTGTATTTTTGAAAAAAGGAATTTTCATAATTTTTCTGCCCTTTCTATCATAAATTTAAAATAATCTGCAACTTGATTTATATTTTCATCTATCGGCTGATTTGACAGCACAGATGCGTATGAGTGTTCATTTTCAGGCACAAAACCGTGCATACCGTTAAGAGCTTTGCCTCCCATGTCCGACGGGATAATCTGAATACCTGCATCAAGCAGAAAAACAGCATCGCCGAAAGCACGGTCAGTGCGGTAAATTCCGTATTTCTTTTCTTCCTGTTCACTTAAAAAATGCCCCGGAAAATTCTTCATAATTTCAACAATAACTTTTTCGGCATTTTCATTCAGATAATGAAATCTTGCCAGAGTGGAGTCAAAACAAGCTCCGTAATCTCTGCCGAAAACAAGCCCGCTTTTTTCAATTACGCTCATGATATCAACAGTTCCGACTGTCGGTGTCATGCCGTGGTCGGAGATGATTGTAAAATGTACCTCATCGGCACATTCACAAGCTTGCAAATACAAATGTTCAATCTGTTTTTGCATTTCATTCAGTTTATCTGCAATTGCTTCAGCATCATTGATTTTATCGTGCAGCAATCCGTCAAAACTTGCAGTATAGACAAAAAGGAATTTTTTGCCGTTTTCAACAGCTTTTCCGGCGGCGGCATAATTTTCAGCATCGCTCAAATGCCAGTCGGAGATATGAAAATCAATCTGCATATCGCTCAAAGTATCATACAGATTGGCAATATTTCCCATACCGTGAGCAATAAACAAATCTCTCTTTTCGCAGTAATCCATATATTTAAGTTTCCATATCGGCATACGGTAAAGCTGAAAATATCCTGTAAATCCGTAGATTTTTTTCAATATTTTTGACAGATGATGACGCACCCGCCCGCGGTTCCACAAACCTTCAGGCTTAAAAAGCCACGACAGCGCAGAAAGCAGTTTGAAAGGCGATTTGTCAGGCGCAAAACAAAATAATCCCAAATGTCCGTGTTCAGCAGGCGTCCTGCCCGAAAGAATTGTCGGAACAGCACTGCTGGAATAGCCGAACTGCATTACAATTTTCTTACGGTACGGCAAAAGCTCAGTCATAAAATTGTAATCATTGACAATTTTCCACCCCAGAGCATCTATGAATAAAAATATTTCAATCGTTTTATGTTTCATTTTTCACCTCACGGCAAAGCATTGTATCCGGGAAGTTTACGGAAATCCCCGGCAGGTTTTCTGTTTTTCAGTTTTTCGGACGGGAGTTCTGCTTTTTCCAGCAGATAACCGGTAACAACAGCGGCGGGAGCAATCGTCTCCCATACCGAATATTCACTTGACGGCACACTTAGAAATTCAAGATTGACACTGCGGCGAAAAATCGGAAGTTTATCCGCATTTTTACCGTAAACCATTTTCACCGCATTACGATCAATGCCGAAAGTATTGCCGTACGGTGTTATCCCCGGCACAAATTCACCGATATTGTCGGCATAACTTACCAAATCAAGAAATACCGCAGGGTAAATTTTTCCCAGTCCCGAAGTCATCGTGCGTCCGAGCGGATTTGCGCCGTTATGAAAATCATTGGCAAGATATGCACCGTCAAGATATTTCTGACTGCCTGTAAGTTTATGTGCGGCAATCAGTGTCATTGCCCGACGCAGAGGATGATAATTTCCCCAAGCCATTGCATGAACCCAGCCGGCATTGTGAGCGTGCCACAGTGTACGGTAAGGATAATTGTTTTCCAAATCCGAGAGCATTTTTTCAGCATCACGCAAAATTACTTTTCGATATTCATTTCTTATATCTGACAATTCTTCAACGGGGTAAAGTTCAAGAGTCATCCAACTCAAAACTGACCATTTCCAGAAATCTCTGTTAAAAGTTTCACAAATGCGTTTTTTATCCTGTAATATCGGCTCAATATATTTTCTGTCGCCGGTCAGAGCAAAAAGATTTACACCTGCTTTCAGCAGATTTTGTGCATGAAGTTTTATTCCTTCATGATAAAAAACCGTCTCACCCTTATAAATATAGATGCGTGAAAAAGTATTTTTATTCTCAAAGGCAAAATCCCACGCCTTTTGTGCTGAATTGAGATATTTTTCAGCTTCATGAGATGCAGCTGCTTTTTTCATGGCAAGTGCCAGCGTGCTTGCGGCGGCGGCATATTCCAGAGTGCTGTTGCGGGACGGAGCGGAAACATAATAAACATATTTATCTTTGTCGGGCAGTCCCCCACCTGCTTGCGGATGTCCCGTTGTTTCAAACCATGTTCCGACACCGCCGTTATCCTCTTGAACTGCAAGCAGATGTTTCAATCCCCATGCCGCCTCGTCCAATATATCGGGGATGCCGTTTCCGCTTTCGGGAATATTAAGCTGACCGTCAATGAAATTTTCAGGCTTCATCAAATAAACTGTTGCCAAATCATTTACTATCCGCAAATGGTACGGACGGCGGTCATAATCTGCTGCATCATGCCAGCCCCCGGGAGCGGAAACGGACTTGACAGCAGATAAAGAATTACGTTTTATCAACTCAAAATGTTTGACTTCGATACGCTGAAACTTACGGACAAATCCTTCTTCGATATTCCTGCCCTTGCGGTAATGTTCATCGTTGCCGGGAAAATTCCCGATGTAAATTTGACTGTGGCACACAGGACTTGCCCATGCAGTAAACGGCATTTCTTTGGCAATGCCGCACCGCTTGTGATAAAGACCTCTGGCGTGGATAAAAAATGCTTCAGTCAATGCTTGACTGCCAATCTCAAAGTCCATACTTCTTCCGATATTTTCCACATAAAAATAATACTTGCCGGGAGCATTGAAATTTGAATAATCAAGTTCAGCAACTTCTTCTCCTGTAAACGGAATTTTGTCCTGATAAAGCGAGTCGCTGCGGCGCATTTTTATCTTGTTTACAAATACGGTTTTATTATCTGCACACTTGCGTATTTCAAAGTTTTTACCCTCAAGATGTTTCAACGGCAAAGCGCCCGCACTTCCGAGCCAAGCCCCCATATAAGCATATTTTTTCTTTTGCGTCACACCGTTTCCGAGCTGATTGAGTTTGAAAAGCGGAGTCGGTTTTTCTGCATCATACTGCAATAAACAGCCGCCGAAATTTATTTTTTCTCCTGTTTTCAGAGCTTCAGGCAGAGTAAAATAAACATATTTTGAAATGTCGGCTTTTTTGAGAATATTGCCATTTGCATCACGCAAAAGTCCGTTTTCTTTGCTCCAATATCCCGCATTTCTGGCATTGATTGCCCCTTTGAAATCTTTAATAACCACAATTTGCGGAGTCAGAAACTCGTATTCCGCACCGAAACAGAAAAGAGGTAAAAAAAGCAGAAGAAATTTCATCATGCCGACACCTCAACTTCCCCTGATATAAAGTTCTGACAATATTTATACAGTATGCTCAACATTGCAAAAAGTATCATCATCTGAATAAAATTTACCTGCTGTTTCATAACCCATTCCAGAGTTGACTGCAAATATACCGCCGTCAATCCTCCGACAATGCCTGCCGGGATATAAAAAAGTTCTGTCCGCCGCAGTTTTTTGACCAGTTTACAGGCAGTAATATAATAATATCCCAGCCACGCCAGAAATGCAGCCAGGGCAAAAAAACCGCACTCCGCCCCGACCAGCAGATAACTTGTTTCAACAATTCCCTCCTTGAAATCTTCAGCAATGCGTTTGTTGCCGTAGCGGTATTCACAATACGGGTACGGCGGATTGATTTTAATACCCCAGTTGTTCAATCCGACTCCTGCAAAAGGCTTGTCACACATCATATTCCACGCCGAAGCCGCCAGATACTGGCGGGTCATCAGCGATTCTTTCGGAGCATTTTCAAAGCGTTTGATAATATTGGGCAAAAGCAGCAGCGCGCCGAAAAAGCATATCATAAATATCGGCAGCAGAATTTGAATTTTGCGCATGTGAAATTGATACCGCAGAGAAAGCAATGTCGTAATCGCACAGCCGAAAGGCAGACAGACCATCGCCCCGCGTGAATAAGTACGCATACACGCCGCCGAAGCAACCAGAAAAAATCCCGCAAAAAGAAACCTTTTCCACCCCCTGTTACGGTTGAAATAATAGGCGAAAAAAACCGGAGCAATCAAATTCATATACATTCCCATACTGTTCTGATGAGGGAAAAGCCCGTTTGCCTGATGTATCCCCCTGACATGCTGCAGCACCACCGACATAAACGTTACCGATGCAACAACCCCGAAGCCTATCATAACAATATTGAAGTCCCGCATGTAATATAAATAATAGTACGCACAGATAAATACCAGATACATCATTATCATTTTCCACATTTCAAACCATGAAAAAAGAATGTTATCCGCATTTATAAGCGACGGGATGCACAGCAGAAAATAAACAAGATATATTTTACTCCCCCTGTCAGGGAAAAGCGGCTTTTTGCCATACAGAAATATCATACCCGCAATCATTGCCAATGCAATGAGATAGACCAGCGAAACTTCCATACCTCTGGAAGTTCCGCGGTAAGTTTCATGTGAAAAAAAGTTGATTGATACCTGATGAAACATCATCACCGGCAATATGACGGCAAAAATCGCATAGCGCATATACTTACGGTTCAGCGTAAGCATATACCCCAGCGGCAGTATGCCCATAAAAGCGATGAAAAATATCAGGTACTTCATTGCATCCTCAATTTACAAAATTCAATGCGGGGAATGTGAATGTACTCAGGAATTGAGCCGTCGGCAGAATTTTGCGGACAAAGACATTGTATTCAGAGATATTATCATGCGGCACATAGACCACATCTCCCGGCTGCAAACGCACATTGGCGCATCTGCCGTGCAGTATTCCGTCAATATCCACCCTGTAAAAGCGCGGGTTATCCATACCGCCGCGAATAATGACACCATACTGATAATACTCTTCTTTGAGACCGAGACCGGAGGATATAAGCTCCAGAATACCCAAATTCTGATCCCACAATCTTTTGTGCGGGCGGTGAATACTGCCGATAATGCTGACCATGGCTTCGGAACGCACAGCGATATAAATATAATCGCCTTTTTTCAGTTTGACATTGTGCCAGCGGTCGCCTTTCTCAATGGCAAGCGAAAAGTTGACGGGCAGAATTTTGCCGTCACGCACAATTATACTGTTCTGATAATCAGCCGCATCAAGCATCTGGTCGTCAAAGTCGCGTACCGCCGAGCCGCCGGCTTTGGCAAACAAATCGGCAAGTCTCATACCATTGGAGATGACAAACATTCCCGGATTATTCACTGCACCTGCAATAGTTGCAGTCTGACTTCTGACATCAATGGCGAAAACACCGAGTTCGGGATTTTTAATATATTGAGCGTAAATCTTTTTGATTTTTTCGCCGGCTTCCTCCAAAGTCAATCCTGCAACCTGCAGCTGACCTGCAAACATCACACCGATTGCACCGTCAGGAGTGACCAGAGACTCCATAATCAAATCAGGATGATTATAAACACGGATGCTTATTTTATCTCCTGCATTGATACGGTAAACAGGTTCCTGCTGTTCGTCGAGTTTTTTAAGCAGTTCCAACTGACGGCGTTTGTCTTCATCAGTCAACCCAGCCTGGTCAACAACCCCGCTCGGCAGATTGGTGATTTCCGGAAATCGGTCAAAATTGCCGGTATAGCGGTTGTAACAGCCGCAAAATGCAAAAAACGAACATAACAAAAGCAAAAAATACAGAATTTTTTTCATCGTATATAATCTCCTGAAATAATTTTTTCAACGTCAGTAGCTCCGGTCATAATAGCATAAATTTTATGTTCATCATCGTGCAGTTTCAACACCCTGCGCAATACACTGCGGGGAGTTTGCTTTTTGCCGATATAAAGCAGTGTCGCATCGCAAATATCGTGGAGCTGCCGCACCAGAATACAGGATGCGTCAAAGGGTTTTTCGCGTGAAATACGGATCAGCTGATAATGATTTTTCAATTCATTAACGACATTGTACAATAAAGTGATTTCATCAGGTTCAAGCACCGCCAGACTGCGTACCGGGAAAAAAGCAAATCCGTAACCATAGCCGTATCCTTTGCCGTCACCGGAGGAGAAGCCATGCAGATACTCAAGGTCATTAGATATATTTTTCTCAGTATAATTTACACCGACGTTACCGTTATCGGAATAATAAAAATCACCGATTTTCTGCATATCGCCGCATATTTTTTCCACATCTCGTTCAAGGATAAGACGCACCAGAATAGTGTTGCGCTTGGCTTTGGTAAACTGTTCGTCAAATAGAACTGAACTCAAAAAAGAACCGTCAAGCGAACAGGAGAAAAGAATTCGTGTATCCTGAAGACGCAGAATAAAACGATAAAACATTTCATTGTTGATAATTTTGCGCTGTTCAGGAGTAAAAGACGCGTTGGCATGAGGGATCACACCGACTGTATTAAAGAAATCTTTGTGAAATTCAGCTTCTTCAATACCGCTGAATTTGCCGTAAATAATATCATAAATAACAACAAATGAAGCATAAAGACCGCTGACAAATACACCGCCGATAAAAATAATTGCAAAAATTTTGACCGGAAACATGGGAAATGCTTTGGTACTGATAACGCGTTCATTGATGATGATATCATTCGGAACATGGGCGATATTACTGCGGACACGAGTGAGTTCCTCCACCAGCAATGTAATATTTTTATTGATAGTTTTCATCACCTGTTCAATGCTGTCGTGTTCAGGAATCATATGCTGGAGTTTTTTCTCTTTTTCCTTCACGAGAGTCATTTCCGACTGCAGTGATTTCATACTGATTTCAAGCTGATGCAATGCAGCTTCAGCCTCATTGTAGCGGTTTATTATCCCTTCAATACCGATGAGCATACTCTCTTCAAAATCTGTAATGCCGTAACGCTTTTTAAAATTTTCAAACTCATTACTAATCGTTTCATAAGCACTTTTTGCCTCAACATAACGGGGGTTGCGCTCTGCAAACATAAGTTTTGCTTTTTCGTATTCGCGGGAAGTTTTGCGCAAATCTCTTGAAAATTCAAGCAATGCACCGCGGTGTTTGATAACATTCGGCGGGATGACTTTATAATTTTTTTCCGCCATAGTGAAGCGTTGACGCGCATCACTGAGCTTAACATTCAATTCTGCAAATGCGGCGGCTTGCTCACCCTGCATCTTTTTGACAGTTTCCATTTCTTCGTTGGGATGGATAATACCGTATTTGCGGTGCAGTTCATGCAATTTTTCAATTCTTGCAGTTAAAAATGCCTGAAGCTCCTGCAAACGCTGTTCACGGCTGGCAAGAAAGTTACGCAACTCAGAAGTGCGGTATTCTTCATAATTTCTGATGCCGAGCATAACAAAAGTATTTACCAGCTGTTTTACATATTCGTCACTTTCTCCGATACCGGTAATAACGAACATATCATTGTGGTCTTTCTGCAATTTGACCTCAATACTCTGTTTCAGGACAGACTGCTGTTTCGGAGTCAGATGCATCTCCTTGACCAGCTGATGAAAAATCTGCTGACGGGAAAATACGCCAAGCACATGATTCATACTCAGAGGTTTAACCTCCTCACTGGCACGCGGAGTATAAAAAAGCGTTATGCCGCCCTCAAATTTATGATTTGAACTTTTGAACTGAAAATAACGGAAAACAATTCCTGCACAAATCGTCAACAGGAAAACTGCGATAATACTCCATTTGAATTTAAACAATGTGAAAAAGACCAATTTCTGATACAGCTGCATCTTCTTCATCTGTTTAGTCTCTTCCTGTATATTGTAATCTTTATCAAGCATATCCATAACATATTCCTTTCAGTTAAAAATCAGCCACTGCTGATAAAGTTTGCTTTGCATAATTGATCTTCCCTGCTCCGCATTTTTCAGATAAAAATACAAATCCGGCAGCAATACCGCAACCGCAGGGAGAGTACAGAGCTGAAAATTTTTCATCACCAACTGTCTGCTTTTTATACAATATTTGATAAAATTTTTCAATGATATTTCATCTGAATTTTTACAATGCAAATAAAGTTCACTGCAATTTTTACCGCAGACAAGTTCCATACATTCAATAAAAATCTTCTGCACTCGGGAATGTCTGACTTGCAAATCCGTTTCAACTGCACGGGACGGATTTTTCTTGAATTCAACGGCTTGAGCGTATAATTTTTTACAATCATCACTCAAGTTTGATTTATTGACAGCCTCCGAGCGTTCAGCAAGCGTCCATTTGTAATTTTTTTCAACAATAAGCGCCGCATCACATGCTCCGAGTATTGCTTTGTTGATATTGCGCAGAATAAAATCCGTATCTTCTGAATTATTATTTATTTTTTCTCCTGCCAATAACAACCCCATACCGCGGTTGAGCAAAAGCCGGCACGCTTCACTGAACGGCAGTTTTTCAGCAGGAATTTCATAGAGATACTCAGCAAGCAAATCTTCTCCGCAGACCGCATAATATCCCCGTTTCAACTCCTGCATCATCAGCCGTTTTGCATTGCTTTTTATCTCTTTCACACTCATAATGCGGCTGAAATCAACATCGACTTTCAATTCTTTTTCATATTTTTCAGCGATTTCATCAAGGAGTTTTGCCTCTTTATCACACTTTTGACGGGCAAAAACAAAAAAGTCCAAATCGTTATACAAAATACCGTTTTCACGGTCTTTGCGCACGCCGCCGTCGCCTCTGCCGTAACTGCCTCCCAAAACGACACAAAGCTTCGTGCCGGAAAGAGTATTGCCTATTTCAGCAAGCACTTTTTCCAGCAGTGTTTCAGCCTCACTGTCGCATGATGCAGTAAAATTTTTATGCTCTCTTGCGGTCAACATAACTTGCAAATCCTCTCTTGCCCAAGGCTCTCAAAACAACCATCAGCACCATATAGCAGCTGCAATGATAATGATAATAATAATCATAAAGACGACGCTGTTCGGGCGTATTCTGAACTCCGTAAATCTCTCCCATCTGAAAGACAAAATTTTCATTGGCAGGGTGACTTTTGACCAGCTCTTTGCGGAAAAACAGCACTGCCCAATATCCCGGATAACGGTCCATGGAGAGTTTCCAGCACCAGTGCGATTTTTTATTCAGCAGATAAAAAGGCAGTATCAGCAAATAAGGTATCAAAAAGAAAAATGCCAGAAAAAACGCAATGAAATGTTCCCACATGCGCAATATCCATGCAGAACGGTTCTGCACGGGAGAAAACGCATAACTGAAACTGTTGCGTTCCAGAACTCCGCCGGTATAGGGGTCTATAATGCGCCCCGGAGTAACGATTTTATTTTTTATCTCCAGATTGCCCGCCGCGTATGTTCGGTCAAAAATAACCGAATGTTCAACATGACATTTTTTATCAATCAGCGCGCGTTCACCGATAATGGCATCAGCAATACGGCTCTGAACTTCAACAAATGTATTGTCTCCGAGCACCAGCGGGCCTGTGAGGTCACAATTGTTTTTGATAACCGCATTGGTTCCGGTGTGGATATTGCCGACGGATGAATAACCCGGCAGATTGTAAAAATCATCATTCAAAACCTGAAAATTCACTTCAAAATAACTTTTCAGCGAATTTATATGATAAAATTCAAGATTACTTTTGAACAGTTCTCCGTCTTTGTAATAATAAATTCCGTCAGTATCGCCGTCAGTATCGCACGGAACAAATGAATTGAGCAGTTCTTCTTTCGTATATGCTTTGGGCATAAGCATACCATGCAGTATCAGACAGTCGCTTTCACACTCATCTTTGTACATCTCAAGCAGATTTCTGATATTGGTATGACCGCCGCCTTTGCGATAGTCAAGTTTAAGTTCTCCGTGCTGATATTCATAAAGGTGTTCTGCCAAATGCTCATTATAAGTCGGACCGAGCAGTACGAGTTTCTCAGCATCACAACGCAATGCCAAATCAATAAAATATTCCGAAGCGCATCTGCCGCCGACGGGCATCATACCCAGACTGCGGTCAGGGAAATATTCTTTACACCATTCCTGCGCTTGTGAATAAGGATTTATCAGCAGATTTTTCATTTTACCACGCTCCTTTGCCTGAAAGAATTGCAGGAACTGTTTTCAATAAAATTACAAAATCTTTCCATGCACTCTGACTTGCAATATACTGTTTGTCCAATGCCATTTGCTGTTGAAAAGGCAGTTCACTGCGCCCTGACACCTGCCACAAACAGGTAATTCCGGGACGGACATTCAATCTTTTGCGTTCTTCAAGGGTATAAAATCTCACCTCTGACGGCAGCGGCGGACGGGGGCCTACCAGACTCATGTCTCCGAGAAGCACATTGAACAACTGCGGCAGTTCGTCAATGCTGAATTTACGGATAAAACGCCCGACAGGAGTAATGCGGGGGTCATGTTTCATTTTGAAAATCACTCCGTCAGAAGATTCATTCTGCCGCATAAGTTCGGCTTTGCGTGCCTCAGCATCAATATACATACTGCGGAATTTATAAAATTTAAAATGTCTGCCGTATCTGCCGACTCTTATCTGACTGAAAATAATAGGTCCCGGACTTGTCAGTTTGACCAACAGTGCGGTAAGAATAAAAAACGGCATACCGATAATAAGCGCAAATATTGTCAATACTATATCCATCGTCCGCTTGAAAGCATGTGATGCCCTGATGGTAATATGCCACAAAAGCATACGGAACTGTATATGATTATAATGAAAGACTGACGGCCGTTTAAGCTCGCGGCGCAGAGCGATTATCTCTTCATACTTATTCATAATTTTTTCCCTCCGAGTGAATTTACGAATTTCTGCAATATACTTCTGCTTTGTCCGATATTGCCGTACACCGGAACAGATATCTGATATGTAAAATAATTTCCGTTTTTTCTGAATTTTCTGCGGAAACCGAGAAAACTCGGCGTGGAGAATTCATCACTGCTGAAAAATACCCAGACCAGATAATGAGAAGCCCCCTTTTCCGCCTCAATTTCCGTAACGGCAAAATTATCCTGCAAGTACAATATTTTCTCTGAATTTATTGTCCATTTGCTCGTTCTCAGACAGTGGCTTGCGGGGTGTATTTCATGGATATTACTGCCGCATTTGACCGCCAGAACGGAAATATCATAATTATCTTTGGTATAACGGTACTGCTTAACCTTGCCGGTGACGAAAAAGCGTTTGGTATTTTCGTCAGGCTCAATATTGCGTCCGGCAAATTCACCCGCCCGCAACTGAAATTCAGGAATGAAGCTTTTGCCGCAGAAATACAACTCTTTGGTATGCAGCAGCAGGAATGCAGTAGCCAGCAGTGCCGCACAAAAAAATACCGAACCTTTCTTGAATTCAATATTGAAACGCTTAACAGGATATATGAATCCGAAACACCCCAGCGCAAAACCGAATTTTATCAGCCATGCCGCATATACGGGACAATTCAGCAAAAGTGATATATGATAACTCGAACTCGGCGTTCCCGAAAGAAAAATCAGCGATGCCGGCAGCAATCTGCATGACAAATGCCACGAACCTACGCCCCAGATTGCCGCATACAGCACTCCGAGCGATGCCGCAACAGCAAGCGCATTGACATTATGCAAATCTCCTGCCAGCGCAAGAAACAGCATCGGCAGATACATGAAAACAGCCGTAAAATCATATCTGCCCATTTTCTCCTTGCGGCAAGTCAGAATTACCGCCGCAGTTCCCAGCAGATAATATATCCAATCCCATTGGTCAAGCCGTGAACTGCTCCACGCCTGACAGAAATACGGTATCTGCAACCCCAGCGGAACGGCAGACAACAGCAGGAGAACAATTTTCAATATCATTTCTGTTCCTCCTCATTTTTACTTGCGGCACAGAAAATTCTGCCGATTGCCAGAAATATCAGCAAAGCAAAAATTATCTGCGTATAACCGAGAGTAATGTGCCAGACATTTTCAAGAACTTTTTCACCCAGCATTTTAAAAAGCAGTACAGTAATGACAATTCGCAGACTGTTGCCGATAATAACAGCAGGGATGATAAATGAAAAATGCAGGATTTTCCAAAGCATTTTTTTGTGCATCAGCTGTACTGCACCGAATGCAACAAGTATGAAAGCATCAAGCTGATTTATACCGCTGCATGCATCGGTAATGGCAATACTCAAATCCGGCAGTGACAGTGATGTTCCGGCATAAATCACATTTATTCCGCAAAGTTTCAACAGCAGTGCGCTGAACATGGCGGCACTCAACCGCAGAGGATAACTCAAAAGCAGCATGAATTCTTCATGGTAAGGCATAAAAACACAGCACCACAGCGCAGGCGCAAGACTCATCGCCGCCGCAAAAGTCCCGCTGAAATAAAGAACAGCCGCACATATCAAAAGCGAAAATGCAAATGCCGTACTCAGACTCCCCGGGAAATCATTTGTCGGCATCAACGCCAGAATATTTGCAGCAATAACGGCAAGCCAGGCACAAATTTTATTTGCAGTTGATGACTTGCGCTGCAATACGGAGACAAAAGTTTTAAGCATCAGGAAAATCAGAATTCCCGCCATCGCCAAATCCGTCAGAGCCGCATCATACATCCCCGCTGTAAACATCGGAACCGCCGCTGAAAATGCAACGAACCCCAGCAGGACTGCATACAGCACTGCGGGGGGATGTTTTATAAGTCTGCGAATGATATTTTCCATAATATTACTGCGGCATTTTGTTAAGTTTTTTCAAATATTCCTGAGCAATTTTGTTGTTGCTGTCAAGCAGCAGCAGTTGACGGCACAAATCCCTTACTTCATCTTTCTGCTGTTTGTCGTCAGCTCTGCCGTACCCGATTTCAATGCGTTTCTGCAATCCCTGAACCAGCAAAAATTCCAATCTGCGCCTATAAGGTGAATTTACCGTTAATTTAACAACATCGGGAATTTCCGTCAGCTGACCGCTGCGATAAAGTTTATCTGCATAACAAAGTTGTGCTTCCGGCAGAGCCGGATACAGCTTATACGCCTGTTTAGCCTGTGAAAGCGCGCGGCTGAGATTACCCTGTTCCGCATAAATTTCCGCCGTATTCAGCAATACTGCGATATAATAAGGCGACTCCTTTTTGAAAAGTGCATATTTTGCCAGAGCCTCCTGATTTTTTCCGTTCTCCGCCAAAGTTTTTGCGGCAAAAAAGAGCAAATTCCAATTATCAGCAGCATCAGCTCCTGCCAATAGATTGCAGGCGGCTTTTTTATCACCTTTTTTCATAGCAAGCAGCGACTGACAGAACGGAGCATAAAGTTTATTACGACTCAGAAACTTCAAATCATCTTCACGCATGGTACTTGAAGCAAAATCCCAGTAAGCAGGACATATTTCAGGAGAAAAGTTATTTTTGAAAAGCAGTGATACAGTATCAAAATCTTTCTCCGCCATTGCTGCAAGTATCTGATAGCGCAGCATATCTTTTTTGCGGTCGGGGAAAAGTCTGCTGTAAGTATTGATATATTTTTTTGCCTCAGCAATATCAGTATTGAGGTAATACTCAACTGCAATTTTGATAAGCCCCCCGTCTTTCGGAAATTTCTTCAACGCATCACGAAGCAGAGTTCCGTCAAATATACTTGTATTTTTTTCACTCAAAAGAATATATTTGGCAGTAAAAACATCAGGCTTGCGGCTGTAAAGAAGTTTTGCTGTCGGAATGAGTTGAGCTGCTTTACCATCAGCAAGCGACTGTTTCAGCATCTCTGAAACCATATCGTCCGCACGGCTCTGCAAATCAAGATAAGGACGCATGGAGACAAGATTTTTGTAACTTTGTGCGGCAAGCGCATAGTCTTTGTTTTGAATATCCGCCGCAAGAAACATAAAAGCGGCAAGCGGAGTATTGATATTTTTTCTGAGCGGCATGACAAATTCTTTCAGCGCAGCCATATCGTTTTTTGCCAATGCTGCAAGTGCATCAAAGTAATAACAGCCGAGCATGGCACTATTGCCGGAGTCGGACTGATACAATTTACGGAGTGCGGCAATTTTGTCAGTCAAATTCAGCAGGCAGTATATCTCTGCTGTCTGCATGGCAACAGACAAGTCGTGATAAGTCTCAAGATATTTTTCAAAAATCTTCAACGCCTGACCGAAGGAACGGAAGTTGGCATAAAACCTGCCTAATGCAGGAGCAAATGCAAATTCGTTAAGTTTATACGCATTCAGCAGTGCATTTTCGGAAGCATTGATTTTTCCGTCTTCCAAATAAAGTTCTGCCTGAGCGGCAAGTATCTCCTGCTGTAAAAAAAGGTCATCTGTTTTGAATTGCGCCAAGGTCTCAAGTTTCAGACTGTCGGCAGATTTTTTATCTTTAAAAAGCAAAAAAGTCAGACGGTTGAGCATTTTGTCCGCCTGATATTGAGCTTTATACTTATTTATATTGCCGTTCTGTCCTGCACAGTAAAGAAGAAACTGATTTTGTTCATCGGTCAGGTCATATTGATGAGATAAAAAATTTTCCAACCGTTCAAATTCACGGGCCCAAAGCATACTCCTGATATAATTATCCTTGCTTTTGTCACTTAAAGGATTGAGCTTGTGCGCCATGTAACAGTAATAAATCTGTTCCGGGTAAATCTTGCGTTTTCCTGCAATTTCACCCAGCATGATATAAGCAGTCTCATTGTCATCATCATTGCGTACCAACTGCAGAAGTTGAGCTTCAGCGAGGTCAAGAGACTGCTCGTCACCACGCGCAAAATTATTTTGCGCCTGTTTAAAAAGAGAGACATTCTGATAATTTGAAAAAAGCAGAAAAGCTGTAATACCGACACTTCCGGCAAGTATCAGTAAAGAAACGGCAATAAGTACTACATGCGTTTTCCTGAGTTTTTTCATTTTGCTTCATAAAGTTTTTTACGCTTTTTCAGGTAAGCCAGAGTGCCGCCGCCGACAAGCAATGTGGCAATGATCCCCGGCAAAGGCTGACCGGAAGTAGGGGCATTGGTGGAAATTGCAAACTGGAACCCTGCCGGATTGATGGCGTTCTGGGATTTTTTTCCGTAATCGACCCCGAAATCGCCCCAGTTGAAAATAATACTGTCACCGGATTTTGACAGCATCCAGATATCACTGTCCTGAGTTGTCGGACTATACATGGTAAAGGTTTCCTTTTTGCCGTTGGCGGAGGTGGTTTCCACCCACAATACGATTTTATCTCCG
>JAZOSO010000032.1:0-28087 GCA_045657185.1 Victivallaceae bacterium | reverse complement strand
TTTTTCGTTGCTCATTGCATAACGGGAAATGAAGTCATCGTCAAAGCGTTTTTCTTCCAGATTTTTCCGTTTCTTTTTCGCCTTTCTTCCGGAACTGTTTTTGGAATAGAAATCACTTCCGGTATAGACAAAATCCTTGTGATTGGTTTTGCACCAGCGGGTAGAACGGGAATACCGGTCAAAGATGTGAAACAATTCATGGAAAAAAGTATGCTCTGAAAAGTGATCAACCAGATACATTATGTTGCCGCTGGCGACACCGGATGCCGGAACTTTTTTCAGCTGCAAATTCTTATAAAATCCGACCTGCCGGATTCCGGAAGCCGAGATAAGTTTGAGCGGAACCTTGTCCATCATTTCAAAAAAGCGGATCGCAGCCTTTTCCAGCTCCTGTCCTTTCAGAGGGATACCGTCGATATCTCCGCCGGGTCTTATCTGACGGATATATATAGTCCGGCTGCCGTAACGTTTTTTGGTGATGACATTTTTACCGTAAACCGCACTTGTTGCACACAAAGCCAGACACACCAGGCAATAAATCAATTTTTTCATAACAGTATTCCTTCATATAAAAAATTACAGCACACTGTTAAATTAGCATATTTTGGGAAAATTGCAAGTCCGCTCCGTTGCCTTGTACAAGTAAAAAATAATTTTCCCCTGTTGACACAAAAAAGCAGATTGATTTCTCAATCTGCTGAACCTGCGGTTTGTCTCCATTTTTAATAAATAAAAATGGCTCCGGCACTTGGATTCGAACCAAGGACCAAGTGGTTAACAGCCACCTACTCTACCGCTGAGCTATGCCGGAGCGTTATATGTTGTATAAAATGCCACACTTTTGAAAAAATGCAAGTTCATTTCTAAAAAAAATCGCATTTTTTTTCGTTTTTTTCAGATTTTAAGCAATTTTTCCGCATTTTTATAGAAAATTTTCTTTTTTACTTCATCTGATAAGCTCAAATTCTGCACAATTTCTATCATTTCCCCCTGATCGCACCACGGGCTGTCACTGCCATACAGTATATAATCCTCATTATGTCTTACTAATAAACGATTTAGCGTTTCACGGTCAATATTCATCTCATTCATGAATGCAAGGTCAAAGTAGATATTTTTACCGCAAAGATGTTTCTCCACCTCATCAAACATACGCATTCCGCCACCATGAGCAGCGACTAATTTAAGTTTCGGATGACGATTGATTACTTGCGCAAGGTCTTCAGGCGTACAATGATACGGCGGCGGAAACATAACATCAAAACCCGTATGAGTCAGTACAATCAAGTCCAAATCCGCACAAGCACTCCATATTCTGTCATATTTCGGGTCGGCAAAATGAAAATTCTGATATTCAGGATGTACTTTAATACCTTTCATCCCCAATTCTGCAACATATTTCAATGTTTCTTCCGGTTTTTCCTCCTCCGGATGCACAGAACCGAACATAATTATTTCATCATGATTCTCTCTGCTCGCCCATAAATTCAAACTGCGTGCATTCTCCGGGCAGTTAACCATCGGAAGCGCAACACTGTAGGCGATATTGTTTTTCTTCATTGATTCCAAAAGTCCCGCGCGGGTACCATTGGTAACAGGTTTGATAAACTCAATCGCTTTATTCAATGCCTTTTCCACTATTTTGTCAGGATAATAGTGGGTATGAAAATCAATAATTCTCATTTTGTCTCCATGAAAACAGAACGGAATTTGACAAAATAAGACAAGCCTGAATACATAGTTACAAATACAACGCCGCAAAGATAAACAATCCAGATGTACCACTGCGGCGTATATTTAGTCCACAAATCAAAACAGCCTATCCATGATGCACCTGCCAATGCCAGCATAAGCATCTGCATCGCAGTTTTAAGTTTGCCGAATTTGTCAGCAGATATAACAATTCCTTTTTTGGCAGCTAATGAACGCAATCCCGTAACCATGAATTCACGGGCAAGAACCGCAATCGCAATCCATGACGGCATCAAGCGGTATTCCACTGCAATAAGCATGCATGATGCAACAAAAATCTTATCCGCCAGCGGGTCCATCAAGGCACCGAAATCGGTTATCTGGTTCCATTTGCGGGCAAGATAGCCGTCAAGCAAATCAGTTACACCCGCCAAAAATGCCAGCGCCATTACGATTATACGGAACACCTGAATTGTTGCAGTCATCTGTTCCACACGCGGTCCGCAAAATGCAGACAAAGCCACAGCAATTGCAATCATTACTATGCGGCTTACTGTTAAAATGTTCGGAATGTTCATTTTTTCTTCTCCGTTTCTATAACATTTCCTATTAAATCATAGTCCGATACCGCTTCGATACGGACTTTATAAAACTTACCTGTTTTCAATTTTCTGCCGCCGAAAACGACCATATTGTCAATTTCAGGAGCATCTGCAGTTCCACGGCCTATCGCACGGGAATTTTCAGCATCATCAGCAATTACTTCAATTACTTTACCGACCATACTTTCCTGATAATCCAGCATGATTTCTGTTTGAATTTCCATAAGTTCATCAGCTCTGGCACAAGCTGTTTCAAAATCAATCTGATTTTCCATTTCAGCAGCCTTGGTACCGGGTTCAGCAGAATACGGAAACACTCCGCAGCGTTCAAAACGGACTTCCTTTATAAACTCTTTAAGCTCCTCAAATTCACTCTTGCTCTCCCCCGGAAAACCTGTAATAAAAGTAGTACGCAAGACAATATCAGGCATTGCCTCACGAAGTTTACGGATGACTTCTTTTACCCGTGCCTGTGTTACATGGCGGTTCATATCCTTGAGAATTCTGTCGGAAATATGCTGCAAAGGCATATCAAGATAGTGCATGACATGCTTTGAATTTTTAAGAGTATCAATCAATTCATCTGTATAATGTGCCGGATGTGTATAAAGCAAACGGATTTTAAATTCTCCTTCAAGTTTATCCAATTCCTGCAATAATGAACTCAAACTTTCGCCGGATTCAGGGCGGTCGTGACCGAAAACAGTAACATCCTGAGCAACAATTACAAGCTCTTTTACGCCGTTGGCAATAAGATTTTCAGCCTCTTCAAGTACGCTTGATTGAGTGCGGGTTCTCAATTTGCCCCTGATATGCGGAATGGCACAATATGTACAGCAATTATTGCATCCGTCAGCGATTTTTAAATAAGCCATGTGCGGCACAGTCAACTGCAGTCTCGGAGTATTGTGGTCATAAAGATAATGCGGATTTGCGCTTGAAGCATTGCTGATATCTTCTTTTTTCAATATTTCAGCAACAGATGGAATATCATTTACACCGAGCCAGAAGTCAACTTCGGGAAATTTTTCCCTGAACGGATTATCTGAACCGTATTGCGGCAGGCAACCTGCAACAGCCACACGGCGGCTCTGTTTGCGGGCGCGTTTTTTCCAGTTCACCGCCTTTTGAATTTCTTCAAACGCCTCTTCCCGGGCAGACGGCAGAAATGCGCATGTGTTTATCAGATACACATCCGCCTCTTTGGCATCAAATGTTATATTATACCCGCTGCTGAGCAAAATACCGGCAAGAACTTCAGTATCTACCAGATTTTTCGGACAGCCGAGACTTACAAAATAAATTCCACTCATATTTAATCCGTATTTATAATAGTTTTACATTAATATAATATATTTTGCTGTAAAAGCAACCGATATTTCAAGTGATTATCAAATTTTAATTATTTTAATGAAACATCAATACTTTTCCGTTTTGTTTTTCTGTTTTTCTGCGATACTTGACAAAAGCATATCCAAATCAATTTTTTCCACATAATGCCAATCATGCGTATTGATACGGTAAAAAAGATAAACAATATTTCTGCCGTGTACTGTTTTCACCGTCAGCATACCGTTTTTGCGTCTCCGTATGATTTTGAATGTACGCTCATCGTCAAAGAAATTGCTTGTCTGGTGAATTTTATCCTCGCCGTCTTTAAGTTCATCTTTGACAGAATAATCCTCACGGGTTCCGAGAATAGTTTTGCCGTCACTGTCAATAATGGCTTTTTCCAGCAGAAATGAGTCTGTATTGCCTTTGTTTTTCATAAATCTTGCAATATATCTGAGCATATTGTCAACTGCAATTACACCGTGCAGTTTCTTATTGACGAAAATCGGCAGTGAAGCTGTAAGTGTCAGCCGTTTGGAAACAGCATCAACGTACGGCTTGCTCCAAATAACATCGTCAAACGGTGTTTTATTTGCCGCCGCAATATACCACATGCGCGTCCGCGGGTCGTATTTATCAGGCTGATCAAGATAACCCGGCATACAGAAATAAAGTCCATCCTCAAATCCGCAATGTATCCATAACTTTGGCGAACCGTTCTGATAAAAATATTTCTCAGCCTCTTTTTCAGACATCCTGTCAACAGAAGATTTATCACGGAAAATATCACCTCTTAAAAATTCATCCCGCAGCAGCCCCTGCAAAGTCTGCATTCTCCGCATATTATCAAACATTTTTTTATCATATTTGCCGTCAGGATGATTGAAACTCATACGGTTTACAGTAATATATTTATTACACAATGCAGAAAAAACAATATCTGACGCCCGCTTTTCCTTTTTCTGTTCATCAGGATACCAGAAAATTTTACTGTAATCAGCCTCTGCGGCAACATCATGACTGAGCAAAAATGAAATATATGCCGACAAGTTCTTCAATGAACTTGAAACATGGTGCATCTGCAGCTCAATGAGACCTGAAACATACAATGCTTTTGAATACGCCTCGCTCAATGCCACATCTCGCTGCAAAATAAAATTCGCCCGCTGATTTTCACGGTAAACAGAATAACTTACTGCCGCACCTGCAATAAGCAGCCAAAAAAGTCCGAGTATCAAAAGTATTTTTATATGTCTCTGGCTGAACCGATATATCTTTGTGAAAAAATTGTCAGGTCTGGCAATTGTCTCCTCATTGGCAAGATAAGAGCGGATATCATCCGCAAGCTCATTAACAGTCTGATAACGCTTTTCACGATTGTGTGCGATTGCCTTGCGGATTATAGCGCGCAAATCCTTGCTGACGGGGACATTGAAAGCATGGGTAAACTTTGCAGTCTGTTCGTTTTTTATTTTTGCAATAACGTCTTTGGCTGATTTGCCGCTGTATGCGCTTTTTAGGTACACACACTCAAACAAAATAAGTCCGAGTGCGTAAATATCAATTCTCTCATCGGTATAAATCCCCTCTACCGCCTCTGGAGCAAGATAGCGCGGAGTTCCTGAAATAGAGTTCGGCCGTGTCCAGGTATCAGGATTATATGCGGGGTCATCTATCAGACGGGCAATCCCCCAGTCCATGATATATGAATCATTATGCTGACCGAGCATAATATTTTCAGGCTTTAAATCGCAATGCATAACATTACGGCTGTGAGCATAAGATACAGCATCACAGGTACGCAGAAAAATCTCTATACGCTTGCGGAGAGAATGACTTTCATTAAATTTATTTATCCCTTCGCTTTTGTATTGTTTACGGATGCGTTCAAGATAATCTGCAAGATTTTCGCCGTTAATAAACTTCATTGCCAGATGCAGACCGCCGGATTTATCTCCGTTCAATGAATAAACAGGAACAATTCCCGGATAATCCAACTGAGCTGTAATTTTTGCTTCAGCAATAAAATGTTCTCGCGAATCATGCTTTTTATTCAACTTGCTGTGCAGTGATTTCAAAGCGACAATGCGTCCGAGAGAGCGGTCGGCGGCAGTGGAAACAATTCCCTGCCCCCCCTCTCCTATTTTGCTGATTATTTCAAAAGAATCTTCAACCGAATGTAGCAGAACATCATTTTCTTTGAGGTCTTCAATATTTTTTTCTTCCGTACCGGTACGGTCGGCAGTGCGTGCAAGGTCATCATCAACATCACGCTTTTTATCAAAAATCATACTGAAAGCAGATGTTTTGCCGAGCGTGAAAATTGATGTTGTATTACCTTGACTGTTATCATCATCATGGGCCTGATTAGCCTGTCTGACAGCTTTTTGCAACTCCTTATCAGACAAGCGCATAGTGCGCTCAAGCTCAATAGTGTCCAGCTTTATCGTTATTTCAGGTTCGCTGTCATTTACTATAATTTCAGTATCACTGCCGTTCAAAATTACCTCACTTGTATTTTAGCCTATCATTGACCAGAGTCTGCCGTTTTTACCCGGAGTCAAAAGAATGTTGAGGTCAAAAGCCTCGGAAAGATTTTTTTCGGTAAGAATTTCCTCACGCTTGCCGTAACTTTGGATATTACCGCTTTTGAGAATCATGCCTTTATCAAAAACGGGCATGATATCTTCAATACGCTGAGTAATAAAGACTATAGTTATTTCAGGATGGTCATGTGCCATTTCTGCAATTGTTTCAAGCAGAAATTCACGCCCTGCGATATCCAGATAAACACTCGGTTCGTCCAAAATAAGCAGTTCAGGATTATTCATCATGGCACGGGCGATAAGAACTTTGACCTGTTCGCCGCTTGACATAGTCATAAGCTGCTGATCTTTAAGATGAACGCATTTGAGTTTTTCCAAAATACTGATTGCTTTTGCCTCTTCTTCCGGGAGCATTTTGCGGAACAGTCCGAAAGTGCTGTCAACTCCGGAGACAACCAATTCCAACCCTTTGAGTTCGGGGTCCGCCATCTGCTGCATGTAAGGGCTGACCCATGCAATACGCTTGCGAAGTTCAATCAGATTTGTATGACCGAATCTTTCGCCGAGAACGCTGACGTGTGCACCGAAAAGCGGCCATGCGTAGCCCATGAGCATTTTAACCAGAGTTGTTTTACCTGCGCCGTTAGCCCCGAGAATGAAACAGCGGTCGCCTTTTTTAACTTGCCATGAAATATTGTGCAGAATTTCACGCCCGCCGAGAAAGACGGTTGCGCCTTCAACATTCACTGCATCAGAATAATTTGAGTTATTTTCTGTCATTTTTTATTCTTGCCTTTTTTGTTTTCCATATATTCCAGCCACTCTTCACGCAATTCGCGTCCGAGGGCAAACTCCTTTTCAAAATCGTCAAACCGTTTTTCCTCAATTATTTTGCGGAAATTACTGTATGCACGGTCAAAGTAATCCATAGCATCAAGTACTGCTTCACGATTGTTTTCAATAATCTCCTTCCACATTACAGGATTGCTTGACGCAGTTCTTGAAGTGTCACGAAAACCGCCTGCACAACCTGCAAAGTTATCCAATTTATCCTCATAACCGAGCACACTTACAGTCAACGCCGATGCCAGAATGTGCGCAACATGACTGGTGCGTGCAACGAGGCGGTCGTGTTTCTCCGGAGTTATACGCACAGTTTTGCAATTTACAGACTGCCAGAGTTCTTCTATAACAGCAGTTTCACTGCTCTCAAAATCATCAGAACAGATAAAAACATCCGCACCGTCATACAGTGTTTCAAAAGCATTTCTGTATCCCGATTTCTCTGTTCCCGCCATAGGATGACTGCCGACAAAACGCACACCTTGCGGCTGCAGAACTTCACGAGCCTTGCTCATGAATGCGCCTTTAGTACTGTTCAAATCAGTAACAATTGCACCTTTTTTAAAGAGAGATGCGTTCTTTTCAATAAACTCAACAGTTGCCGGAATAGGCAGAGCCAGAAAAACCACATCCGCTTCGGACAGCAGTTCTTCCGGACTTTCCGCTGATTCAGGCACAAGATACCCGTTGCTGATGCCGAATTCAACAGCTTCTCTATGACGGTTGTAACCTGCAGCATATATACCGGCACGGCGAAAAGCCATTGCCAATGACATACCCAGCAAGCCAAGACCGACAATTAAAATTTTTCTCTCATCGTTTTTCATAATACTATAATATACACCTTTTTTTCAATACTTAAATTGAAAAATCAAAAAAATATAGTAAATTATTGAAAATTATTGATTTTTTTTGAAAGGATACCAAAAAATGAAACACATTCTCGTTGCAGGAGGTGCCGGTTACATCGGCAGTGCATGTACTGAATATCTGCTTGACCACGGTTACGCCGTTACAGTTTACGACTCTCTCGTAACCGGTCATTTTGATGCTGTTGACCCGCGGGCAAAATTTATCCTCGGCGACCTTGCCGACCGCGATAAAATAATTCAAGTTGCCAAAGATGGCGATTTCTACGGCATTATGCACTTTGCCGCCGCCTCTCTTGTCGGCGAATCCATGACCAATCCTTCAAAATATTTCCGCAACAACATCGCCAATGGCATAAACCTTGCCGACGCCGCAGTTGCAGGCAATATCAGAAATTTTGTTTTTTCCAGTACCGCTGCAACTTTCGGGCAGCCCGACAAATGTCCCATAAGTGAAAATGATCCGCAAAAACCGATCAATCCTTACGGTGAATCAAAACTCTGCTTTGAAAAAATCCTTAACTGGTACTCACAAATCCACGGCATCAAATATGCCGCCTTGCGTTACTTCAATGCCGCAGGCGCAACAGAAAACTTCGGCGAAGCTCACAATCCTGAAACTCACCTCATTCCGATTATTTTGCAAGTTGCGGCAGGGGAACGCGAAAAACTCATGGTTTACGGAAATGACTACAATACTCCCGACGGCAGCTGTGTCCGTGACTATATTCATATTCTTGACCTTGCTCAAGCTCACATGCTCGCTCTTGACGCTCCCGAAAGCGGTCATTACAACCTCGGCACAGGTAAAGGTCTGAGCGTTTTTGAAATTATCAGAGCCGCCGAAAAAGTCTCCGGCAAAAAGATAAATTATGAAATCGCCCCCCGACGCGCCGGCGACCCCGATACACTTATTGCCTGTTCCGACCGCATCAAAAAACTCCTCGGCTGGAAACCGCAATTTGAAAACGCCGAAGCAATCATTGAATCTGCATGGAAATGGAAATTAAATCACAAAAATGGCTATCTCCGCTAAAATTTTGACGCTTGCTGTATGCTGTATTTTATGCAGCATACTCAGCGGATCGGACAAAGGTTTTGCAGTCTGCAACACAAGCGGTTCGGATATCCCGTTCCGTGAAATCATGTTTGCAAATTCAATAGCAGACAGCGATTTTGCCTGCACTGTTGAAAAAGATACTTTTGATAGTGCCTTGAAAAAACTTGCCGACGGCAAAACCGATATGGTTCTTGTAAAAAAAACTCCCGCTGAACTTGAGAATATTGCTTCTGAATTTGCTGTAATTCAATACGCCTCAACTCCGATTATCGTTGCTGTAAACAGAAAAAATCCGCTGAAAAAAATATCTCTCAGCGACTTTCGGAAAGTGTGGAATAATGATTACAGCACATGGAGTGTTTTTGACAGTAAAAATATTTTCAGCATCCACCGTTTCGGCATGCGCCATGATGACAGCAGTTTTTTATATCTTACGGAACATCTCAAACTAAGAAAAGATGCTCAGCATTTCCCGCTGGAATCATCTCATCAGATAATCACCATGACCGGAGCAAATCCCCATGCAATAAGCATATTTGTTCTTGAAAAAGACCTCGATTTCAATCAAATAAACATGCTGCAGCTGACTGATGATAACGGCAAAAACATCTCTCTTAACATGCCGCATTCTGTAATATTCCGTACCGCAGAACGCAAAAAAATCGAAAATTTCCTGAAAGCAAAAAAATAAAAAATGAATAATATCAGTTCAGATATCGCCCGCAAAATAAAATTGCGTAAAGTTTTAATGATTGTCTTTTCATTATCTTTCATCATTCTTATCTGCGGTATTTTAAACACCATTTTTGAAGACGGCAACGAAAGTGTCAATTCCGTAAAACTTATTCAATCGGAAGCAGATGCAGCTGTACTTGATACTGCCGTTTTGCAAAAAGAAAATCCGCGTGAACTTCACCACAACAAAACAGACAAAAAAATCCGTCTTTTCGGAGCTTTTATACTCTGCGTACTTATGTTCGGTTCTTTTGCCGCAGATTTTATATTTGTATGCTGTCCATGCTGTTCAAAACATATTCCTTACAGTATAACTCCTGCCCGATGCGGCAACTGCGGCACATCATTCAACTTTGAGGAGCAAAAAAGATGAAACAATTCAAAAAAATCCTTATCAGCGCAGGTCCCACCCGTGAAAAAATTGACCCTGTCCGCTTCATCACCAACCGCTCAAGCGGTAAAATGGGCTACGCCATCGCCGAAAAAGCTGTTGATTTTGCCGACCGAGTTGTTCTTGTTTCAGGTCCCGTCACCCTCCCCGTGCCGCCTCAAGTCGAATGTATCGGAATTGAAAGCGCAGCTGAAATGGCACAAGCTATGTTCAACGAAAGCCGCGATGCCGATTTGATAATCATGTGTGCAGCAGTTGCTGATTACCGTCCCAAATTCGTTCATGAACAGAAAATGAAAAAATCCGACGGCGACCTCACTCTTGTACTTGAACGCACCGAAGATATTCTGCAAACTCTCGGCAGAAACAAAGTTGCAGGACAGATAATCGCAGGTTTCGCCGCCGAAACAAATGATATCCTTGCTAATGCTCAGTCAAAACTTGAACGCAAAAACTTGGACTTTATCATCGCCAATGATGTAAGTTCGTCATCACAAGGAGGTTTCGGAGTTGATGTCAATGCAGTCACAATTATTGACCGCAGCGGACACAGAGAAATTTTTGACCTCTGTCCCAAAAAAGAAATCGCCGAAAAAATCCTCATTTATATAACTCAAAAAATACACAACTGACTCCGGTGACAGGACCGGCAGCGGAACGCATCAGCGTAATATATGGGCAGATGGAACGCCTTCCATGCAATAAATCAGTCATTTTTTTATCACACAGTTACTTTTACTTTTACTTTTACTTTTACTTTTACTTTTACTTTTGCGTTCCCTCTGTTGATTTATTTATTTTGCGGAATTTTGCCGGAGTTTCACCGCGGAAGCGTCGGAAAACTTTTATAAAGTAATTTATATCATAAAATCCGCATTGTTCTGCGACAGTATAAATCGTTGCTGAAGAAGACAAAATAAGCTGTTCTGCTTTTTCTATCCTGAGAGACAGCAAATATTCAGTCGGCGAAGTACCTGTCAGATTGCGGAATTTTTTAGTAAAACCGCTTACGCACATATTAGCTTTTCTGGCAAGTTCTTTCAAACAGTAATGCTTTTCCGGATTTTCCTCCATCTCATTGATAATCTTGAGGATGGCATTATCTGATTTCAATACTTTAACTCCGTGCAGCATCCGTTTGGGAGTACACCTAAGAACAATAAGCAATATTTCCAGCAAAATTGAACGGGCGCAAATTTTATAACCTGCGGCTCTTTTTTCAAGTTCATTGAGCAGTCTGTTGATATACTGCACCATCTCCACACGTTCATTTGCGGCAAGATGTACTTTAAATCTGGAATCCAAATCATTCATACCGAAAAAACTGTTCCATGTTCTGAATTCCTTTAATTCATGCAATTCGTTGGAGATAAGTTCAGGGGAAAAAATAATGTTATAATAATGTGCATTACTGCTCTCGTAGGAATGTTTTTCTTTAGGCATTACAGAAAAGAAATCCCCCTGCATGACCGGATAACACACTTTTTTGCCGCCGCGCAAAATACTGTGAGTCGCAACACCGTTGACAAAAAATACCAATTCAATAAAATCGTGACTGTGAACCGGCACATTTTTATCTGTATCTGTGATAATCACCCGCAAAGGGAAATTATTTATTTCATATTTTTCAATTCTTTCTTTATGCATAAAAAACACCTCCGATGAAAAAATACAGCATTTTATTAAAAATACAAACAAAATTTGGCAGATAATACTGTTTTTTTAGCGGATAATACTGTGCAAAATCAATTTTTTGTGCTATAATATAGCAGTAAACAATTCAACAACTTAAAAACAAGGAGAAATAATGTTAAAAAAAACACTCATGCTCGCCGCCGCAATTTTTATCTTGTGCGGAACTTCGCTTTTGTCAGGTTCGGAAAAAAAACTTGCCTCTTACAACATTGCAATCCCCGTCAAAGCTGATGCGGCAGAAAAATATGCCGCTGACAAGCTTGCTTTTTTCCTCGGAAAAACTGTTGGCAAAACATTCACGGTTACAAAAGAAAATCAGAATAATTCTGAAAATACCATTTATATCGGCAATACCGCTTTCAGCCGCAAAAACGGTATTGATTATTCAAAACTTGCCCGCGAAGAATGGATTGTACGCACCGTCGGCGACTCACTCATTCTTACCGGCGGGTTCAACCGCGGTGTAATTTATGCTGTTTATGACTACCTTGAACGCCATGCCAAAATCCGTATTTATGATGAACAGACTGTAAAAATCCCCGTTAATCCCGATTTAACTGTCGGCAAATGGGATTTGAAACGCAAACCTTCATACGATGCCCGCTGGATTTACGACTGTCTTGACTGGTCAACCAAATCTCATCAATTCAAAGAGTTCAACAAACTTTTCAGCTATACTCAAACGCTTACCGGCATGCACAAACTTATCGGCGGTGACCGTCCGCACCATACTGCGCATGACTACATGAAATTCTGGCCTAAGGATAAAAAAGAGCTTTATGCTCTTCAACCCGACGGGTCACGTCCGATTCCGAAAAATCCTGTCGGTCCGGGACAGATGTGTCTTACCAATCCCGAAGTCCGTCAGCTTGTAATTGCTCAACTCCGCAAATTTATTGAAGCCGACCGCCGCGCCGCCGCCAAAGGCAATTACCCTCCCCCCGTTTTCTACGACATCAGTCACAACGACAACTACCACAAATGCGTCTGCAAAAACTGTATGGCAATCGCAGAGCGTGAAGGTTCATACTCCGGCACACTGCTTGATTTCATAAACTTTATTGCCCGCAATATTGCCGAAGATTATCCAGATGTTATCATTCGCACTTTTGCTTACACCTATACCGCATTGCCGCCGAAAAATATCAAAGCGGCAAAAAATGTCAGTATGCACCTCGCCTTTCTCGGGGCTGAAATGGGCGGAGAATATTATACTTACGACAGCATGCGGCCGCTCAGTCACAAACTCAACGCTGAAATCAATGAACGCAACTTTGCATGGTCAAAATTTACCGACCACATCTGCCGCTGGGAATACTGGCGTCTTTTCCCGTCAATTCCCGAAGCAAATTTGCGTGTCGGCTCTGTTGCAGAAGATATCAAACGCAACTATGACTGCAATGTCCGATATCTTTTTGCAGAATACGAATATCCGCATTGGAACAGCTTTTTTGCACTGCACCGCTATCTCGGAGCTAAACTTACCGACGATTTAAACTGCAATGCTGATGAACTCAAAAAAGAATTCATGCAGGATTATTACGGTAATGCCGCCGTAAAAATGACTGAACTTCTTGCTTATATGCAGAAGCGTCAGGACAATTTTCCGCACCGTATCGGTGAATGGGCACCCGGCCGCCGTGATTATATGGATGATAAATATTTCAGAACCGTTTTCAAACTGCTCGAAGAAGCGGAAATTGCAGTTAAAAATTCACCTGAACATCTGAAACATGTACGTTTTGAAAAAGCCCCGCTCATCGGTTCAATGCTTTACCGCCGTCCGTATCTCAATGGTTTTAACAAAGAGTATAACTTCAACGATTTGCTGGAAACTCTCCGCAAAGAGACACTCAACTCCATTGAATATTTTTACGGTAATGACCCGCACAAAAAAAGTGCAGTAAATGCTCTTAATTCCACTTTAAACAGTTTGAAATCTTACAATTATCAAGCCGTAATTCCTGCCGAATTCAAAGCTGACGGCAAGAATTTTGCCATCATTCCTGCCTGCAATTTTTCACAGGATAAAAAGAAAAGCGGCAGACTTGTTGACGACAGTACAGCATTTCTCAAAAAAGCAGTAAAAATACCTTTTACAAAAAATAAAGCACTCAAAATCGTCATCAACAACTGGATGGAAGCAGGTGAAGCAACAATTCCCGTCTCCGCAAAAGAACTCCCGATTGACGGCAAATATCACTGGGTCTGTATCAAAAATTATCCTTTTGCCAATAACGGCAGATACCAAATCTATATAAATTCCGCAAATGATACACTTTTCGGATTGTATCGTCAAATTCCCGCCGATACGGCAGCGGACATTTATATTTCCATGAAACGCACAGACAAGGAACTTTTTGTTGACTGTGCGGCAGTCATTCCCCGTTCAGTCAAAAAATTCAACCTCCCTGACCAATTCAAAAACAAAAAAGTAAATGTCCTTCCGTGGGGCATTTTCAACCGTGCCAACGGAGCTGTCAGTATGTATGACATGTCAGGCGCATGGAACGGAGCTGCCGCCATTACAAGTGCAGGCAAAACAAAAAACAAAATAACCGAATTCGGCGTTTACTCTCCGCACAGCAAAAAAGTTCTCGCTTCGACAAGAATTCATTCTGATAATATCCGCAATGAAAATTACCGACTTATCAAAATCGGAAAGTTCAAAGCATCCAACGGCATATTCTTTTATGCCGGTGCGAACTGGGCATTGCAATTTCCTTTCCGCTGGGTGAACGGAAACGGCACATTGTATGCTTCAGTCAAATTTTCAGGTCCGCAATACGTCAAAGGTTCAAAAAATCCCGACGCACTGATGATAGATTATCTGCTCTTCGTCAAAGATTGATAACATTTAAGGAATTGATTTATGAAAAAACTGTTTATACTTTTTACCGCAGTATTTTGTGCGCTGCATGTTTATGGAGCAAAAGAGCCTGTTTTTCTTTTTGACCATAATCATCAAAATTCAATTATTCTCAAAAACGGTGCAAAACTTGAAAACGGAATACTCAAACTCAACGGCAAAAAAGGTTATGCAGAATTCAAAAACAGCTCAGATTTCAACTTCACCGACAGCGGTATGACTCTCGTCGGAGAAGTCCGACTCAACGAAGAACAGCAAAAAGCCACTTATACCGTCCGCGATATGATTCTGTCAAAAGGTCATGAAATTATTTTCGGCAGAGAGGGCAAACGCCTTTATTACAACTTCAACAGCGGCAAACGCTGGGCGGCATCTTTCTGGGGCGGCTCAAATCCTCCGCAAAGTCAATGGGTGCAATTCATCGCCGTCGTTGAACGCTTGAATGATATAACTCAGGCTGAAGTCGGTTACAGAGTTTCATTTTATGTTAACGGCAGTATTGAAGCTCGCGGCAAATTCATGTATGTCACACCGAAACATGTCAAAGAACCGATTCAAATCGGTTGCGGTTTCGGCGGCGGTACATGGCTTTTGAACGGTGAAATAGCCAAAGCCGCTGTCTATGATTACCCGCTTAATGAAAATGAAATTGCCGAACTTATGGCAAATTCAAAACATGTAAAAATCATTGAAAATGATGTTAAAAAACTTACTCCTGAATTACAGTCCAAACTTGATATTCTCACCAAACAAGCAAAAACTCCGCAGGCAGAATTCCTCATGGATGCGGTAAGTCTCGCCGCCATTGACGGATATGATTTAAAAGACAAAAACATTCTGCCATCCGCTGAACTTCTGAGTTCAAAAAAATCTTTTGACCACCTTTTTGACGCATGGCTCAAAGCTCAGAACAAAAAAGGACTCACCTTTATAAAAACGCCGCAAGCAGCAATCGTTACAGCCTCACTCGGGCAAAGCGGCACAGGCTTTCCCGTTTACGGCATGTATGACCGCTTGGCGCAACGCTCTATTTTCGGGCGCAAAGGTCTTGAATGGGAAATCAACGCCGTAACACCCGACAGAAAAGTTTTGAAATTTACCTCCTTCAATTCTAAATGGCGCATCATTAAAATAAAAGACAACACTGTTACAATACAATGGCAAATTGCCGAAAATATCAAAGCACTGTCAAATCTGACTTTGAAAAATGCCCGTTTGGAAAGCGATTTCAAAATTGAAAACAACAGCAAAAATATCCGTATTGAAACTGTAACTTTTCCGAAAGTCCGCTTCAGAAAACTTGCAGGCAATGACGCTTTGACCTATCCTTCCATGTCAGGTATTCTCATCAAAAATCCGACCCGGGAACAATTCACAGGAGGTCAGGAGGGCTATTTCCCGTCAGGCAAAGCCAATATGCAGTTCAGTTCATATTACGATGAAAAATCAGGCATATATTTTGCTTTTGAAGACCCGCTGGCACGCTCAAAATATTACTCCGTCAAAGGCAAACTCAATAACATAATATGCACTTGGGATTTATACGCCGGATTTACGTCTGCGGAGAAAAATGGCGGCAATGATTTTCAAACTTCGGGAAAATTCGTTATTGAACTTTTCAAAGGCGACTGGTTTGATGCAGGGCAGCTTTACAAAAAATTCCTCGCTGACAAAGCAAACTGGTGGATAAAAGACCTCCCCCGCACCTCGACTCCGGAATGGTTCCGCAACAACTGTATCTGGATTCTCGGTGTCAAATGTTCTCATTTTCCGAGCTTCAGCAAAACCAAAGATGAAGTAATCAAACTCCGAAAATATTTTGAAATGCCGATTGCTTTTCACTGGTACGGCTGGGACGACCCCGCCAAAGGCGGCTGGCCGCACTTCAATCCCAAAGATTTCAGCCTCCCTGCCCTGAATGAACTTAAATCCCACGGCATTTATGTCAAACCATACATCGACTCGCGTTTGTGGCGTGAGAAAGATGCTCCTGACGGCAAATCCGACTGGATGTATTCAACTCACGGCAAAAAGTTCGCGGTCAAAGATATCAACGGTAAACCCGTTATGGAAAATTACGGCGCACCTTATGCAGTTCAATGCCCCGCCTCTTCCGGCTGGCAGAATTATATGGTTTCATTGACAAAACGCCTTGCGTCACAAGGATTTGACGCAGTTTATCACGACCAGGTTGCAACCGGCAGATTTTATCAATGCTACGATGCTTCACACGGTCACGCACTCGGTGCAGAGGAGGCATGGGTCGAAAAAGGTTATCAGCCGATGTTCCGCAAAATCCGTGCTTTGAGTGCCGAATATCCGAACCTTGCCCACGATACGGAGGAGGCCGCTGACCCGTATTTGCAAACGATGGACGGTTATATGGTATGGCGTTGGACGGATCCGGGACAGATACCGCTTTTTGCTTCAATTTATTCAGGACGCATACAATTTACAGGCAGACTCTACAATCACCAGTATCCGGGAGATTATGAATCATTTTTTGCCAAATGCGCTGAACAGCTGGTCATGTCAGAACAAATCGGCTGGTTTGATTACCACGATATGAAAGATGAACAGAAAAAATCTTATGTCAAAAAAGCCGCTCATTTGCGCAAAGCTCTTTTGAAATATTTCAATGAAGGCGATATGCTGCACCCGCTGAACTTCAAAACTCCCGTTCCTGAAATACGCACAAAATGGGGCGCAGTCGGCACATTTTCCGTCGTCAGCACTCCGAAAGTACGCCATGCCGTTTATCAGCACAAAGACGGTATGAAAATGGTGATTTTTGCAAACAGCACTTCCGAGACAGTAAAGATTACACCGCAATTTGAACTCAACGGCAATCTCCTTGCAATTTGCCGTGAAGGTGAAACCAAAGCAGAAATAAGCTCAAAAGTCCCTGAACTTGAACTTAAACCGCGTTCATTCCATGTCTTACTCATCGGCAGCGGCGAAAAACTCGTCAAAGAAGCCAACCGCATTTCTGAATCCATGCTGTAAAAATTCAGGAATAAGTTAATCGTCATTATAAAAAAAACGGCTCTATATTACACAAGAGTTTTTTGAAAATGATAATGGTGTTACAGGGGCGGCGTAAGCCCCTGCAAAAAATAAGTATTTGCTGAAGGACTAATGTGAATAACAGCAAAGAATTATACAAAATTATTTATGCTGAATCAGAATCTCGCACCAGTTTATAAAAATATCTTCGTTGCGGGATTCAATTTCTATAACATTATCCCCGTCGTGCAGAACATTTACAGGTATCTGCCATGCGCAAAACGTTCCGTCTGCAAGCGGTTTTTCATAATTTTCCGGCATAGCGCAGCGGGAGCAGTATTCAGTATTCAAACGCACTTTTACTGCATCACTCAATTTATCTGAAGCAAGAATAATAATTGCCTCCCGTTCAGCAGTGCCGCCACCGACATTTATGCGTATTTCAGCATTATAACGGTCAACTTTCAACGGCAGGAGCGGTCCTTTGAACGGAGTGCCGGGAGCATTCATATCATTGAAAGTTACGACATGACGGCGTTTTTCAACTTCAACAGTATCAAGACTGCCTGCGCAGTCAAGGACATTTTGAAATTGGTCAAAATCATACATGCAGCTTTTGTTGCCGTCCATGTGGTTGAAAAAATATAACTTATTTGCGCCCCTGTGAAGAAATGAAGCGGCATAGCCTTTGATAATTTCAGCTGTATTGCGGAAGCCGAGCGGAACATTGAAGTTCTGACGGCAATTTATATCCAATCCCGCGGCAAGAGAAACTTCATCCCCCAAAAGCATCCGCCACAATTCCAGCGGCGGGTCAAAATCCGTCGTTGCATAATAATTTGTTACAGTGACATGAGAAACCCATTTTTCTTTCACCCAGCGGACAACATCAAAACCGTGACGGCGGGCAGTGTCAGGATCACTCGGCACACGGACAAGCACATCGACTTTATGACCGTATCTTGTTTCTGCCTGATCGGCAATTCCGCGTACCTGACGCATAAAGTCATTCAAAATATGCAGTCCCTGTGCTTCAAATCCGGGTTTGAAATGCGGCGGTGTACGCATCCAATCCGTTTCAATCGCATCAAAATCAAATCGTTCAAGGTATTCGCGTATTAACGCCAATGCCCGCTCACGCACTTCGGGAACAGCATAGTCCAGAGCCTGTCCTGTCCATGTCGGCTGATATGCCGCGCGACGGTATTCAGGATGTTCACGCCAGAAATCGCTGTGCATGAGAAATTCAGGTTTCAAAGCCCAATGCACATCATTCATACGCATACTTGCTCCTGCCTTTATACCTTTGGAACGGGCATAATCAATTCTCGTTTTGAACGGATTTTTATTATTTTCATAAAGGCGTTTGCAGTTCATGGCATTATTTTTGACAGGAAGCGGATCATTGGTAACTTCAACACCGCGGTACATCAGCCGTCCGTCGGGCAATTCCTCCATATCTTTCCAAAGCGGTTCAAAAACATGACTGTCAAACATCGCCCGCATACCGTTGCCGCAAAAAACAATCATTTCGACCTGTTTGCGGGCGTAATTGTCAATTTGTTCTTTCAGACCTGCTTCGGTCATTTTATCCATAGGCCGTGAAGCCATAAAATTTTCAAAATCCTCATTGATGATAATGCCTGACATAAAACAAACTCCCAAAATATTTACAGCGGTTCTGCAACTGATTTTTTATTATATTCTGAAACACCGCTGTTGTTGCTGTACTGCACTTCTGCGTTGCCTTCAATGGCGACCTCCCGTGAAGTCCCCTGCAGAATATTGTCCTCAAGGATAATTCCCGAACCGTTTTTCTCAAAAAGGATTGCAGGCTGAGTATTATTGACTGTGGACTCTATCAAATTGTTACGCATAATGATATTGCTGTAACTTTTCAGTGCGTGAGTAAAATAGATTTCAGGATACTGTTCAAAAGCTCCGCTGAAAGGAGAACGGCGGCCGACGCCGATTTGCTGAATACCTTTCTGAACATTATCTCTGAAAATATTGTCAGTTATAATTATATTGTCGTTCTGATTGAACCAGCAGCCTCTGCCTCCGCCGTAAAAAGTATTATGATGAATATTCACCTCACGGCAGCCTCGTTCAAGTGTCAGCACTCTGGAGCCGTTTGTGCCGTAAACAGTATTATCATAAATATCCGCATGGTCACAGTTGAATGCGAGGAAAAACGCCCCCATTCTGGCACTGCTTATCACATTTCTGCAAAATACAACATCAGATGATGTGTGAATGTGCATGGCATCGCCGTTTGCACCCAATTCACAGTCAGAAACATTGATATTATTGCAGCAGACCAAATCCAGACTGCCTTTGCCGGGGCCCTGATTTTCAGGAGCATAGCCCCAGTGAAAAACGCTGAACAAATTACGGAAAAGATACATCCCTGAATGTAAAGCCTCCGAAGTTTTAAACGGCTCGCCGCCGGGAACGTCAGAGAAATAAACTTTGCCGCCGCTTTCTCCGAGCAGAAAATAGCATTTGCCACGCTGAATTTCACTCGGTAAATCCTTACCGTAAAAAGCAATCGTATCAAAAGGATGCCGTTCCTCTTTTTTGAAAGCAGGCATGGAGTCAACACTTATGCAGTCCCCGTGAAAACGGACTTCACCTGAACGGTTTTCCGGAGAGGCGTAACGTTCTCCGAGCGCAACTTCAGCAGGAGTGAAATATTCAGAAAAAACCAGTTTTTCCCACAAATATCCGTAATCCCACATGAATTTACCGCACCGTCTGAAACGGCAGTTGCGCACCTCAATATTACATGCACGGTTCTGCGCATTTGAACGCAGATATCCGTAAACAGAGACTACACTGCCTGAACAGTCAAGACCTTCTATATTGCTGAAATGCAGATTTTCCGTTCTGCCGTCAGCAGATGTTTCAATAACAATACAACGTGCGCAGCATTCAGGCGCCCATGTCGGCACTGCGGGAGGGACATCAAAAACATGGCCCTCAAAATAACCGCCGTTCCAACTGAAATTGCAAACATCGGTTCCTTTGAACATATCACGGTGAACAGCTCCTGTCCACTGCTGAGGCCAGAAGAATTTTGCCCCTTCCGCCTCAACGGTCAAATCAGAAAAAAGTTCTATCGGTTCTGTCGGAGACAAAATATATTCTCCGGGAGGGATAACGATTTTTACAGGAGCATTGACCTCTCTTGCCGCCGCAAAACATGCACGCAATGCGTCTTCCGCATTATTTGCAAGAAAATCAGTCAAATTAAATACATGCTTTGTCATCTTACTTCGCCGCCTTTACCAGAAAAACTCTGTCACAGTAAACATTGCGGAACCTGCCGTCATAACGCAATGAAAGATAAACATCATATTTCACATTCAATGAAGCCAAATCATCATAATTGGTGACTTTGCCGACAGGAATTGAAAAAGCATTCATTATTTTCACTGCTGAATCAGGAGTAAGTTTGACTGCGGAAAATTTATAGACTGCATAATCATTCCGTGCGATTTTTGCGGCGGGTATTTTCATATCAAAAGTTTTGCCGTCTCCCGCCTTGTTGATTGAAGCAATGAAATTGCCGAATTCAGGCAGATGTGTGCTTAATGCCATACCGTAATTGGCAAGACCGTCGGCTTTCAGGAAACGGCTTTCAAAATTCTTCAATTCAGGTTCAATAATAACAATGTTTTTACGGTCAAAATTCTTAAATTCAGCAGGAATCGGTTTGGCTTGACGGCTGTTTTCAATATCGGATATCCACTTTTCAAATCTTTCAGAAAAAGTCTGACGGCGTACTTTGCGGACTTTACGTTTGGATTCAAGTTCTTTAATGGTTGCTCTCATGCGGTTTTTACATTCATCAAAGAGATTTTTGTCAAAATCCATCCGCAGATATTCAATAATTGCCGTATCCAGACCGATGCGCAGCAGTTTAAGATGGAACGCGTATTCGCCATCGACTGATTTTTGCGCATTTTCAAGCAGTTTGTTCCACTTTTTCATCTGTTCTATGGTAAGATAGTGATTTGAATAGGAGTGATTCCAGGTTTTACCTGATGCAGTGAATTTGCGGTGAGATTTGTCAAGTTCATTATAATACTGCTGAACCGCAGGAGCGGCTTTACCGTAATAAAGAGTAATAAATTCTTTTGCAAGTTTATTGTGGTCAAGGTCGGGATTTTGAAACAGTTTCAACATAACATAACTCTGCAATGCGGTAAAATTGGTGTGTTCGCTCAAACCGCCTGCATCATGTTCAAAAAATGTTCCCTCAATACCGCAGTCACGCAGAAAACGGATATCTCTGGCAATACGCTCCGTTGCCACCGCAGGGTCTGCCATAAAACGGCCGTCACGGATATACGGATTGGGATAATACCACAACAATATTCTTTTGGTAAGCTTGCTCCAGTTGACAATATCATCACGGGTCAGACGGTTCAGCGAAGTTGCCGCCCATGAATGGGAGAAATGAGCATTTATCGGAGCGATATTAACTATCAGATTATCCGGTAATTTCTCTTTAAGTGTCGGCGGTATCTGAGTCAGACTGCGCTGATAAGCATCAGTGTAAAAAATTATATCAGGATGTTTTTTCGCCAAATCAATCAGATACAAAATCAATGTTGCGCCAGGTGAATTGTATTTTTTCTGCAATTCCATACACTTCGGGCAATAACAAAGTTTGTACGCCTTGTCGTAAGAACTGACATTCATAAGCAAAACTCTGCCCAGATTGGCGGGTTTAGTCTTCAATTCATTATAGAGACGCAGAATATTTTTGGTCAATTCTTTCTGCAGCTCAGGATTAGTAAAACACAAATGACGGTCCGGAACGCGTTTGCCTTTTTCATCCACAGAGAAAAATTCAGGATTTGTCTCAAAATATGCTTTATCTCTCAGCCAGACGGGCGGATGCAGATGTTTGACAATACGCTTTTCATATTTGAAAGGCGGAATCAGCATGGGCATACTATGATGCGGCAGCAGAAGTTTATAAACATTTCCGTTTTTGTTGTACTGTCCCGACAAGTCAAAATTCTGTCTGTTGCGCATCAGGAACAGAGTTGCACTTTCACTGTCAGGATAGATGTATGTCATCAATGAACGAACAGGGAAAGCATAACGGGCAATATGCGTTTCAGCCGGTATTGTCAGCGTTGCTTTTTTAGGTGAATAGGTAAAACCGTGAGCGTCAAGGAAACGGCAGCCGAGATATTTTTCAATAAATTCGTATGCAGCATAAAGAGTTCCCTGTTTTCCTTTGCCGTAAAGATAGATATCATTTCCGACACATTGAACGACTGCGTTCTGGTCTGCAAGTTTATGCTCTTTGATAAGTTTTGCAGCCTGACCTGCCATACCGATAAAAATGCGGTTTGCGGCGGGCGCTTCAGAATTTTTTACAATTTTAAAATCCGCGCCCGTGACCTGCTTCAAAAAATATTGCAAATCAGATGCCGCGAGTCTTTCCAGCTGCGGCGGATTGTCAGGCGTAACAATAGTGTAAGAAGTTTTGCCGTCTTTTGCCAATTCAATTTCTGCGGCGGCAAGACATTGCACAAAAGCCGCCGCAGCCAACAGTATGGAATATATTTTTTTCATACAGTTTTACCTTTTTAAAACAATAAACAATTATTTCATACCGCCGGTCCAGAATTCAACATCAGCATCAGTAGTATCAGTATGACCGCCATTTTCTGTTTTCAGCCATTTTGTGGTGATTTTACCGCAATGACCGTCCATGTAGAGAATGTTGAAATTGCCCTCATGGCGGCCTTTAAAATCAGCATGCCCCATGTGATCTGAATTATTAGATGCAAAATAACTTGAATTTCCATTGGGACGAACATAATCCATCATATTCATCATGCTTGACGGATTTTTGATTTTACCGGTACGAATCATAGGATAATTAACATTCATAGCAGCAACAAGACTTCCGCAATTCGGATTTTTGGCATAATGATAAGTTTGAGCAGTTCCGAGATAAACTTTCGGATACTCCACTCCGCTTCGTACAATCGGAGCCAACTGTGAAGGACAGTTCATAACAGGAGGATAAAATTCAGGACGGTCAGCCTGTGCAACAGAGTCGGCACTCGGACCGCCGAAATACCCCTGTCGTGCCATAACTGCACCCCAGCGGTCAATTTCATTACTGCCAAGCTCTATCGGCAAAACCCAGTCTTCAAAGTCAGATGAATACATAGCTTCAAACAAGCCGAGACTTTTGAGATTGCTTGTACATTTTGCCTGACGGCTTCTTTCACGGGCTTTATTCAAGGCCGGCAGAAGCATTCCGGCAAGGATAGCTATAATAGCAATAACAACAAGCAATTCAATGAGAGTGAAACTTCCGATAGTATGGATTCCGTCATATTTTTTGAGGTTGTTTTTCATTTTTTATCCTTTCTGTTCAATTTATTTTTGAACGGGTTTATGTTGTCGGACAGGTCAGATACTATTTTTTACAACTTCCTATAATCCATATTAAGCAAAACAATTTTCATAACAGTATTAACTTTTTTCCTTTCAAATTTGAAATTCATTTGCAAATCTCTGTACAAAATCGTCAATAACAGCTTCGCTGTCAATCGGACGGGCGGGACGGGTCATATATTTTTCCATGAAATCCAATTTACTCAAAGCATATTTCAAGCCTGCGGCAACACCGCAGCAGATATTTTCACGGAACTGATAAACTTGCTGCAAATCAACAATCCAACGCTGATATTTTTCCTGAGCCTCAACATCGTTGTTTTTGCATGCTTCATACATACCGACATAGAATTGAGGAGCGAGGTTTGCACCGCTGTTGACACCGCCGCAGCCGCCGGCAAGCAAAGCTCCGCCAAGCAGAGTATCAGGGCCCATAAAAAGTGAAATATCCTGACGGTCTTTCAATGCGGAAGCAACTTTTGCAAAATTTGCGGCATTGCCTGCGCTATCTTTGTAACCTGCAATATTCGGCAGATTGAGAATGTCAATAACCAGTTCGGGCGGCATTTCAATTTTGGTCATTGCAGGCATATTGTAAACATAGAGCGGCAACGGCTGTTCTGCTCCGAGAATACGGAAAAATTCCAGAAGTTCACAATTTTCCAAAGGCAGATAACACGGAGGAGCAGCGACCACACCGTCAGCACCTGCTTTTGCGGCAAAATCTGCCATAGTAAGATAATCTTCCAGATTATCAGCACTGATACCGACCAGCACAGGCACGCGTTTGTTTGCGTTTTCGACAGTTTTGACAATCATATCCTGTCTGACCTTGAGCGGCAGAGCAGGACCTTCGCCGGTTGTCCCCAGCACAAACAGACCTGCAACACGGTTTTTAATCAGATATTCATGATGCTTACACAAGGCTTTGCTGTCCAGATTTCCGTCATTATTGAGCGGAGTTACAACGGGTGGGACGATACCTTCAATTCTTTTTTTCATACTTTATATTCTCCTTTTTTGTTAGTAAAAAACATCTCTTCAGGGAAGAATATAGTTCTGCAAAAATTTTTTTCAAGCCTGTTGAAACAAATATCATAATTTTTTTAAGAAACATTTCGGTAATGTTTCTTATTTTTTCTCATCCGGAAAACAAAGTTTGGGACTGATAAAAAAAGATGACCTTTCGGGAGTATTTTTCTTACCGGAAATAAGCATGAACAGCTCCTGACACGCCAGTTCCACCAGCAATTCACCGCCGAGGTCAACCGCCGCGGGGCGGGGAAAAATCCCTGCCATGTGTTCCTCTGAATTATTTCCGCAAACCAATATCGGCAATTTTTCCGCAGAGCGGCGCAATGCCAGATGAAGTGACGGCAAGAGATAGCTTTCAGGAATAAAAATCCCGTCAAAATCCTTAAAAACACCGTTTTGTGCCGCCGGTAAAAAAACTTTTTCCAAATCAGAATGACTTAAAGTCTCAAGCATCGGAGTATCAAACTTCAGATTTTCAAAATCTGTTTTCTGCGAAAAGCACTCAAATCTGAACCCTTCACAACGGGCGTATGCACCGGGGTTTTGCGACGGGATATCAATAACTGCACACCTTTTACAACCTTTTCCGACAAGGTACCGTCCGGCTAATTTTCCTGCGAACTCATTACCTATCAAGACATTGGAATCACTGCCGTCAAGATAATGACTGTTGAGCCAGACATGCGGCTTCTGCGCAATAGCATTTTCAAGTTCAGGAGAGGAAAGTGAAAATCCGAAAATTATAACGCCCTCAATTTTTTCCTGCAAACATTTTCTGCGGAATTCATTGGCGGACAAATCATGCGGCAGCAGCAGCAAATTCCATTTCTGACCGAAAATGCGCAATATCTGCTGCAAATATGAAAAAAAATGCTGATAATAAAGATTATTCTGCGGCATAAACAACGCGACATTTCCGCCCCGCAAAGACTTTTTACGCGGATAATAATCAGTATCTGAAATAACCTTCAAAATTCTTTTGCGTGTCTCATCACCGACACCGCCTTGCCCATTCAAAACCCGCGAAACCGATGCCGGTGACACACCTGCAAGTTCCGCCGCTTTTCTCACTGTCATTTTCATTAAAATCTGCTCCTTTCATTACTTTAATATAATTACTAAAAGCACAAATGTCAATCCCCCCAACGAAACAAAACCCCATTTTGTTTCGTAAAACTTTTTTTAAATTAAAAATGAAAAATGAAGAATGAAGAATTATTTGGATGCTTGAGAAGAAATTTTTATTGAACTTAAAATATTCAAAATCTCCTGACAATCATCATAAATACTTTTAAATTCTTTATCAGATAAATAATTGGCCGCATTAAGCAAACGCAACCAATACGCAGTTTCTCTTGCTTCTTTATAAGAAATCGATATTTTCGTAAAAAAATCAGCTTTACTCTGTGCGCCTTGAGCTTCTTCAATATTAGCCCCGACACTTGTTCCGGAACGCAAAAGCTGCTTGCTCAAAACTTTCTCCTGCTTATTTTCGACTAAATATTTATATAATTTGACGATACGAACAGCAAAATCAAAAGACTTTATGACAATTATATTATCCTCGCCATCCATATGCAACAGATTTCCCCAATTCTTAATTTTTCATTCTTAATTCTTAATTCTTAATTTTTAATCAATAAGTTCTTCAATGGAGATGATTTTCATTTTATAATCTTCAGTACGATGAAGTTTTACTAAATAACGCACTTCTGATGTGACTTCATCATCACCGGCATCAAAAGTTCCAACTGAACCGAATCCTTCATTATCCTTCACAGTTTGAGCGACAACAACCAAATTGACATATTCCGGATAATCCTCTGTTTTACAAAGAGAAATAAATTTACCTACCAACAAAGGACTGTCAACTTCTGCATCAAGCTTTGAAGCTAAAAGCTCAACAGCATCTGAACGGCGTTTGAAAAATTTCTTTTCTCCGCGAATTTCAGCTGAAACATTTTTGGCAACAGTATCAACATCAGAAAGAATATAATCATCACTGCCATCTTTTTTAATACCTGTCAACAAGCCTTTCCAAACTCTGACACTGCGGGTATTTATATCTATCAACTGCGGTTCTGTATCCTTAACAGTTGTTATCTGGTCAAGCAATTCTCTATCTGCCCCCATAATATTAACCAATGCGTTATCAGTACCTGTGGAAACAAAACGCAAATCAGCCAAAGTCGGTTCTTCTGATTCACCTTTCACATATTTTGAAAGTTTATCATCTGCAAACATCGGATTTTCCGTCATCGATGTTCCATCCGCATTTTTATTAACGGAGCCGATTGTTGAAGGCTGATTAATAATCCAATTACTACCTTCAAAATTATTTAAAGCATCTTTTGCCTGAGCAGAAAAAATACTTATACCATTAACAGGTGTCACAGACTGTGAATTGATTGTAAGCTCTGCAGTTTCTCCCTGAACTGAACCGGCATCTTTTTGCAACGCTTTTACATAATCCACATGCTTGCCATCACGTTCATAAATAAAATCCGCTTCAAACTCTGCAAGCCGAGCCTTAATTTTAAACCCGGACTCACCAGTTACAGCAGCTCCTTTTACTGTTGCTTTACCAGATATGGTAAAATATTTTTCAGTACCTCCTGTTGTTGTCAATTCTGTAAGCTCTATTTCTTTAGGCTCCCCCTGTTGAGCTCCATCTTTGATAAATGCAATGCTTGCTTTCAAATTTTTAGGAATAATTCTGGAAGAACTTCCCAACCCGCGATGAAAAGGGTCATATAATTCAAAAGTAACTGTAACATCGACAGACGGCTCTATTGAATATTCCACTGTACTGTTACTGTTCGTATCGCCTTTGTCTGTAACAATACCGGTAAAATTAGATAAGCTGACCTCTACTTCATTTAAATAAGGAGTTAACATATTACCGGTATAAGTCGGAGTATCTGTGAGCCAATTTTCTTTATCAGAAATACGGTTCGTATTATTTATACTGCTGTTG
>JAZOSO010000031.1:0-2868 GCA_045657185.1 Victivallaceae bacterium | reverse complement strand
TTTTTATAAGCATCTTCAAAATTGAGATTCTGCTGCAGTTTGGAAAAGCCTTTGATTGCACTTATTTGAGCAAGGGCAACATCCAAGGTTGAAGCCATATAAATTGCATCAATTTCTTCAGCTTTCTGAACCGCTTCTGCCTCATCTCTGGTTTTCAGAGAGAATTCCTTGCGAATACCTGAAGTGATAGTAAGGCGGTAATAAAAATTTCCACCTTTTTCTTTGCGTCTGATTGTTCCGTGAAGTTTGCTCATTCTTTTTGCAATAGTTTTGTTGATTTTCATTTCAATAACCTGTTTTGACAGATTATGGCACAATATAGCATACAAAAGTTCTTTTTGCAAATCGAATGGGGAAGTTTGGGGAAGAAATGCCACTTTTGAGTATAAAAAATGGTACCCCGGGCGGGAATCGAACCCACGACAAACTGCTTAGAAGGCAGCTACTCTATCCCCTGAGTTACCGGAGCACTATCTATAACATACATCATTTTTTTAATTTTTCAACTGTAATTTGCAGGATTTTCTGTTTTTTCCCGCTAACTGGCGCAAATGAACTGCGGCGGAAACTGCCGACAAGCATTATTTCACCATTGCCGTTACGCAAAATCCCCACTTTTTCACGCTCAATTCCGTGTATTTTATGATTGGTTAATTCAGATTTTACCGAAGTGCCGCCGCCGCCGAATTTTTCAAATCGGGCTCCCTCCCTGCGGGAAGAAATCTCCAGAGGAAATTTAAGAAAATCAACAGCAAAATAATACTTATCTTTTTCAAAATCAACATCTTCGTCAATTTTACAGCAGTAAACATAATCCCCGAAAACTGCGCTTGGCTGCTCCAAACAATTCCATTCAAGTGCAGTCAATTCTTTAATATTACGCTGAACGATTTGCCATTTATCATTTGTCCGAACATAAAAATTTTGGCTGTTCAATTCAATTTTATGCTCAAATTTACCGTTTGCAGACAGCAAACTCTCTTCAAAACGGCAAATGAAATTTTTATCAGGAATATATTCAAACCCAAGATGTTTGCTGAAATACAGACGCAAAATACGCACACGCAGTGCCGGATGAAGTTTCAGCCAGAAATCATTACTCAAACGCTCCTCACTGCTCACTTTCTCAAATTCAGCTTTAGCAGCAGTCTCAATAAAATCTGCGTCCTTTTCACAGACTGCAGCACTCTGAACAATGCCCTTTACTGCATACGGAAAATGCTCTCTTATATCACATAAAAGCTTATTACGCAAGAAATTACGGCTTATTTCACAATCAAAATTTGTAACATCCGTCCGATAAGCGGTAAAATTTTCACTATGCAAAAATTCTTCAATATCTTTTCTGCTGAAGTCAAGCAAAATACGCCTTATCGGCATTCCGTGCAGAACAGAATACTCCCTTAAGCCGCTTAAGCCGGAAACATTAGCACCGCGGAAAAGACGCAAAAGCACATTCTCCGCCAAATCGTCAGAGTGGTGTGCCAGATGTACTTCAAAATTTTCAAGTCTATCAGTTATCTGACGCCATTTTGCCAACCGCAGACGGCGTGCAGCCTCCTCCATCGTCTCATTTTTGAGCATATTCTGCGGAACCTCAAGATGAAACTGCAAAAAAGGCACTTCATATTCAGCTGCTGTTTTACGACAGAATTCCGCATCTTCAAGGCTTGATTTACCGCGCAAACCGTGTTCAAAATGCACAGCAGTCAACTCAAACGGAATTTTTCTACTCCAATATGCAAGAAGCAGAAACAATGCGCAACTGTCGGCTCCGCCGGAAAAGCCGAGCAGAATATTTTTGTTTTTGCACTGCTGTAATTTTTGCTCAAAATCAGAGTAATTCATTATTTTTCAGAAATCAGCGTCTAAAACAGACATTTGATCCTCAATAAATTCCAATGCTTTGCGGACTGCATCGGCACGGTGGCTGATTTGATTTTTTTCTTCATCAGTCATTTCCGCAAAAGTTTTATCGTATCCGTCCGGCTGAAAGATCGGATCATAACCGAAACCGTTATCACCTCTCGGAGCATCAACGATTGTACCTTTAACTTCACCCTCAAAAGTTTCAATGACTTCACCGTTGAAAGCAATAGCAATAACACAGACAAATCGCGCACGGCGGTTTTCCTGCCCTTCAAGTTTCTTCAAAACTTTTTCGATACGGGCAGCATCATTTTCCGCATAGCGTGAAGAATAAATACCCGGCTCACCGCCGAGAGCTTCAACTTCCAAACCGGAATCATCCGCAAAAGTCGGCATATCACAATAACGGCATACTTCAACGGCTTTTTTAGCGGCGTTTTCCTCAAAAGTCGTACCGTCTTCAACAACTTCAGGACAATTCGGATAATCCTTGAGAGATTTCAACTCAACATCCTGTGATGCAAGCAATTCTTTGTACTCTTCAACTTTGTGCATATTTCCGGTAGCAACAACAATAAATGACATAAGAAAACCTTTCTCTGCAATGTTAAAAAAAAGACATGACTAAACTTACTGTTAAAACAGCGTTTTGTCAAGCGGAAAATGAATTTTCTTCAAAAAAAAGGAGCTGCTGCTTACCTTTTTTGAGGTTTTGCAACAGCCTTTTGGCTTACTGATCAATGTGATCAGAAGATGAAGTCGGTCAGATCCTGAACCTTTCCATCCTGAATGGAGTTGAAGACCGCATCACCGACGCTGATGGCGCGCAGACCATCGACCGATTTGGCAAGGATGTCATACTTGCGATCGGGATCTTCGCCGAGGAAGATGTCTTCGAGCAGCAGCGGGTCGCCGCCGCCATGACCACCCTCGGAGGAGATAACGTTAATGCGTTCGCGTCCGCCGAAAATCGGGAAGTAATCGATGTACTGATCGCCT
>JAZOSO010000030.1:0-4880 GCA_045657185.1 Victivallaceae bacterium | reverse complement strand
TGCATTATGTGATCAGGAAATAAATTTAAATTTATATGGAGTAATAAAAAATGTGTGATATAATAAAACTCAAACACCAGCAAACTGTTACTGCTCCTGTATTGACAGACTGGGATAGAAAATTTATGGCTTATCATGAAGCCGGACATGCGGTTTGTTCCTATTATTTACCTGAACGGGACCCATTGGTTTGTATAACTATTGACCCATCGAGTGAAGCATTCGGAATAATTAGGACAGAGTCACGTCCGCATCATAATGAAACTGAAATTTCTTTTTGCAGTATGATTTCTACATTTCTTGCCGGAAGAATCTCGGAAGAGATGTTTTTGCAAAGTAAGACTACCAGTTGTATTTGGGATTTGGTTTCAGCACGGCAGATTGCCAGTGATATGGTTTTAAAGTTTGGCATGGGCAAAAGAACCGGGTTGTTGGGACTAAATCTTGAGAGAGATAATTTTATCAGTGAATCTTTTAAGGAAAAGATTTGTAAAGATATAAAAGATATTATTGATAAAGCAGAAGATGAAGCAAGAAAAATTTTAAAAAAGAATGAAGATACTGTTGATAAAATGGCAGAAAAACTTTTGCGTTTTGGAACATTAAATCAGCATGATATAGTTACTTTTTTTGAGAGTATAGAAAATGAATAGAAATGTAAAACAGATTTTACTGTTCTTATTATTTTTTTTAGCAGTTATCGGGGGGACTATGTTCTTTTTATTTGAGATTATTTATAATCTTTTGAAAATATTGAAATGTTGATAGTAGAAAAATAAGTTCAGCAAAAAAGTGTAAAATTTTCTTATGAAAAAGAAAGTAACTTAAAAGTTTTTGGGAAAAGATGAGCAACTTTCATCAAGGTTACGGTGGACAAGAAAAAAAGGAATAAGTAAAAAAGAATAGTTTTTTCTTTGTCTTACTTTCTTTTTGAAAAGAAAGTAAGAGAAACGGCTTTCTTTTGTTTTACTTTTCTTTCTTCCTCGAAAGAAAAGTAAATTCTCCCTGCGGCAGCTCAGTTGATCTTTGCCATGCTTGAGATGGTGCGTTCGGTTGCGCCTGCGTTAGCATGGACGGCGTTATATGCGTTCATGCGCAAGGTGTCGGAATATTCTTTGTCGCTGAAAATCTTTTCCAGTGTTGATGTAAGCGTTTCATCATTGCATATACCGATACCGTTGGCGTCTTTGAGCAGATTGAAAAGGAAACGGAAATTTTTGAGCTGAGGACCGCAAACAATGGTGCGTTTGAGCAGTGCAGGTTCAATGAGATTGTGTCCTTCATCCTGACCGGCAAGGCTTTTGCCCATGATGACGATATCGGCGATATTCATAAATTTAAGCATTTCGCCGGTGGTGTCGGCAAGGAGACATTGAATGTCGGAATTGCCGTTATTAAAGTCGGCGGGGAGGGTGCTTTTGCGCAAAAATGAGATGTTTTTGCTTTGCAGAACATCGGCAATTTCGCCGCCGCGTTCAGCGTGACGGGGAATGAGCAGCAAGCGGAGTTCGGGGAATTTTTCTTTGAGCGTGATAAAACTTTCGGCAATAAGAGCTTCTTCGTTCGGGTGGGTACTGGCACCGAGAAGATAGCGGTAATTTTTGGCATCTGTGCCGAAGAATTTTTCCAATTCAGCGTCGGGCTGATTTTCGTTTATCTGCTGGTCAAATTTCAGATTGCCGTTATTGACAATATTAGCTTGGGGAGCGATAGAGAGCAGGCGTTCCGCATCCATTTCACTCTGGGTTGAAATCAAATCAAACTGCATGAGCAACGGGCGGAAAAAGCATTTTGCCTTGCGGTAGCCTTTGACAGAGTGGTCGGAGAGGCGGGCATTTATCAAAATTACCTGAATACCGCGTTTTTTTGACTGATAAATCATATTGGGCCAGAGTTCGGTCTCAATGATAATCAGTTTTTTAGGATTGAGCAAATCAAGAGTGCGTTTGACTGCCCTGTAGGAGTCAACAGGGCAGAAAATAACTTTGGTTAATTCATCACATTTGCTTCTGGCGAGTTCCTGTCCGGTGGTCGTGGTGGTTGAGATCACGATTTTTGCATCGGGGTAATGCTTGCGGTAGGTTTTGATGAACGACAACGCAAGCACTGTTTCGCCGACACTGACACTGTGCAGCCAGATGTCGGGCGCAAACTCTTTCAATTCTTTGCGCCGCTCCGCAGAGAAGAGCCCGAACCGTTCGGCATAAGTTTTTTTATGGCCCGGACGGGTTTTCAATTTTATAAGCAGAGACGGCAGAAAGAAGAGAAATACTACGCCGAAAAGCAAATTGTAGATGAAGAACATTTTATATTACTCAGTTTTTGGAAGCTGTGTAGTTGGGGGCATCTTTGAGCAGAGTTACATCGTGGGGATGTGCTTCGCGCAGACCTGCAGAAGTGACTCTGACGAGTTTTGCTTTTTCTTTGAATTCCTTGACGGTACGGGCACCGATGTAACCGAAGGAATAACGCAAACCGCCGATAAGCTGGATAATAACATTGGAAACTGAACCGCGGAAGGGAACCATAGCTTCAATACCCTGCGGAACGAGTTTGTTATCTGTATCAACATCAGCCTGACCGTAACGTTCACGGCTGCCTTTGCCTGTTTTCATAGCTTCAAGTGAACCCATGCCGCGGTAAACGACATAGCTTCTGCCGTTGTGGAGAATAGGTTCGCCGGTACATTCGGTAGTACCTGCAAGAGCTGAACCCATCATGATGCTGTCGGCACCGACTGCCATGGCTTTGGCAAGGTCGCCGGATTGTTTGATACCGCCGTCAGCGATAATCGGAATATCAGATGCTGCACCTTTTGAAACTTCATAAACAGCAGTGACCTGCGGGACACCGACACCTGCAACAACGCGGGTGGTGCAGATTGAACCGGGACCGATACCGACTTTGATACCGTCTGCGCCTGCATCAGAGAGGGCTTTTGCGGCTTCACGGGTAGCGATATTGCCGGCAACGACATCAACTTTGTCACCGTAAGTATTTTTGAACATTTTGAGAGTTTCAATAACACCTTTGCTGTGGCCGTGAGCGGTATCAAGAACCATAACATCAACGCCTGCATTAACGAGAGCTTCAGCGCGGGCCTCATCGTAGGGACCGATAGCGGCACCGCAGCGGAGACGGTGCTGAGCGTCGCGGTTGAAATCGGGTTCGTCTTTTTCAACGAGAGTTTTGACATCGTGGAAGCTGTAAAGACCGGTGATGCGGCCGTCTTTGTCAATGATGGGAAGTTTGCCGATTTTGTCTTTGATCATGGCTTTGTAAGCGTCCTGCATGGAAATTCCGGTAGCGGCAGTGATTACATTTTTGCTCATTACATCTTTGATTTTCATGCTGTAATCGGAGAGGAATTTGATATCACGGGCGCAGATGATGCCGACGAGTTTGCCGTCTTTGTCAAGAATGGGGAAACCGCTGAAGCCGAGTTTTTTCTCGCGTTTTGCGGCGAGCATTTCGGCAACGGTCATATCTTCGGTGAAGCAGACGGGATTTTTGATCATGCCGTTGAGGTAGCTTTTGACCTTGCGGACTTCTTCGACCTGGCGTTCAACAGAAAGATTTTTGTGAATGATGCCGAGACCGCCGAGCTGAGCCATAGCGATAGCCATGCGGCTCTCGGTGACAGTATCCATAGCGGCGGAGACGAGCGGGATATTGAGTTTGACATTGCGGCTGAAAGCGGATTTGACATCAGCTTCGCCGGGGAGGAAATCAGCGTATTGAGTAATGAGAGAGACATCGTCAAAGGTCAAACCTTCAAATTTGAAGTTCTCCATAAATTCGTCAAGATACGTTGCCATAATAAAAACCTTTCCGTGAAAAAATTAGAATATGTGTATAATTACATTTAATATACCATATTTTTCTTTAATTTCAAGAATTTTTAAACCTTTTTTCGGCAAAAAAGCCGTAAAGATAAACTGTACGGATTATGCAATCATAACTTTGTCGGCATCTTCAAAGATTTTTTCCGAAACAAATTCTTTGAATGCGCCGATTGAAGCAAGTTCATCGGTAACTTCGTATTTTACAGTGATATCGTTTGTACCTGTGACTTTTACGCTGTTTCTGCCGTCGGTGTATGATTGTGAAGCGTCATCCCATTTGACATTTGCAGATTCAAAATACAAAGTTATTTTTCCGTCTGAGAACTGCTCAACTGTATCGTTGCCGAAATTGCCTCCGAAAACGAAAATATCATCTCCGCTGCCGCCGTGCATTTTGTCATTGCCGCTGCCCCCGACGATGATGTCGTTATTTTTGCCGCCGATGATATAGTCATTGCCTCCGTCGCCGAAAAGTTTATTTTCACCGTCCCCCGCCCAGATAGTATCATTGCCGAGACCGCCGTAAATGGTTGTGCCGTCTCCTGTATATTCAAATTGAGAACTTGTGAAGTCAATAACATCATCTCCGAGTCCTGCCCGTATTTCATTTATATTAGCGAGGCGTATTTGCGGCGCAGAAACAGGAGAGGCAGAATATATATCATCAGCAAAAACAGCATCTCCGTTTTCTGTATCGGTTAAGATCAGGATATTTGCATCGGTTCCGCCTTCAAAAATGTTTGTAAATTTATTCTTCCCTTTCAATTCAACTTCAGTTCCGAGTGGTTTTGTGCCGTTTATATTACCTGCATGTTTAGCTGCATATCTGTCTTCCCAAATACCTGAGGCGTCAGCAAAAAACAAATCCATATCGCCGTTGCCATCGGAAATAAATTGCTGCGGAACATCAGGTGAATTTGTCGAAATTATATTTTGTCCATTATGCCATACCGGAGTATTTTTTTCTTTGATGCGCCATTGATATATGCCCTGAAGTCGGATCGTAGCCATGTCGTTCTGTGAGCCAAGGAGTTG
>JAZOSO010000029.1:0-29763 GCA_045657185.1 Victivallaceae bacterium | reverse complement strand
TTCAGCAAGCGCAAGTCATTTATTCTATGCAACTTCCGCATGCGGAAGGGGCTATTTTGCTGTTTTCGGGTGAATTTGAGCCTGAAGCAGTGCTAAAAAGAGCCTCTGAAGATGAAAGTTCAGGGATAATGAGTGCTTTTTTTGCTTGAAAAGGTGAAAATATGCAAAAAAATGTACTTTTTTTTGCTTTTTGACTTGACAAGCAGGCCGATTATAGAATATTATATAGTGTTGACAAAAATTGAAGATAATGTAAGATTTCCCCTAAAACGGGAAATGAGTAAATAGCAGGAGTTTTTTTTAAATGAAGTATTATTCAGAAGATCACGAGTGGGTTGAACTTATCGGCGACGAAGCTGTTATCGGTATTTCAGAATATGCCGCCGAAACACTCGGCAATATTACCTATGTGGAATTGCCGGGCGAAGAAGATGATTTTATCATTGGAGACAGTCTCGGTGTGGTCGAATCAGAAGATGTTTCATTGGAGATTTATGCCCCTATCAGCGGTACTGTGATTTCTGTAAATGATTCTTTGGAGGATGACCCCGGTCTTATCAGTGATTCTCCCGAAGAAAAAGGATGGCTGTGCCGTCTCGGAGATATTGACAGTTCCGAATTGGATGACATGATGAACGAGGATGCGTATCTGAAATATGTCAGTACACTTGAAGATTGATTGAAAAGTTTCAGAAAGAGGTTTTATGTTTGAAACTGTAAACGCTCAAAAAGGCGAAATACTCATTCAGGCCAATGATTTGTGCAAAGCATATCGCGGCAGAAAAGTGGTTAACAGTGTGTCCGTTTACGGACGCAGCGGCGAAGTTGTCGGTCTGCTCGGTCCCAACGGTGCAGGCAAAACAACATCATTTTATATGGTCATGGGGTTGGTTCGTCCCGACAGCGGAGAAATAAAATTCCGCGGAGTGGATATTACCAATATGCCGATGTACCGCCGTGCCAGAATGGGTATGGGATATCTGGCTCAGGAGCCGTCAATTTTCCGCAAACTCAGTGTTGAGGATAATGTCATGGCAATTCTTGAGACTCTGGATATTTCAGGTGCAGAGCGTCAGAAACGTTTGAAACAGCATCTTGACGAACTTGAACTTACACATCTTGCCAAGCAAAAGGCAATGACTCTCTCCGGCGGTGAACGCCGCCGTCTGGAAATCACCCGTGCGCTGGTGACAAATCCTTCATTTCTTATGCTTGACGAACCTTTCAGCGGAGTTGACCCGCTGGCGGTGGCGGATGTTCAGAAAATTATTCTGAAACTGCGTGACCGCAATATGGGAATTCTTATCACTGACCATAACGTCCGTGAAACATTGAGCGTGGTTGACCGTGCGTATATCATGGCGAAAGGTCAGGTGCTTGTTGAAGGCACAAGTGATTTCCTTGTCAACGATGAAGAAGCCAGGAGAATTTATCTCGGCAGTGATTTTACGATGTAATCTCATTCCGTAAGCACGCGGTTTACGGCATGAATTTAATAACTAACCCGGGAGGTAATTTATGAATGTTTTAATCAGCAGCCGCAATTTTGATGTCACACCTGCTATCCAGGAAAAAATCGAAAACGCAGTAGCAAGCTCCATCACCGACAAAAACTTGAAAATTTCAAGCGTCCGGGTAGTTACTGAAAAGGAAAAAGTAAACTTTAAAGTTACTATTACTGTCAGTACCAAAGGGCATGAATTTGTCAGCACAGTTGATGATGATGACGACCTCTACCGCGCAGTCGATAAAGCTGTTGCCAAAGTTGAAGCCCAAATGGCTAAAGCTATTGACAAAATCAAAGACATTCATCACGACAACGTCCGCATTGCAGATGTTCTCGAAGATTGATAAATAAATTGCAATACTGCAAATGCCGTCCGCAAGGGCGGCATTTTTTTTTATTTACACTTGACGGATGATTTTTTTATGATATATTACTGTATGTTGTATTTATAAATATAAGGAGTTATTTTATGGAAATTTCATTTTTCAATACAATGGACCGCAAGCAGGAAGTTTTCAAGCCCGTAAAAGAGGGTGAAGCAAAAATGTACACCTGCGGACCTACTGTTTATAATTTTGCACATATCGGCAATTTTCGCGCTTATATGTTTGAGGATTTACTGCGCCGTGCATTGCAGTATGCTGGGTATAAAGTCACTCAAGTCATGAATTTGACTGATGTTGACGACAAAACTATCCGTGACTCACGCAAGCAGGGAATGAAACTTAATGATTTCACTGCGGTTTACAAAAAGGCGTTTTTTGATGACCTCAAAACTCTCGGTATCCAGCCTGCGGAAGTTTATCCCGCTGCAACTGACCATATCAAAGAGATGATTGAACTTGTCAGTGTGCTTCTGGAAAAAGGTTATGCTTATCAGGCTGAAGATAAATGTATTTATTTCTCCATCGATAAATTTCCCGAATACGGCAAACTTGCTAAAATTGACCGTGAAAATCAGCGTGCAGGCGTCCGCATTTCAACCGATGAATACGCCAAAGATTCTGTCGCTGACTTCGCTCTCTGGAAAGCATGGGACGAAAACGACGGTGATGTTTTCTGGGAAAGTCCGTGGGGCAAAGGACGCCCCGGCTGGCACATTGAGTGCAGTGCTATGGCTATGAAATATCTCGGCAAAACTTTTGATATCCATACCGGCGGTATTGATAATATGTTCCCCCATCATGAGGACGAAATCGCTCAGAGTGAATGTGCAAACGGCTGCAAGTATGTCAATTACTGGCTGCATTGTGCGCATCTGATGGTCAACGGTGAGAAAATGAGTAAGTCACTCGGTAATTTCTTCACTCTCCGTGACCTCATGGATAAAGGTTTCAAAGGTCGTGAAATCCGTTATGTGCTCCTCGGCGCACATTATCGCAAAAAGCTTAATTTCACTTTTGATGCTATCAAACAGGCGGCATCTTCACTTGCTTACTTTGATGAACTTTTCATTCGTCTCAAAGAAGCTGCAGGCGCACATTGTGAAGATATTGATTCTGTCATTGCTCAATATGATGCTGAATTCAATACTGCCATTTGCGATGACCTCAATGTGTCAGGATGCAATGCCGTTATTTTCAAATTCGGTGCAGATTGCAATAAACGCATGGATGCAGGTCAGATTTCCGCTGAAGATGCGGCAAAAATTCTTGACCTTTTCCGTAAGTTTGATAATATTTTCGGCTATCTCAATGTTGATGAAGCTAAAAAAGCTGATATCCCGCAGGAAATTATTGATATGGCTCAGCGTCGCGCCGATGCCAAGAAAAATAAGGATTGGGCGGCTGCTGATGCACTTCGTAATGAAATCCAGGCTGCAGGCTATCTTATTGAAGACGCCCCCGGCGGTGCTTTCCGTATCAAAAAAGCCTGATGAAACTTTTGTTATATGTTCTATTCCCAATATGGGGAGATAACTTTAACTTGCCTTTTTTGCAGGGGCTTGCGTCGCCCCTGCACCCGACGCCGGGTACGACCCGGTGCGATATGACGGCATAGCCGTGATATCAACGACTGGGGAGTGTCAGGCATTATTTGCGGTGAAGTATTTGCCTCATTTGGGGTATTGCTGTCCATTGCTATCGCAATTCACTATACCCCAAACCCCTCAATTTTTTATTCTTTAAAAAATAATTTCATTATCTCCCCTCAAAGGGAACAAAGCGTCTAATTATATTTGACATTCTCTTCAGTCAAATTTATAGAAAATTATTGGAAAGATGATAAAAATCAGTCTATGTTTAGTACACAGACTTATTTTTCTCTGATCCAGACTGCCATTTTGGCGGCACCGCGATTTTGCCACAAATGATATGGAATAGCGGTAAATGTACCGTTTTTGCGGATAAGGTTGCCGGTATAATAGAGAGAGTCTGTATCCGGAGCTTCTTCATAAACAGCCTTACCTTTAATTGCAACGACATTTTCCGGCAAGCCGTCGGCTGCGGCAAGTTCAAATCCGCCGTCAGTGTCAATCCGCATATTGGCTATACCGTCGGGATTGTCAACTGATTCGCAGGCATAAACAACAGGGCCGCGCATAAGAGCAATCCTGCCCGTATTGTTAGTGATTTTGAAATTGGCACGCATGACATTTACGGGCATATCAAGCTCAAGTTCAATAACATCGCCGTTCTGCCATGAACGATTGAAAGTCACATAATTTACAACAGCGGCATCTGTAACTGCTGCGCCGTTCAAACTGAGATTATACTTTTTACACCATGCAGGAATACGGACGGCAAATTTGAAATCGCCCGCAGTTTTGACGGTAATTCTGATTTTACCGTCATAAGGATAAAGAGACTCAACTTCAATATCGCCGAATGAAGATTTATAACTGTTGGCAATGGGAATATTCAAACGCACTTCATCATCGCTTTCGCTCCAGACATATTGCAATGTTTCGGGAAGAAAACGGCAGAAACTGGTCGGACAGCATGAACAGTCAAACCATTTCTGACGTTCTTTGGCGCCGTGATTGTAGATTTTAGTATTGTCGTCAACTTCAAGATAGTTGGTATAAAAGAATTTGTCTCCGCTCAAACTGATACCGGAAAGAACGCCGTTGAAAATGGCTTTTTCAATAATTTCCGCATATTTGCCGTCTCCTGTTGCATTGAGCATACGGGAGGCAAAACGGACAAAGCCCATAGCGGCACAGCTCTCGGCATACATAAGTGAGCTGTTCTGCAAATCATAATCAATTGTAAAAACTTCACCGAAAAACGATGAACCGATACCGCCTGTAATATACATGCGTTTCTGAGTTATGTTGTCAAAAAGTTTTTCACAGGTACGGAAAAGTTCTTCATCATTTGAAATACGCGCAACATCAGCCATGCCGCTGTACATATATACGGCACGCACGGCGTGACCGACAGCCTCGGTCTGTTCGCGGACGGGCTTGTGAGATTGAATATTGAGACAGTTGGCATCGGGAACTTTTTCAACTTCTTTATAATAATGCGGCTCCTGAGCGCGTTCATCAATGAAATATTTTGCCAGTTTGAAATATTTTTCATTCCCGGTGGCATGATAAAGTCTTACAAGAGCAAGCTCAATTTCCTGATGTCCGGGATAGCCGCGTTTTTTACCTTCTTCTCTGCCGAAAACGGAATCAATATAATCCGCATAACGGCATACGGCATCAAGCAGTTTGGTTTTGCCTAACTGTTCATAAGCTGCAACGGCGGCTTCAATCAGATGACCTGCACAGTAAAGTTCATGGTTGAGCCAGAGTTTAGTCCAGCGTTTTTCGGGTTCAATCGTAGAGTAATAACTGTTCAAATAACCGTCCTGCTGCTGGGAGCTGATAATAAGGTCAATGATTTTATCATATTCAGCTTCAAGTTCGGCATCGGGATAAATCGAAAGGATATTCGCTATGCCCTCAAGGACTTTGGCTACATCGGAATCCCAATAAATATGAGGTTTATTGGGCATCCCCTCTTTCCAGTTGAGTTTAAAAGCGTCAATGCGCCCGGTTTCATAACATTTGGCAAGAGAAGACGGAATTGTTGAACTTTTATCCGTCTCAATCGCACGTTTAAGGATTACATCTTTCGGAGAAACTTTGCTGATTTGAGCAAAACGGTAATTTTTCAAACTCATAAATATTCTTGCTTTCTTTATAAAAACAGTTAACGGCAGATATAATTAAAATCTTTGAGTGCAATTTTTCCTGTTGCATTGCAGTTGTATACATAAATACGCAAAGTTCCATTGCTGTCAGCAGGAACCTTTAATGTATATTTCATGTCGTGCCATTTGGAATCAGCAGGAAGTTTTTCGCCGATGTAGCCTGCTTCGCGAATTTTACCTGCTTTGGAAATAACGGCAATGACAATACGCTGTTCGGCGGAATTTTTACTCATTTCAGGAGTTTTCATCATTTTGAAATTAAATTCGCAAGTTGAAGCAGGTTTGACCTGAACATGAAAATGTCCGCCTTTGAATTTACCATTGCCGATAACTTCAAAATCCGGAGCTTTCTGCATTGCCGGTGCAGGAGCAGCAGCTTTGGCAGGAGCGGAAGCAACAGCGGCATTACTCAAAGTCATACGGATATTTTTGACCTCCATTGTACCGTCAGCGTTGCAGTTGTAAATATAAATAAAACATGTGCCATTTGCGGCGGGAGTTTTGAATGAACCTGTAAATTTATGCCATTTACCGTCAACGGGAATATCTTCGCCGAAATGGGCAAATTCGCTGTATTTACCGTTAGTATCAGTATGAGCAAGAACAATGCGGTGTTCAATTTTTTTATCGCTGAGCGGTGCAGCTTTGCGCATTTCAAATGAAACAGTGTACTTCTGATTGATTTTCAGAGGGATTTTTTCATTGAGAAAGAGAAATCTGCCGTTGCCTTCAAGCAAAGCCCGCTGACGATTGCTGAGAGAGGGAAGAACGGTATTGGGGTCGTTTTTGACTTCTTCAATAACAGGGGCGGATTTGACGGAAATTTTTTCAGCTTCAGCAAGTTCGGCAACTTTGAAATCAGTGATATTTACTGAGCCTTGAGCAAAGCAGTTATAGACAAAAAGTTTGATAATGCCTTTTGCATCGGCAGGGACAGTAAATGCGGAAGATACCTGATAGGTTTTGCCGTCAACGGGAACTTCAGCGGCAAAAGTCTTTATTTGATTGTGTTTGCCGTTATCAACAGAATAAAGAACGAGCTGATGTTCAATATTTTTTTTGCTTAGCGGCGCAACTTTTGACATCTTGAAGTCAAAACGGTATGATTTACCCGGCTGCAAAGCCATTTTGGCATCACGGCAGACAAATTTGCCGTTGCCTTTGACTGACAGACTGCCGCCCCACGGAGCGGCAATTTCTGCGAAAACGGAAGCACTGAGTGCAATCAATGATAAAACGATAGATTTTTTCATATTATTCTGCCTTTTTGATTTTGAGTTCGTCAATGCGGACTGTTTTTGTTGTTTTATTCAAATAAAGATACAAAGCTGAATTGTGAACATTACTGTCGGTTTTGAAAGTAACTTTGCAATGGTGCCATCTGCCGTCGGACGGAACTTTGTCACCGATGACGGCATAGTGACTGAGCTTGCCGTTTTTGGCATAGTTGCAGACACGGAGCAGACTTTCGGTATCCAAATCCTTACGGATAGCAACTTCAAGTTCATATTTTGTATCTGGTTCAAGCTTAAGTTTAAATTCAGTCTGACGATTTCTTTCGGGGTGGCCGATAAATTCAAAACAGCCGAGTCCGCGCCATGCAGGCTGTGTATGCCAGACATAATATTTATCAAAGCTGTAATGCAGACCTTCAGCCGGAATTTCCTGTGCAATAACATGACGGTCGTGATTAAGTTTCCCGGCGGTGAAAGTGTGAATTTTTTTCAAAGCAGCATGAATTCTTTCTGCTTCAGCTTTAAGTTTCGCTTCGTCATTTGCAGCAATCCAAACTTCAATTTGACGGGGAGCAATCGTCACTTTTGAGCTTGCATTATACAGAACTGACGGATTTTTGCCGGAACAGACGGCAATTTTACCGAAATTTGACGGAATGACAGGTTCAACTGTAACCGTTTCCGGAGTTGAATTGACAAAAACAATCATGCGTGTTCCGTCAGGCAGTTTAAAGACGCTGTGATGAATTTTGGGAGCGGTAATGCGCTGTGCTTCGAGACACCCCCACATCAGACTGCGTGAGGGCATGTTTTTAAACTTCAGCGGACGGTCCATTTCTCCTGTATTGAAATAATTGAGAAGAGCATAACGCAAGTGCATCAATCGTTTGGTAAAAAGACGCTGTTCAGGATTGTAAAGATAATCCGCCGTGAACCAGCCCATTTGCTCAGAATTGACCAGCTGTGTTGCCATTTTGTCGTAAAATGACTCTTTATGACCGGGTTTGACATGGTCGTACATTCTGCCTGTGAATTGCGCTCTGCCGGAGTAAATTGAGACAAAAAGCGGAACCTGATTGGGATTGACCCAGCGGAAGGGACCGACACCGTCAAGGTACTGCATGTACGGTTCGGAAGCGTCTTCGGAGTCGTGACACAATCCGGGATACTTGTCACGCAGAGAAGCGACTTTTTTCAGCATTGTCCAGTATCCGTTTTTCAGCCAGTTCAAAGGTGAATTTATCGGATGACCGTGGTCGGGATTGAAACATTGATAAGGCTGCCCTGTGGTGACTTCATCGTGATAAATCGCATGATATCCCTGACCTGCAAGGCGTTTGACCATGTTGTAAATGAAATCCTGCCATTCAGGATGAGCGGGACACATGACGGCACAGCGGGTGCCGCCGCCTTCCAGACAGAGGTCGCCCTCTTTGGTGCGGACGGCATATTTGGCGGCATGACTGCTGAACTGGAAGTCGTGTCTGCCGTTTTTGCGGTCGTGGAAACCGAGACAGTCGGTGTGGTCTTTGCCGGGAGCATGGCCGTCCTGACGGGCAAAAAGACGGTTGTCAATGTACGGTTTGACATAAATATCGGCGTCATTGAGTTCAACGAGAGTATGAAGCGCACGTGATTTGCTGTAAAAATGCGGAAATTCTCCTCTTGTGCGGTCAAACCATTCGTAATAATGAATACCGAAAGGCAACTCAAAATAATCACGCAGTTCTTTCAAAGTTGCAACGGTATCATAGTGCATCCATTCATTGAAACAGAGCTGCAATATCCAGAAAGTGTTGTTTCTGAACCATTCGGGAGTTGATTTGCGGGGAAGTTCCTTTATCCACCAATGCGCTTTTGCAGCGAGGAAACGGCGGTAAATTCTGCCTGCATCGTACCAGTCGCCTTTGAAAAGTTCCATAACTGCATTACCGTTGAGTTTGAAGCGTCTGCCGCCTTTTTCCTCAGGCATGTATTCAACAGGATGATTCCAGAACATTTCAAGTTCGCCGTTGCGGCCTCTGGTAACAAAACTTTTTATACCTGCATAGGGGTCTTCCGCACCGAGATAGACACCGCCCAAATCGTCATAATAAGCATGGAACTGCATATTAAGTTCGCCGTTGGGATAGCGTCTCCACGGCTGTGGAACCTGATTGACAATGGGTTTGGCAAATTCGACACCTGACATTTTGGGATAGAGCAGTTTATCTGTGCCGTTGCGGAGTTTTCTGAAACGGACATGCGGGAAAGATACGCTGTCAAGAAAGAGTTTTTCATTAAGCGATTCCATACTCAAATCCATTTCCAGTCTGCCGTTGTTGAAAGTGAAGTTGGAAACAGCTTTCAACGTGTCGGGCTTGAACCATGTAATTGTACCTGAATATGAATTTTTGCCGCTGTTTTTGTAAGTCAGAGTGTAGGGCATGCCGGGAGAATTCTGTTTGACGGGCTGACCGTCAGAGAGATGAGAACTCAATTCCCAGTTCGGCGGCACCATGCCGAAAATTTCAGCTTTGTGTGAGAAATCATACCAGCCGAAAATAGGATAACCTGCATTGTGTCTGCCGCTGTTGACCATAAGCATTGAACTTGCACTGTAAAGGATTTTCGGTGAAATGCGCAATTTGTTCCATGCGGCGGCAAATTTTTCAGCGTCAGCGATTTTCAAGACGCTTTTAATTTTGTCAAGTTCGCGGGAAACGACGGTCTGGTCTTCGCCGTTGCGGCAGTTGCGGCGGATTACATCCAGAGCCCATTTGCCGTAAACGGAAGAATTTTTTTCAAGAGAAGCAAATTTATTTTCGAGAGATTTATTGATTTGTGCGCCTGACATTTTGGCAATGCGGGCGGGGCGGGAATTAACTGCCAGAGCCATAACTTCATTTTCATTCAAAACACGGTCAAACATGTAAACATCCGTCATTTCTCCGTCAAAACTCCACTTGTCATTGCGAATGCCCAAACCTGCACCGAGACGCCATGAAGAATTATTAAAAGTTACGGGACCTCCGCAATTTACAAGCTGTTCTTTTTCGGGTTCGCCGTTAAGATAGTAGGTGACGTTGTAACCGTCAAGCCCACGGTTATCCTGCACACGGCGTTCAACTGTGATTGCCACATGAGCATAAGTTCCGTAAGCGGGCATACCGACTGTACCGACCAGCGGCACTGACCATTTGCCGTTGCGCATAAAGTTGAAATAGAGCTGGTCACTCCAGAAGTCACTGCGTCTGCCGAAGACAAATTCACCGTCCTTGGCGGCAATTATATCATGGTCATAAAGAAATTTACCGTCAGGACCGTAACCTGTCCCGAAGTTGACACGGCGGCGTTTCAGATTGATTGTGGCGGCAATGGTAAAACCTTTGTCCGTCAAATGCCAGTTTTTACTGTTGGGGATAACTGCGCCTTCGCCTTTATTTTGCATAAAAAATCTGCCACCGATCATATCGGTTCCGGGCGACATTTGCAGTTTCGGAATATTTTTTTCCGACATTTCAAAAAGCGGCTTCGCCATGCATGTACAAAATACAGTCATGCACGCCAGCAAAATAAACTTTTTCATTTTTTTCCTGTCTTTATATTATATTATTGTCTTAAATTTTGTGAAAAACATTTATAATTACCAATGTTGATGACAACATTGCCTGCACAATTCATTTGTTTTTGCCAATAGTCCTCCCACGCTTTGGCATTTGTAAACCGTTTTAATATTATTCTTGTGATTTTTGTTGCTTCTTTATCACTCCGGCCGTAGGCGGTTTTCTTTAACCGTCTGCCGAGTTCTCGCATACCCGCTTGATATGCCACTGACAGCGTTGCTGTTCAGTGGCAAATGCGCCGATACACGCCAAAACAGATAACATTGAAACAAATATTTTTTTATATCATCTAACCTTTCTGATTTTAAGTTCGTCAATGCGGACTGTTTTGATTGTTTTATTCAAGTAGAGATACAGAGCTGAATTATGAACTTTGCTGTCGGTTTTGAAAGTGACTTTGCAATGGTGCCATCTGCCGTCGGACGGAACTTTGTCTCCGATGACGGCGTAGTGGCTGAGTTTGCCGTTTTTGTCATAATTGCAGACACGGAGCAGACTTTCAGTATCCAAATCCTTGCGGATGGCGACTTCAAGTTCATATTCTGTATCGGGTTCGAGTTTGAGTTTGAATTCAGTCTGACGGTTTCTTTCGGGGTGTCCGATCAATTCAAAACAGCCGAGTCCGCGCCATGCGGGCTGAGTATGCCAGACATAATATTTGTCAAAGCTGTAATGCAGTCCTTCGGCGGGGATTTCCTGTGCAATAACATGGCGGTCGTGATTAAGTTTACCGGCGGTGAAAGTGTGAATTTTTTTCAAAGCGGCATGAATTCTTTCAGCTTCGGCTTTGAGTTTTGCTTCATCATTTGCAGCGACCCAGACTTCAAATTGGCGCGGTTCAAGTGTAACTTGTGTGACGCGGTTGTAATTTACCGCATTGTTTTTGCCTGAAACAACCGCGATTTTGCCGAAATATGCTGGGATCACGGGTTCAACTGTGACTTTTTCGGGTGTTGCATTGAGGAAAATCACTGCTCTGGTGCCGTTATCAAGTTTGAAAACGCTGTGATGGATTTTCGGAGTGGTAATGCGTTGTGCCTGCAAGCAGCCCCACATCAGACTGCGGGTTGGAAAATCGCCTTTGAATTTCAAGGGGCGATCCATTTCTCCGGTATTGAAAAAGTTGAGCAGAGTATAACGCAAATGCATCAATTTTTTGGTAAAGAGTCTTTGTTCAGGGTTGTTGAGGTAATTGGCGGTAAACCAGCCCATTTGTTCTGCATTGACCAGCTGGGTTGCCATTTTGTCGTAGAAAGACTCTTTGTGACCGGGACGGACATGGTCATACATTCTGCCGGTGAATTGCGCTCTGCCGGAATAAATCGAAACAAATAACGGAACCTGACCGGGATCGACCCAGCGGAAAGGTCCGAAACCGTCGAAATACTTCAGGTACGGTTCGGAAGCCTCCTCCGAGTCATGGCACAAACCGGGATATTTGCTGCGCAGTTCTGCAACTTTTGCCAGCATTTTCCAGTAACCGTTTTCGAGCCAGTTGCGCGGAGAATTGATTTGATGACCGTGGTCGGGGTTGTGGCAGTAAACCGGCCGACCGGTTGCGACTTCATCGTGATAAATCGCGTCAAAGCCCTGACCGGCAAGGCGTTTGACCATATTGTATATGAAATCCTGCCATTCCGGTACGGCGGGGCACATGACGGCCCAGCGGGTTTTGCTGCCTTCAAGATACAAATCATTTTCTTTGGTGCGGGCGGCGTATTTGGCGGCATGACTGCTAAACTGGAAGTCGTGTCTGCCGTTTTTGCGATCATGGAACCCGAGGCAGTTGGTATGATCTTTGCCGGGGGCATGACCGTCCATTTGAGCCCATAAACGGTTGTCGATGTACGGTTTGACATAAATATTGGCATCTTTGAGTTCGACCAGAGTCTGCAAAGCGCGGGTTTTGGTATAAAAATGGGGGAATTCGCCTCTGGTGCGGTCAAACCATTCATAATAATGTATGCCGAACGGCAATTCAAAATATTCTCTCAACTCTTTAAGAGAGGTGACGGTATTGTAATGATCCCATTCGTTGAAACAGAGCTGGAGTATCCAGAATGTATTGTTGCGGAACCATTCGGGAGTTGAAGCACGCGGAAGTTCTTTGATCCACCATTTTGCTTTTGAAGTGAGGAAGCGGCTATATATTCTGCCGGCATCAAACCAGTCGCCGTCAAAAATTTCCAATGCGGCTTTGCCGCTCAAACTGAATTTACTGCCGCCTTTTTCATTTTGATTGTATGCGACAGGGTGTGACCACCTCATTTCGAGTTCGCCGTTGCGGCCGCGGGTCACAAAATGTTTGATGCCCGCATAGGGGTCTTCTGCACCGAGATAGATGCCGCCCAAATCGTCATAGTATGCATGAAACTGCATATTGAGGTCACCGTTGGGGTATACTTTCCTCAGCTGGGGCGGCTGATTGGTAATGGGTTTTGGGAAAACTACTCCTGACATTTTGGGGAAGAGCAATTTGTCCTGCCCTTTGGCGAGTTTACGGAAACTGACCTGGGGGAATGTAATTTGATCAAGGAAAAATGATTTATTCAAAGATTCCATGTTCAAATCCATTTCCAGTCTGCCGTTCCGGAAAGTGAAATTGGAAACTGCTTTCAGCATACCGGGTTTCAGCCATGTGATGACTCCGGAATAAGCATCCTCGCCGATGGATTTATATTGGAGAGTGTATGCAGTGCCGGAAGAGTTTTGTTTGCCCGGCTGACCGTCAGCCATATGATAACTCAATCCCCAGTTGGGCGGCACCATGCCGAAAAGTTCAGCATTGCGCTTGAGGTCAAACCAACCGCAAATCGGAACCCCGGATGAGTGTTTGCCCATATTGACCATCAGCATTGAACGGGATGAAAACAAAATTTTTGATGTTTTGCTGATACGGTTCCATGCAGCGGCGAATTTTTTTGCATCATTTATTTTCAAAACATTTGCGGTACAATCGAGTTCAGCTGCGGCAACAGTTTGAGATTCACCGTTGCGGCAGTTTCTGCTGATCACATCCAATGCCCATTTGCCGTAAACAGAAGCATTTTTGTTGAGAGAGGCAATTTTGCTGCTGAATGCGGGTGTAAGTGGAACACCTGCCTGTTTGGCGATTTTAGCGGGGCGAGAATCTGTGGCAAGTTTCAGGATTTCATTTTCATTCAAAACGCGGTCGAACATGAAAACATCGGTCATTTCGCCGTCATAACTCCATTTGTCGTTGCGAATACCCAGACCTGCACCGAGACGCCATGAAGCATTATTCAAAGTTACGGGACCGCCGCAATTTACGAGCTGTTCTTTTTCGGGTTCGCCGTTGAGGTAATAGGTAACATTGTAGCCGTTAATTCCGCGGTTGTCCTGAACGCGCCGCTCAACGGTGATTGCCACATGGGCATAATTGCCGTAGCTCGGCATTCCGACAGTACCGACCAGCGGCACTGACCATTTGCCGTTGCGCATAAAGTTGAAGTAAAGCTGGTCACTCCAGTTGTCACTGCGTCTGCCGAAAACAAATTCACCGTCTTTGGAGGCAATAATATCATGGTCATAGAGAAATTTACCGTCAGGACCGTAACCCGTACCGAAGTTGACACGGCGGCGTTTGAGATTGATTGTGGCGGCAATGGTGAATCCCTTGTCGGTCAAATGCCAATTTTTACTGTTCGGAATGATTGCACCTGCGCCCTTGTTTTTCATAAAAAGGCGACTGCCGATGGTGTCAACACCGCTTGTCAGCTGCAAATTTACAGCCTTGTCGTTTGACATCTCAAACAACGGTTTCGCCATACACGGCAGCAATGCCGCAGTACAGCACAGAATAAATAATTTTTTCATCTTTCCCCTTTTTATATACTTTCTATGTTGCAAGACACAATAAGCACATGTCGGGAAATTTGAGAAAATTGAAAATATTTTCCGGAATTATGAAACTTCCCGATAAAAAGTTTTTATTTTTGTTGAAATTTTTTACTTTCTGCTGTCGATGAAGTCAGAAGTTTTGTCGCTGAGTTCCTTCAAGCCGACAGAGGCAACATGACCATCGCAGAAAAGGACATTGACACGTTTGCCGTGAATAGCATAATAACCTGTTGTCGGAACTTTCAGCGGGTCATTGAATGTATCTGTTCCGAGCTGGGCATTACAGTAATAGTCACCGCCTTTGGGATACATATCAGCCAGCTGGAGAATTGCTGACGGTCTCTTGATTTTGGTGATTTTCAAAAAGGGCAGAACATGCCAGCCGGTACGGCCGAGATAAGGATTATAACAATAATTTGAATTCGGGCGATAGTTTGAGAGGACATGAGTCTGAGCAGGGCAAACATATTCACGGGGGTTCTTTTTATAGTTGCCGTCGGGTTCCATACCTGCATGACTGCGATAAAGGAAACGGCTCCAGATATGACTTGACCATGCAGATACCCATTCGGGAGGAACAATATCATCAAAGTCTGCGACATACATCTGGTTATAAGTGCCGAGAGTTTTCAGATTTGACTGACAGCTTGCGGTTCTGGCTTTCTCACGGGCTTTGTTCAATGCCGGCAGCAGCATACCTGCAAGAATAGCAATGATTGCAATTACTACAAGCAGTTCAATGAGGGTGAATGTTTTTTTCATTTTTTATCCTTTCTATTAGGGTTAAAGTTCTGTGGGATGTTTTGGGATTTTTGAGAGACTTGGGAAGTTTGATATACAAAAAACACTCCTTATGGTATTATAGCATATTTTTTTTAAAATACACGCGAAAGATACAAAAAAAGTAAATTTTTGTTTTAAATACTATATTACTGTTTGCATTTTTGTACAAGAAGAGTAAATTATATAAAAAGAAGACAAAAGCCGATATTTAATCTTTTTTAAGAATTTATTATGAATGATTTTAAAATAATTCCATATCAGGGAGGAAGATTTATTTCCCGCAGCCGCGGCAGTCACATGCTGCGCACGATTGCGACCAATGAACTTGTCTTCTGCGTCAAAGGGATATTACGCATGTTCGAGGAAGAAAACATATTTGAACTTCATCCCGGAGATTATTACATTTTGCGCAAAGGCAGAATTCACGGCGGCACAGAAAAATATCCTGCAGGACTGTCGTTTTTCTGGCTGCATTTTGACTGTGATGATGAACTGTTTGATACAATTCCGCAAACAGGACATGCCGTCCGCTCTGAACAGCTGGCAATTTACCTCCAAAGCTATCTTGCAGAACAGTCGCTGGCATCTCCTGATACCGAAATTCTTAAACTGCTGCTCAACTTGATCCTTGCCGAACTTAAACGCTCAAGCAGCAATGAAAATACCGCCGCATTGCCAAAACTCGCCATCAAAGCCGCAAAATTTGCCGAACTGCATTTTGCTGAACCTGTGAGTATCAATGATGCCGCCTCTGAACTGCATTGCAACAGCGAATATCTCGGACGGGTCTTTCATATCCATTTTAAAGAAACTTTCAGCGGCATGGTCAACAGACTGCGTATTGAATACGCCGCAAAACTCCTTACCGAAAGCAATCTGTCAGTTAAAGAAATAATTTCCGAATGCGGGTTCAATGACCCCGCTTACTTCCGCAGAAACTTTTACCGCCGCTACGCAAGCACACCTACCGCTTTCCGTAAATTCTACAACTCCGGCCACAGCAATACAGAGTAAAAATATCAGCCTGTATTATGATTTGTTGCAGGGGGAAAGAAAAAAACTTTGGCGTTCCACCCGCCTTTTTATATGTTCTTTCCTTTCCCCCTGCACCCCCTATCCTTTTACAAAAACTTTCAGCAAAATACGCAGTTCATTTTCATTCCATGAAAATAAACTGCTTATTTTTTTATCTTTTGAGTTATTAAACACTGACTGATAATTTGAAAAAATTTGAGGGGTTTGGGGTATAGTGAATTGCGATAGCAATGAACGGGGCGTTTCATCGCCTTTTATTTGCTATCGCCTTGGCAAAATCTCAAAGTATATTTTTACAACGGAGTATGCCAATGTGACAGCATATAAAAAGAGAGCTTGCTCTCCCCCAATTGTGGCGAAGTCCGGCGGAAGATTTGTTTCGTCATTCCGGCGTTCCACCCGCTTTTATATGCGGGAGGACGAAACGAACATTTCGCCGAAAAACAGCCTGACACCACCCGGCCGCTGACACTCACGCGCCAGCGTCACATCGCTCCGGGTCGTACCCGGCGCCGGGTGCAGGGGCGGCGCAAGCCCCTGCAAAAAAAAAGAGCTGCTGTTTACCTTTGAAAGGCTTACAGCAGCTCTTGGAATAACGTGAATTATTCTTCGATAGTCATAGTTTCAGAATCTACTTCTGCGATAAATTCCTCTTCGGGGAAATCATCTTCATCATCGTCTCCCCAGTTGACAACTTCATCCTGAGAGAGAGCCTGATATTCTCCGGTAAATTCTTCATCCTCCTCTTCTTCTTCCTCAAATTCATCAGGTTCAATTTCAGTACCGTTATATTTGAGTCGGATAGACTGCATAAGTTCGGTACCTGTACCTGCGGGAATCAGATGACCTGTGATAACGTTTTCTTTGAAACCGTTAAGGTTATCAACTCGGCCGATAGTTGCAGCTTCGGTAAGAATACGGGTTGTATCCTGGAAAGATGCGGCAGAGATGAAACTTTCGGTTTCAAGAGCAGCTTTGGTAATACCGAGCAGAATTGATTCTGCTTCTGCAGGTTTGCCGCTGCGTTCGATTGTTTCGCGGTTGATGCGGTCAAATTCAGAACGGTCAAACTGTTCGCCGACCAGCATACCGGTATCGCCGGACTTGGTGATACGGACTTTCTGCATCATCTGGCGGATAATGATTTCAACGTGTTTATCGTTGATTTCAACACCCTGTGCGCGGTAAACGAGCTGAATTTCGTTGACCAGGTAGCTCTGAAGTTCTGCGGCACCGCAAACTTCAAGCAATGTCTGCGGAACGATTGAACCTTCAGTAAGTTTCTGACCTTTGCGGACATAGTCGCCTTTGCTGACGTTGAAATGTCTGCTGCTGGGAATATTTGAGTGTTCCTCAACCTGTCCGGATTCGGGGTCGCGGATAGTCAAATGGCGTTTGTTATTCTTACCGGTGGTACGGTCAGTTTCGATATAACCGTCGATACGGGCGATTTCAGCAACATCTTTGGGCTGACGGGCTTCGAACAACTCAGCAATACGCGGCAAACCGCCTGTAATGTCCTTGTTTTTGGCACTTGAACGGGGAACACGGGCAACCATCATACCGGGAACTGCTCTGTCGCCGTTGCGAACCATAAGGAACGCACCTGCGGGAAGCGGATAGTTGGCAATCAGATTGTTATTTTCGTCATTGATAACAATCTGCGGATGCAAGTCGTCGCGGTGTTCCATGATGGTAAACTCTTCGGTATCACCACGGCGCTGACGGCTCAATGTAACGCCTTCAAGAACTTCTCTCAATTCAACAATACCGGACTGTTCGATAATGATCGGCACCTGATAGGGGTCCCAATGAACGATTACCTGACCTTCTTTGACAGCTTCATCGTTCTGGCAGTTGAGGACAGCACCGGCTTCCAGATCGAAACGTTCAAGTTCGGCTTCACGGAGAGCGTCGCTGCGGTAATCGTATTCGCTGTTGAAGACTGAACCGATAGCTTCAGCTTCAATACGGGCGCGTTCGCGGGCAAGTTTTTCAAATTTTTCTGCGGCAGCGACATCATATACGATAACATAACCGTTTTTGTTGACAACGACGGTTTCGCCTTTCTGATTTTTGACGGTACGGACGTTGAAGTATTTGATATTACCTGAGTGACGGACAGCGATTTCGGGCTTTTTATAAGCAGAAGATGCAGTACCGCCGATGTGGAATGTACGCATTGTCAGCTGAGTACCGGGTTCACCGATTGACTGAGCAGCGATAATACCGAGAGCATCACCGATTTTGGCAACACGGTCGCTGGCAAGATTGCGTCCGTAACATTTGACGCAGACGCCGCGCTCGGTTTCACAGGTAAGGGTTGAACGGATGTAAACTTTCTGAATACCGCGCTGGTCAATGACATCACAGATTGCAGGAGTAAATTCAGTACCTGCTTCGATAATCAGACGGCCGTCGTTAAAGGCGGGGTCACGGATATCCTGTGCGCTGAAGCGTCCGAGAATACGGTCGCGAAGCGGCATAACAACTTCGTCACCTTCAACAATAGCACTGACCCAGATACCTTTGAAAGTACCGCAGTCTTCTTCACGGCAGATGACATCCTGAGCCACGTCAACGAGACGACGGGTCATATAACCGGAGTCAGCTGTCTTCAACGCGGTATCCGCCAAACCTTTACGGGCACCGTGAGTTGAAATAAAGTATTCAAGAACTGACAGACCTTCACGGAAGTTTGAAAGAATGGGTCGTTCAATAATATCACCTGAAGGTTTAGCCATCAAACCGCGCATACCGGCAAGCTGACGGATCTGATCTTTACTACCGCGGGCACCGGAGTCAAGCATGGCGTAAACAGGGTTGATCTCGCCTTTGCGTGAAGCACTTTCCAAACGCTGGAAAAGTTCTTCTGCAACAGTATTACTGGTCTGAGTCCAGATATCGATAACTTTATTATGGCGTTCACCGTCGGTGAGAACACCGTTATTGAACTGTGAAACAACTTTGCTGATCTGTTCACGAGCAGCACTGATAAGTTCTTCTTTCTTGTCAGGAACCTGCAAGTCAGCAATAGAAATTGACAAACCTGCCTGAGTTGCATAGCGGTAACCGAGAGCTTTCAAGTCATCGAGCAATTTAATAGTGCCGTCATGACCTGCGATCTTGTAAGAAACACTGATAAGTTTGCCGAGTTCCTTTTTCTTGGCAACCTGATTGAAGAAACCTATGCGCTTATCCCAGATTTCATTGAAAAGACAGCGGCCGGGAGTGGTGAGGATGAATTTGGATTCCTTGTCACCGTAGGGAGTGTCTTTGCCCAAATCGGGGTTCGGGATTTTGACCGCATCATGAATTTTCAGGAAGCCGCAGCTGTATGAATAAAGGACTTCAAAGTAGTCACGGTAAAGCTTTGCCTTTTCACGGTTGCGGGGTTCACAGGTAAGATAGTATGAACCGAGCGTGATATCCTGAGTCGGAGAGGTGATCGGCTTGCCGTTTGAGGGTGAGAAGATGTTGTTCGGAGCAAGCATCAGAAGTTTGGTTTCAATCTGAGCTTCGTTTGACAACGGAACGTGAACAGCCATCTGGTCACCGTCAAAGTCAGCGTTATAAGCGGTACAGACCAACGGATGCAGACGCAAAGCGGAACCTTCAATCAATACAGGGTCAAATGCCTGAATACTCAAACGGTGCAAAGTAGGCGCACGGTTGAGCATGATCGGGTGGCCCTGAATAACTTCTTCAAGGATATCCCAAACGATAGGTTCACCGCGTTCAATCATCTTTTTGGCACCGCGGACGGTGTGAGCATAACCTCTGCCTTTCAAATGACGGATAATAAAGGGTTCAAACAGTGTGAGAGCCATAGTTTTGGGCAGACCGCACTGATCAAGTTTAAGTTCGGGACCGACAACGATGACGGAACGGCCGGAGTAGTCAACACGTTTACCCAGCAAGTTCTGACGGAAACGGCCCTGTTTACCTTTGAGCATATCACTCAGAGATTTGAGAGCGCGGTTGCCTGCACCGGTAACTGCACGGCCATGACGACCGTTATCCATAAGAGCGTCAACAGCTTCCTGAAGCATACGTTTTTCATTGCGGACGATGACTTCGGGAGTACGGAGCTGGAGAAGATTTCTAAGACGGTTGTTGCGGTTGATAACACGGCGATAGAGGTCGTTCAAGTCGCTTGTTGCGAAACGTCCGCCTTCCAACGGAACCAAAGGACGCAAATCAGGCGGAATCACGGGAAGAACGGTCAAAATCATCCATTCCGGGCGTGAACCTGAGTTGAGGAAACCTTCGATCAAACGGAGGCGTTTGGCAAGTTTTTTACGGATAGCTTTGTTTTTGGTTGTACGCAAAGCTTCTTCCATCTCAATTTTTGCAATGGGCAGATCAATTCTTTCAAGCAAAGCTTTGATAGCAGGTGCGCCCATATCAACGAGAAATGCGTCGCCGTATGCTTCACGAGCCTGACGATAGTTGATCTCATCCAAAGTCTGACCGACTTTGAGAGGAACATCAGGGTCAGCAACATCAATAACGACATATTCTTCGTAATAAATAACCTTTTCCAAAGTTTTACCGGTCATATCAAGCAAAAGACCGATACGGCTGGGAAGACACTTGAAGAACCAGATATGTGAAACAGGAACTGCAAGTTCAATATGTCCCATACGTTCACGGCGTACCTTAGCCTGAGTGATAGGAACCTGGCAATGTTCGCAGCGGGGTTCGGGATCAGTAGTTTTTGGGCGGACACGTTTGTATCTGCCGCATCTGCATTCCCAGTCTTTGGTAGGTCCGAAAATGCGTTCACAGAAGAGACCGCCGGGTTCGGGTTTAAAGCTGCGATAATTAATTGTTTCCGGATTTTTGACTTCACCGTATGACCATGAACGGATCACTTCCGGTGAAGCAACGTTAATCGAAACTGCGCCGAATGAATTACCTGAATTCTTTCGGGCTGATTCGCGATATGCATGAACACTGTCAATCAAGGTAAACCCCCTTTATTTTAATCATTACTCTTTTTCACAGTACGGATGTCAAGACCGAGGCTCTGCATTTCTTTGAGCAGAACATTAAATGATTCGGGACGGCCTGCCTCGAGAACATTCTGACCTCTGACAATAGATTCATAGATGCGTGCGCGACCTGCCTGGTCGTCACTCTTGACTGTGAGCATTTCCTGCAAGTTGTATGCGGCGCCGTATGCTTCGAGAGCCCAGACTTCCATTTCACCGAAACGCTGACCGCCGTGCTGAGCTTTACCGCCGAGGGGCTGCTGTGTGACCAATGAATAGGGACCGACAGCACGGGCGTGAATTTTGTGAGCAACCAAGTGGTCAAGTTTGAGCATATATACATAGCCGACCAGAACGCGCTGATCAAAGGGATCACCTGTTCTGCCGTCATACAAATCAGCTTTTCCGTCATAGACATAACCGCTGTCGGTACGGCGGAAACCCCAATGGCGTTCAACGCCGTCTTCTTTGGAGACTTTGGCATTGGCCTGTTTCATCAAATCAATGATCTGTTCTTCCTGGATACCGTCAAAGACAGGAGTTGCAACCTTAATACCGAGCATTTTTGCAGCCCAGCCGAGGTGAGTTTCAAGCACCTGACCGACATTCATACGGCTCGGCACACCGAGCGGGTTGAGGATAATATCAACGGGACGACCGTCTTCGAGGAAGGGCATATCTTCAACGGGAACGATTTTGGCAACGATACCTTTGTTACCGTGGCGACCCGCCATTTTGTCACCGACCTGAATCTTGTGTTTGCAGCCGACATAAACTTTAACACGTTTGATAGTGCCTTCAGACATATTTTCGCCTGACTCAATGCGTGCCTGATAATCTCTGCGATATTCTTCGTTTTCTTCAAAACGGGGAATATATTCTGCAATGATAGCACTGATTTCCTGCTTGAGCGGGCAATCTTCCATATCCCATGAATTGTAATGAGAAGCAAGTTTCTGAATAGAAGTGCTGGTAACCTTGCGGTTGGAACTGATCAAAACTGCATTATTCTTTTCAGGAGTCTTGTCAATGATGGGATAAGGCAGCTTGGTATCAAGAATCTTCTTTTCAAGTTCATGAGTAAGTTCACTTGTAAGTTCAGCAAGTTTGCGGCGATATTCATCTTTGAAATCTTTTACCATACGGCGCTGTTCAGACTTGGTCATAGTCTGACGATTGGGGTCAGATGAACGCTCAATACGGATATCCATAACGGTACCGCCTTTGCCGCTGACAGTCAAACTGGCATCCTTGACATCTGCTGCTTTTTCACCGAAAATGGCATGGAGCAGGCGTTCTTCAGGAGCAAGTTCAGTTTCATTTTTCGGCTGAATTTTACCGACGAGAATATCGCCGAGTTTGACCTCTGCACCCTCATAAACAACACCTTCGCTGTCAAGGTTGCGCAAAGCGTCATCACTGACATTGGGGATATCGCGGGTAATTTCTTCAGGACCGAGCTTGGTTTCACGGCTGATGATTTCAAATTCGTCGATGTGAATTGAGGTGTAAACATCTTCTTTGACCAAACGTTCACTGACAATGATAGCGTCCTCAAAGTTATAACCGCACCACGGCATGTAAGCAACCATCACGTTGCGGCCGAGAGCAAGTTCACCGCCCTGAGTTGCGGCACCGTCAGCAATAACATCACCTTTTTTGATAACCTGTCCGCTGCGGACAATGGGACGCTGGTTGATACAGCAGCCTGCATTACTGCGGAGGAATTTATGAACTCTATATTCAATTCCGGGGTCGGAGGGTGATTCTTTAAGTTTGCCGTCGGGAGTGATAAGAATCTTGTTGGTGGAAACAGCAGCAACGATACCGTCTTCTTTGGCAACAATGACGGCGCGGGAGTCGCGTGCAATAGTTTCTTCCAAACCGGTACCGACGATGGGAGAATCAGTCATCAAAACAGGCACAGCCTGACGCTGCATGTTTGAACCCATCAAAGCACGGTTAGCGTCGTCGTGTTCAAGGAAGGGGATGATACCTGCAGCGGCAGAAACGAGCTGTTTCGGAGAGACGTCCATATACTGAACTTCTTCTTTGGGATGCTCTTCAGATTCACCTTTGTAACGGGACATGACCACATCACGGACAAAACGGTTATTTTCGTCAAGCAAAGCGTTAGCCTGAGCAATAACATATCTTTCTTCCTGGTCAGCAGTCAAAAATTCAACTTCATCAGTAACCTGACCGTTGATAACCTTGCGGTAGGGAGTTTCCAGGAAACCGTATTCGTTGATAACAGAATAAAGTGCCAGAGAAGAAATCAAACCGATGTTCGGACCTTCAGGAGTTTCAATCGGACAGATACGGCCGTAATGGCTGGAGTGAACGTCGCGGACTTCAAAACCTGCACGGTCACGGGAAAGACCGCCGGGACCCAATGCACTCAAACGGCGTTTATTGGTAAGTTCGCTCAAGGGGTTGATCTGATCCATGAACTGTGAAAGCTGACTGCGGGCGAAGAAGTCACGGATGATACCGGAAAAAGACTTGGGATTAATAAGTTTTCCGGGAGTGATATTGGTGTCTTCATTGCTGTTGAAAAGCGTCATGCGTTCACGAACCATGCGTTCAGTGCGCAAGAGACCTGCACGGCACTGATTCTGGAGCAATTCACCGACAGTACGGACGCGGCGGTTGCCCAAATGGTCAATATCATCAACTTCACCGTTTTTGTGACGGAGCTGAACCAGAACTTTAGTAGCTTCAAGCAAATCAAGTTTGTTCAAAGTGCGTTCAGTAAGGGGCAAGTCCAAACCGAGGCGTTCATTGATTTTGAAACGGCCGACAGTTCCGAGGTCATAACGCAGATTGTCAAAGAAAAGACGTTTGACAAGCAATTTTGCATTAGCGATATTATCGGGATCGCCGGGGCGCATTTTGCGGTAGATTTCATTCAAAGCCTGTTCTGCGTTGCGTGCAGGATCTTTTTGCATACATTTGATGATGTATTTTGCACCGTCAGGTACATAAGCAAGCTCAATGCTCTTGATACCGTTTTCCTGCATAATCTGAAGATGATTTTCAGTAAGAGAAACAAGCTCATCGATAATAACGACATCATTTTCGTTAGTAATTTTATCAATGGTGTAGTAACCTTCAAGGGTATCTTTTTTGATCAATGAAGCAACTGTATGTGTCTCAACAGAATAGATATTTTCAAGAATATCTTTGTTGCTTTCATAACCGATTGCACGCAGGAAAGTGGTGATCAAAAACTTGCGGCGGCGGCGGCGGCGGTCAAGATAAATATAGATGTAATCATTGATGTCAAACTGAACATCCATCCATGAACCGCGGTCGGGAATGATTCTGTATGAATACAGAGTTCTGCCTGAAGTGTGACGGGCTTTTTCAAAGCAGATACCGGGAGAACGGTGCAGCTGACTGATGATAACACGTTCAGCACCGTTAATAATAAAAGTACCGCTTTCGGTCATAATGGGGATTTCACCCATATAGACATCTTCAACGCTTTCCATATCGTTGCGTTTAAAACGGAATTTGACATACAAAGGAGCGTCATAAAGTTTGCCGTCTTTGATGCATTCAACGACTTCCAATTTGGGTTTACCGACCTCATAAGAGATGAATTCAACGGAGGACTGACCGTCATAGCTGACAATCGGGAAGATCTCGTTGAAAACTTCCTGAAGTCCCTGGTTTTTACGTTCCTGAGGAGGAACATCGGGCTGGAGGAAATTGCGGTAAGAATCAATCTGCAAACCGATCAAATCGGGCACTGCCAGAATGTTCTGCAATTTACCGAAACTAATGCGATTACTCATTTTTCACCGTTTCGTTATGGGTTATATTAAGGTTTGATAATACGAAATAAATGACTGCTTGAGACAAAAGAAGTCAACTTCAAAGATAAACTGCCAATATACGAAAAAAACAAAAAAAGGAAAAATCAGACTTTTTTTTGATTTTTTTTCAACTTTTTTTGCAGTTTTGACAAATTATCTTTGAAATTGACTTAAAAAAAGATAAGCGGTGTAGAAAAAACCACCTACACCGCCTCTTTCAACTTTCAACAGAAAAAACCACCTGTGAAAGCTGTCAGGAAGAGAGACCCCGGAGAGGGGTCTCACCGTTAAGCGGCAAGTGTGAACTTACTTGAGTTCGACAGCTGCGCCGGCGCCTTCGAGCTGAGCTTTGATTTTTTCAGCTTCGTCTTTGGCAACGCCTTCTTTGACGGCTTTGGGAGCGCCTTCAACGAGGTCTTTAGCTTCCTTGAGGCCGAGACCGGTGATAGCGCGGACTTCTTTGATGACAGCAACTTTGTTGTCGCCAAAGGATTTGAGGATGACGTCAAAATCGGTTTTTTCTTCAGCAGCAGCGGCAGCACCTGCAGCAGGAGCAGCAACAGCAGCAACAGCGACGGGAGCAGCAGCGCTGACACCGAGGCGTTCTTCGAGAGCTTTGACGAGTTTAGAAAGTTCGAGAACGGTCATGTTCTCAACATAAGAGATGAATTCTTCCATTTTGTTTTCTTCTGACATGATTAGATGCCTCCATGTAATAAGGTTGTTTCTTAATTATTTTTCTTGTCTTTATAAGCATTAATAACATTGATAATGCTTGCAGCCTTTGCATTAAGCAGCGAGACCAAATTTCTTGAAGGAGCCTGGAGAACGCCGAGCAACTGAGCGCGGAGGACTTCCTTGCTGGGGAGAGATGCGATCATATCGACATCTGCAACGCTGAGAGCAACGCCTTCAAAATATCCGCCTTTGGGAGCGACCTGATTGCAGGTTTTGCCGAATTCCATGATGATCTTGGCAACAACACTTGCATCACCGCTGCCGCAGACGAGTGCGGTGCTGTCGGTGAAATTAATGCTGTCAAGAGCAGTGATTTCATTGAGTTCAGCAGCCTTTTTGATCAAGGTATTCTTAAGGACATGAACGCCTGCACCTGCTTCAGCAAGTTTATTACGCAGAACGGTCATATCTGCTACTTTAAGACCACTGTAAGAGATGAAATAAACATAATCAGAGTCTTTCAAAAGACCGCCGATATAATTTACCAAATGCAGTTTTTCACTTCTCATTATTTCACCCTCACAAGTTCTTTGGTGTTAATACGGACACCGGGACTCATAGTGGAAGACAATGTGCAGCTGATGAAATAGATACCTTTAGCCGTTGCGGGCTTGGCTTTGTCAAGAGCATCAATAACAACATTGATATTTTCCAGGAGAGCATCCGCTTCAAAGGAAAGTTTGCCGCAGGGAACATGGACACAGCCGCCGCGGTCAGCGCGGAATTCAGCACGACCGGCTTTAGCTTCTGCAACAGCAGCACCGACAGAATCAGTAACTGTTCCGGTTTTGGGGTTGGGCATCAAACCTTTGGGACCGAGCTGACGACCGAGAGGACGAACCAGCTTCATTGCATCGGGGGTTGCGATCAAAACGTCAAATTCAGTCCAGTTGTCTTTGATTCTGGCAACGAGGTCTTCGTAACCGACATAATCTGCGCCGGCAGCTTTGGCTTCTTCAGCCTGTGCGCCGTCAGCAACAACTGCGACAGTGACGGATTTACCGGTACCGCGGGGCAAAGCAACTGCGCCGCGAACGGTCTGATCTGACTTGCGGGTATCCACGCCGAGCTTAATTGCAAGTTCGACAGTTTCGTCGAATTTGGGATGGGGCATGGACTTCAGAATGTTGATAGCTTCTGCAAGTGTGTACTTGCTGTCACGGGAAAAAGCAGCCATCTGTGACTTATACAATTTAGATAAGCTCATTCGGTCACCTCAATTCCCATGCTGCGCGCAGTACCTTCGATAATGCGCATTGCCGCTTCTTCATCACGTGCGTTGATGTCATCCTTCTTGATCTTGACGATTTCACGGATCTGCTCGCGGGTGATAACACCGGCTTTTTCCTTACCGGGCTTGTGAGCTGCAGAAGCAACACCTGCTGCCTTTTTGACGAGGACAGCTGCCGGGGGGGATTTGCAGATGAAGGTGAAAGAACGATCCTGATAGACCGTGATCACGACGGGAATGACCATACCGCTCTGTGACTGAGTGGCGGCGTTGAACTGCTTACAGAACTCCATAATGTTACAACCTGCGGCACCGAGAGCGGGACCGATCGGGGGAGCGGGATTAGCTGCCCCTGCAGGAATTTGCAACCGGATCAAGCCTGTAACTTTTTTCGCCATAGTTGATCTCCGTTTTCTCTCAATCGTGGTACGGATCGGCAGGTATCCTGCCACATATTGAGCATCTTATTTGTTTTATATCAGTCCTGACTGCATCAATCAGTGATGCGGTCAACCTGCCGAAACTCCAATTCAATAGGTGTGGAACGACCGAAAACGGAAACAGCAAGCTTAAGTTTGCCTCTTTCGTTATCGATTTCTTCAATCGTTCCTTCATAATTTTCAAAAGCTGTTTCTTTGATGCGGACTTTTTCGCCGACCTCAAAAGCAATTTTGGGACGGACCGCCTCATCATCAGTGCGGCTGTAACGGAGCATTTCTTCTGCTTCGTAATCAGACAGCGGGATGGGATGATCCAATTCAACATTGGCTTTCTCACTGCGCATACGGCCGCCGAGAAAACCGAGGACACCCTGTGTGGTACGGATAAATGACCAGGTATCCTTATCAATTTTACCATCGGCATCATAAAGATCCATGCGGATCAAAAGATAACCGGGAAAAAGTTTGCGAGTAGTGGTAATTCGCTTCCCGTTACGGACTTCCAAAAGTTTTTCCGTGGGGATATAAACTTCATATACCGGAACAGAGTCAGCATTTTTGAGCTGGAGCAAAATCTTTTCACGAACTTTATTTTCGTGACCGGACAAAGTGTGAACTACAAACCACTGTCCTTTGCTTCTGTCAATTTCCATAGGGGTATCCATAATATATAATCCTCAGATTAAAAAGTTCCGGTAGTAATAAATTTTACAAAATATCTTGCAACAATATCTACAATGGCAACAAAAAGTGCAAGACCGACCATCGCAACAATAACCAGCAGAGTAGACTCAATCAGATTTGATTTGGAAGGCCAGGTGCAGCGTTTCATCTCTTCGATGACTTCAACGAAGTAACGGCGAACCTTGCCCATGACACGGTCAAAGGTATCAACAAATGATGTCTTGCTTTTTTTAATTTCGTTTGCCATAAAAAATTCTCTTTGAAAGTTGTTTCCATTAAAAAAATGGCAGGAGCGGTGAGGCTCGAACTCACGACCTGCGGTTTTGGAGACCGCTGCTCTAGCCAACTGAGCTACACTCCTATCCGATTCGGATTGCTCCGATTCATCCGGCATCTGTCAGCATTAAACAATACCGAAATCCTTTGCAGGAACTATGCTGACTTTGCCGGCCGCCGCCTTGCGGCAGCTTTCTCACTGAAACCTCAGCGGGTTTCCTTGTGAATGGTATGTTTGCGATCGAAGGGGCAATATTTGCTCTTTTCGATACGATCAGGAGTGTTACGCTTTTCTTTCATCGTAGTATAATTACGACGTTTGCATTCAGTGCACTCCAAAGTAATTTGTTCACGAGCCATAATAAACTCCGAATTTCATTAATTATCCCGAACGGTATTTTCACACCGTCCGGGACAAATTATTTTTCAAAAAACTCAGGCAATCTTCCGATTACTTGACGATTTCAGAAACACGACCGGAAGCAACGGTACGGCCGCCTTCACGGATAGCGAAGCGGAGACCTTTGTCCATAGCGATCGGAGCGATAAGTTCGACGCTGATGGAAACGTTGTCGCCGGGCATAACCATTTCAGTGCCTTCGGGCAGAGTGATGGTACCGGTAACGTCGGTGGTACGGAAGTAGAACTGAGGACGATAGTTGGTGAAGAACGGAGTATTACGACCGCCTTCATCTTTGCTCAGAACGTAGATTTCGCCTTTGAACTGAGTGTGGGGAGTGATGCTGCCGGGTTTAGCAAGAACCTGACCACGTTCGACGTCGTCTTTCTTGGTACCGCGGAGCAAGCAACCGATGTTATCACCTGCACGACCTTCGTCGAGGAGCTTGCGGAACATTTCAATACCGGTAACGGTAGTTTTGGTGGTGGGACGGATACCGACGATTTCGATTTCGTCGTTAACTTTGATAACACCGCGTTCGACACGACCGGTAACAACGGTACCGCGACCTTCAATACTGAAGACGTCTTCGATTGGCATCAGGAAGGGCTGATCAGTGTCACGAGCAGGTTCGGGGATGTAGCTGTCAACAGCATCCATCAATTCATAGATGCATGCGCAAGCGGGATCATCGGGATTGCCGTCAGCTTCAACAGCTTTGAGAGCTGAACCTTTGATGATCGGAATATCATCGCCGGGGAAGTCATAAGAGCTGAGAAGTTCGCGGATTTCCATTTCGACGAGTTCGAGCAATTCGGGGTCATCGAGCTGGTCGCATTTGTTCATGAAAACCACGATTGCGGGTACGCCGACCTGACGAGCCAACAAAACGTGTTCACGAGTCTGAGCCATAGGACCGTCAGTAGCAGCGATAACGAGGATAGCACCGTCCATCTGAGCAGCACCGGTGATCATGTTTTTAACATAGTCAGCGTGTCCGG
>JAZOSO010000028.1:0-6603 GCA_045657185.1 Victivallaceae bacterium | reverse complement strand
TGCTCCGGTTGATGACAAAAATCCGAAACTTTTTGATATGATTCTTTCTAAAGGAAATGAATATATTTTTGCCCGTAACAAAAAAAATATGTATACTAACTTCCATAACGGCGCAAGATGGTGTGCTGTAACCATAGGCGGCAATGCACCTGCTGCCGGAGAATGGGCATTTGTGAGTGCAACTTATAAATATTTCCATGATGTTGCACAAGGAGAAAACGGCTATATTATGAGTCTGTTTATCAATGGCGAACTTGAATTTCAAAATAAAGTGTTTTATAATAAACCATCTCTTGTCAAAAATGATATTCTAATCGGCTCCGGCTTTGGTGGCGGTCCATGGCTTTTCAAAGGCGAAATAAGCCGTATCATGCTCTATGATACAGTTCTTAATTCTGCAGAAATTGAAAACCTTTTTGAAAAAGTTTCAGCAGGGAAAATTCAGAAAAAAGGCATTTTCGCAGTAAACAAAAAAACAGCTGAAAACTTTTCCAACCTGAAAAAAAATGCCAAAAGCTCTGCTTCCGCATGGCTTTTTGATTGCTTTTATAATGCGTTGGTTTGCGGAATGTCAGAAAAAAATCTGCCTGCTGATTTAAACAGATTCAACTTCAAAAAAACTGCTGATTTGGTAAATTTCTTCAATCAGCAAAACAAAAACTTCAAACTCATTGACAAAGAAAATTATATTGCACTTGCCGCTGTCGGCGCACATTCAAAATTTTCTCCTCTCCTTGGTGTTTTCAATAAATTCAATCAGAAGGAAATGCTTGCTTTACGCGGCGGTACCGGCTGGGCAATAGAATTTCCGACCTTCTCTGTCGAAGATTCCGATTCTGATATTTCATGGCAAAGCAGTTTTGCCAATGAGAAACTTCTCATCAATTACAACGGAAAAAATGTAAAAGCTCAACTTGTCTTAAACTTCAGAAACAAAAAAATTGAAAGCTCATTTACAGCAGAAGCAAATAACATAATAAATGCAGTTTTCCCGAAGTTAAAAATCAAAAAACTTACAGACGGCAATGATACCATGCTTTATCCTTATATGTGCGGTATTGAAGTACCCAATCCTACCGTAAATCAAATGCCGTTCGGACAGGAAGGCGTTTATCCGTCAGGCGGCGTAACCATGCAATTCGGTGCATATTATGATGACAAGACAGGTGTGTACTTCTCTGCTGAAGACCCGAAAGGCGGTGTAAAAAATTACACAGTACGCAGTAGACGCAACGGTCTTGATATTCAATGGTCAACTGAACTTGCCAAAGCTGATAAATATATTTCTCCGGGTATCGGGGTCATTGAACCGTATCAGGGGAAATGGTACGAAGCAGGACAAATTTATCGCAACTTTCTGGAAAATAAAGCTGCATGGTGGATAAAAGAACTGCCGCGCAAATCAACGCCCGACTGGTTTCGCAATAATACTCTCTGGCTTCTCGGCATTCCTGCAAACAGCAATGACAACGGCAAAAGCAGTGCAGAACGTATGATAGATGAAGTTATTGCCTTAAAAAAATACTTTGAGCTTCCTGTCGGCTTGCATTATTACGGTTGGGACGACAAAAAAACACAGCCGAACTGGCCGCATTTTTATCCTCGGGACTATTCCGTAAATCTCGCACAAAAAGCCCGGGCGGAAGGAATTTATGTCAAACCGTATATTGATTCACGTTTGTGGTCTCTCAAAGACGGAATAAATTATCTGAAAGATCACATGTATTCAACTCACGGGAAAAAATTTGCCGTTATCTCAAAATCAAGTACTATTCCAATCGAACTCTACGGCTCACAATATGCGGTGATGTGTCCTGCTGCCCACGGCTGGCAGAAATGGCTCATCGACCTGACATCAAGAGTAAAAGAATACGGATTTGATGCCGTCTATCACGATCAGGTAAGTACAGGCAGACCGATACTTTGTTATTCCAAAACGCATGGACACGCTGCTGCTGATCCGCATTGCTGGGTTGACGGATATAACAAAATTTATACCGTGCTGAAAAATAAATATCCTGCACTCTGTCACGATTCAGAAGAAAATGCAGAAGTTTATCTCAAAGCAATGGACGGTTTTGTTGTCTGGCGTTGGACATTTGCAAATCAAGTCCCCCTGTTTCAGTCAATTTATTCAGGCAGAGTACAGTTTACAGGACGTTGTTTCAATCATCAGAAGCCCGGAGATAAAAACTCATTTTTTGCAAAAGCTGCCATGCAATTTATTAACGGCGAACAACTCGGCTGGTTTATGCCTGCCGAACTTCGTGCCACAGATAATAAACGGCTTTTCATAAAAAAACTTATGCACTTGCGTCTGGCTTTGATTGATTATTTTAATGCAGGGAAAATGCTTGCTCCATTAAAATTTCATACACAAACTCCGCAAATCACAAGCAAATTCGGCGGAGTCACCCCCTCAATGGTTACTTATCCGGCAGTTCTCTCTTCGGTTTGGCAATACGACAATAAACGCATTGCTGTTATGGTAAATACTCTTGATAAGGAAGTGAAAATTTCACCGGTTATCCCGGAATGTAAGACTTATTTTGTCTGCGATTCACAAATATCTTCAAGAAAAAATCCGCAGACCTCTCTTACATTTAAACCTTATGAAATAAAACTCATTGTCATGGATAATCAGCAAGAAGCAGTAAAACTTCATAAAAAACTTGCAATTATAAATAATTTCACGGACAAAGGAGAATCTTTATTGCAAATTTCCAATGTTAAAAAACTTAAAAAAACCGTTGCCGCATCAGGTAAAGTTTATACTGCAAATGATGTTTCCGGCATGATTGGATGCGCTCCACGCCATTCTCACGGGCGATACATTATCGGTGCGCTTGAAGCTCATGCACTTATCGTCATCGGGGAAATTGACTTCGGCAAACGGGAACAGGAAAACTTTACGCTGCAAATCGCCGTTGACCCGCCGTATGCCGGAGGCAATATTGAAGTACTTGCCAAAACTCCGCAAGGCAAAGAAAGAGTAATCGGCTTTCTTGATTTGAAAAAGTCAACAAATTATGCACATAATTATGTTGATTTCAATATAAAATTAGTCGAAAAACTATCCGGAATACACCAAATTGCTCTCCGATTCAACGGACAATCATGTTGTAATTTTCTTGCCTTCAAAATCAACAACCAATAAAGGAGAAATATTATGAAAAAAACACAATTCACACTCATCGAACTTCTCGTCGTAATCGCAATTATCGCCATTCTCGCCGGAATGTTGCTCCCTGCCCTCGGCAAAGCCCGTGAACGCGCCAGAGATGCAAATTGCAAAAGCAATCTTAAACAAATCGCCCTTAACTATTCATTTTATAATAATGACTGGGAAGATTACAACATTGTAGGTCATGACGGTCTTTATCTCTGGTGGATTCATGTTGAATATTACATCAGCAGCAAGCCGACTCCGACTTCTCTCAACAAAAAATATGACTCAAAAGTCATGCGCTGTCCCGCACAGAAAAAACATGATGCTGCGCTTATGGGATTACAATGGGAAGGCTCAAATTACAGCTACAATACCCACATCTCCAACAAACGCGGCTGGACAACTTACTCAAAAATCACTCAAATCAAACGCCCCGCTTCCCGCATGCTTGCAGGTGACGCTTACGCTCCCGATAATTTGAGCTATACTTATTACACATGGGGAGAAGGTCAGACCGGAGAAATCGGCAAAGCAAGTATAACCATTGAGCGAATGACAAAAATCCACAACGGCGGCGCAAATTACGCATGGATGGACGGTCACGTCGAAGCCCGCAAAGCAGGTCAGATGGAAAAAGAAGAAGTCAACGTCCTTGACGATCCCAACTGGGCCAACTGATAAAAATAAGGATTTACAATATGAAAAAATATCTCTTCCTTTTAAGTTTTATCAGCTCCGCCTGCCTCTTCGGCGCAAATCTGCTGGTAAACTCCGGTTTTGAAGATGTCAAAGACGGCAAGCCCGTCAACTGGAATCAGAATAAACCCAAAAATTTTGAAAATGTTGAATTCAAACTTGCCAACGGCATGAACGGCAAATATTCAGGACAGATAGTCTCAAACAACCCTGCTACTCAGGCTAAACATTTCCTCGCCTATATTCAAAATATCAATATGGCAAAACTTGAACCGTACACCCCCGGCAAGGAAGTCATGCTCTCTTTTGATTACTCAACCGACGCTCCCGGCACACGGGTCAGAGCATATGTCGAAGGCGTTGCCATGGGGAAAGGGTTCAATTTTTTCACAAAAACTTTGAGCAATTATGTCGGCTGGGCAAAAGGTCAGGTGCGTTTCAAACTTCCGGAACAGAAACCGCAGCGCATGTATGTTGTCATGCAGCTTCTTACCAGCGGCAGAGTCTCTTTTGACAATGTTGTAATTGACACCAATCCGCCGCCTGCTTCAGAAACTCCGCAGGCAAAAATCGTCAAAACCGTCAAATCCCCTGAACTTGATTTGCGTTTCTGTTCTTTTCCCATGCACAACACTTTCATCAAAGGCGAAACACCCTTTGAAATCGCTTTCAATATTCCCATGCAGGAGGATAAATTTACCGAAGTCATCGCTGAAATCGTCAATAACGCAAACAACAAAACTGTTTATAACAAGCGTTTTAATTCATTCGGCAACAGAGTCAAAGGCAAAATCGCTCTCAACGACTTTGCAAGCGGCGTTTACCGTTTGAAATTCAAAGCTCTTATCCGCAAAACAGAAGTTGAAGAAAGTGTCCTTTTCCGCGTCGTTTCAGCGGACGAAGCCACAAAATTTGCAGTAAAATTCCGCAAAGACGGCATTATGCTTTTTCACGGCAAACCCTATTTCCCGATTCTTGTCTGTCCGCCTTTTACCACCGAAGAAGCATTTACCGCCTATCAGCAGGCAGGATTCAACGGCATTACTCCGCAGACAAACGCTTCCGGTTCTGCGGCACTTGCCAAATCCTTTTACCAAAAATGCGCTCAATACGGGTTAAATGTGATTGAGTGGGTCAACTTCGCCGATACTGCAGGCCGCAGTGACGCCGCATTATCCGCACATGTTGCCCGCTCTGCTGCCAACATGAAAAATATCCCCAACTTCATCGGCTGGATGAATGATGAAGACGCATGGCGCGGCATTTCCGTTGAAAAAGCAAAACGCTCCTATGAAGCGTTTTTCGCCAATGCTCCCGGTTATGTCATGTGGGTAAATCAGGCCCCGCGCGGCACAGTTGACTATCTGCGCAGATATGTCCGTTACAGCGATATTACCGGTGCCGATGTCTATCCGATTCCGGCTAAAGTCAAACACAGCGAAAAGCTCCGCAAAAATATTGCCTGTCTCGGAGACTACACCGATGACTTTTTTGAAGCCGGAGATTTCAGCAAACCTGTATGGATGATTTTGCAGGCTTGGAGCTGGGGCGGGAAAAAAGGTTCTACCGATAAACCGTTCCCGACCTATGATGAACTCCGGTTTATGTTTTACAATTCAATCCTGCACGGTGCAACCGGTATCGCATGGTTTGACAACAATACCCTCGCCCCGCAAAACAAAGTCATGGTTCACCTCGGCAATATCAACCATGAATTCCACGCTATTGAAGATTTCATTCTCAACGGCAAAAAAACTTCAGATTTTGAGCTTACAGGTTCTGCCGACGGCATAAAAATCCTTGAACGCACTCTCAACGGTGAAAAACTCCTTATCATCACCAATGAAAATGATTCTCACCGCACTGTCAAACTGACCAATAAAACAAATGCAAAACTTTTTGACACTCAAAAAAAACAGAATTTGAGCGGTTCAACTCTGACTGCTCAAATGAGTAAATTCGGAGTTCTCATTCTGTCAAGCAAAAAAATAAGCTACAAATATCCCGCATCTTATGTCCCCATGGTCAAAAACACTGCTTCCGCCCTCCCCCTGATTGAAGCAGTCGCCGCAAAAAAAGCGGTTCCGACACTTTGGAAAGGCAGCTGGATCTGGAACTATCCCATGGCAGACAAACAAGGCTACTCCGAAGACGATGCGATTAAAAAATTCACCGTCAGCGGCAAGGTCGATACTGCATGGCTCTGCGCAGGTGTGGACAATGAAGCAATCATTTACCTCAATGATAAAGAAGTTGAACGCATTACAAACTGGAAGTCTGTCTCTCCGATTGACCTCAAACCGTTTTTGAAACAGGGTGAAAACACTCTTCGCATCCATGTTGTCAATTACAGTTCCTACGGCGGAGTTATCTATGAAGGACAAATCAAAGACTCCAAAGGAACTCAACATATTTTCTCCGACGCAAACACCGTCTTTAAAAAAGGCAAAACCCATGTTTACGGCCCTGCCCCGATGGCTCCGTGGAAAGATATAAATCTCATTCCATAAAAAAAGCCCTAAAAAAAACGGAAGGATTGAGTCATACCTCTCAACCCTTCCGTTTTTTTATATTAACTTGGCTATGTTCCCAATATGGGGAGATAGCTGCATCTTGTGCTTTTTTTGCAGGGGCTTGCGTCGCCCCTGCACCCGACGCCGGGTACGACCCGGTGCGATATGACGGCATAGCCGTGATGTCAGCGACTGGGTCGTGTCAGGCATTATTTGCGGTGAAGT
>JAZOSO010000027.1:0-5975 GCA_045657185.1 Victivallaceae bacterium | reverse complement strand
CAGCATAATTGTAAAGCAACAGGTTACTGGAAAACGAACAGTGTCAAATATAATTTTTTATTAATGGCTCACGAATACTTGTTTGTCTTCAAAAAGCTATAAACAATGGAGTATTTTATGACACAAATTACTGATATAGTTAATAATGAATGCAAAAAGTGTATTATTTGTAATCATGAAGGTTCTGTTCGAGCTTCCAAGCATAATGATAATTATGCTTTTAATTGTCCAATATGTGGATATTATGAAATTTCAGAACAGTTATTTAGAATCCATTATGATGAGGAAATATTGTTAAATTTTTTTCGTAAAGCTCCAGCTATTTTAGCTGAACGAAAATTACATAAATTAGATAATTGTTGTATAAATGATTTTGATGAATTTTTAAAAGGATATCCTGAAAATTTTATTGAAAAAATGGATAGAACTTTAATAAATATTGCATATGAAGCTAATTTTGAACCTAAAGAGATTCAATTGTGTACTGAAGATTTTGGAAAATTATTTATAGAACATAGTGTTTTTTGGGATGATAGTCCTAATTTGGAAATAATGCTGCAACATTTAGCTGATGAAAAAATGATAACTTATTCTAATGTCGCAGATGTGATTTTTTCTGTGAAGTTAACAATTGCAGGCTTGAAACATGTAGCAGAGTTGCAGAAAATATACAAGGATAAAAATAAGGTTTTTATTGCAATGTGGTTTAATAATAAGACAGAACTTTTTAGGCAAGCTACAAAAGAAGCAATAGAAAAGGCAGGTTATAAAGCTGAAATAGTTAATGAAAATCATCACAATGATTTTATTATGGATAAAGTGATAAATTTAATTAATGATTCTAAATTTGTTATTGCTGATTTAACCTCTATTCCAGAAAAAATAAATGATGTTTCCTCTGGTATCAGAGGTGGAGTTTATTATGAGGCAGGTTATGCAAAAGGCTTAGGATTGCCTGTAATATTTACCTGTGAAAAAGATAGTCATAATAGAGTGCATTTTGACTTACAACAAATGAATACAATTTTATGGTATGAAAACGATAATATTCTTATGACAAGTAAATTTAATTATGTTGATTATTTAACAGAACACATTATAGCTACTGTAGGACGAGGTCCTTTTTTTAAATAATGGAAATGGTATATTGAAAATATGAATAAAGTCAGGATATTGTTTGCGTCAGATTTTGCGCCGATACGGGGATTTGCGGAGGTTATGAAAAATGAACCGCACAAAGTTTACGGCGACTTGCTTGCTCATTTGAAAAGTGCTGATTATTCCATTGTTAATCTGGAGTCGCCTTTAAGTTGTCCGGACGGACTTATCACTAAAAGCGGAGCCGCTTTTTCCGGGGAGGAAGCGCATGTTGAGTCTCTGAATGCAGGAAATTTCAAGGCGGTCGTTGCTGCCAATAATCACACTTTTGACAGTAATTACAGCGGATTTGCAAACACCCGTGAGCTGCTGAAAAAAAACGGCATTGCTCTCGTCGGGGCAGGGGAAAATATTGCAGAAGCTCGCAGGGAACTTGCTTTTGAAGTTAATGGTATAAAGTTTGCCCTTTTTGCTGTTTCAGAGGGTGAAGATATGCTCGGTGCAACGGAAAATTCATTCGGTGTCCGCCCTTGGGAGGTCGAAAAACTTGCTGAAGATATCCGTAACGCCCGTTCAAAATATGATATAATTCTGATTTCTGCTCATTGCGGGTTGGAATATCAGCCGTATCCGTCATTTTATGTTTATGAAGCGTTCAAACTTTGGGCAGAGGCGGGAGCGGATATGATAATCGGACATCATCCGCATGTTCCGCAGGGAATGACATATTTCGGCAAAACTCCCGCATATTTCAGTCTCGGCAATTTTGTTTTTTATCAGCCGGTTAAATTTTATCATCGCAAACAAGGATATTTTCTTGAAATTGAGGCTGATAAAAACGGTATTACTTCGCATAAAGCTGTTCCGTACCGCATTGATGAAAACAATCTCCGATTGCTCAATAAGGAGGAAAAAGCTGATTTTGAAAAACTTTTTGCTGAACTTTCCGCACCGCTTGCATCTGCTGAAACTGCTGAACAGGCGTGGCATGCCGTGCTTGCTTATAACGGATTGGCGGGATTTCAGAATGAATTGGAGAAAATTCTCAATACCATGCGTGAAACTCCTGCCAAGGGGGCGGCTATGCTCCGCAACCGTGTAACTTGTATACAGCACAGTTCACAGTGGATTGACGGGATGACCCGTATTATGGCGGGTTCAATAGATGATGCTCCTGCGGAAATGGTTGCTCTGGTCGAAGAATTTATGACGAAAGAATTGTAAAATGAAAAGAGTTGTCGTTTGTGATTCCGGTCTTGGCGGTTTGAATATTGCCGCCCGTTTTTTCAGCGGGAACATCACGGAGGAAAAATGCGAATTGATTTATTTCAATGCTTATCCTGCACAGGATTGCGGGTTTAATAAACTTGCTTCAGAGCGTGAGCAGGAGGAGGTTTTCCGTGATGTTTTTGAGGGAATGAAAAAGTTTTCTCCTGACTTGTGTCTGATTGCATGCAACACGCTTTCAATTGTTTATGAACGGTTGAAAAAATGGTATGTGCCGCCGTTTGAAGTTGCAGGAATCGTTGATGCCGCTGTCAACGGTATGTTTGATGTTTTGCAGAAAAATCCGGAAAGTTCAATGCTCATTCTCGGCACAAAATCAACCGTTGAGTCCGGTGTTTACGCAAAAAAACTGATTGAAAAAGGTATTGATGCTGAACGTGTTAAAGGTCTTGCATGTCCCGGACTTGCAACATTGCTTGAATCTGACCCGTCAGCGGATGAGGTGCGTAAAAATATTGCTGATTATGCTGATGCGGCAGCTGAACTTTTTGAAAAAGCTCCGCAGAAACTTTATTGTGCATTGTGCTGTACACATTTCGGATTTGCTTCAGAGATATGGGAGCAGGAATTTTCAGAAGTTTTTGAAAATTTTGCGGGGCTTGTCAATCCTAATGATTTGCTCGGAACCGGATTTTCGGCGGCGAATTTTGCTTATCACTCAAAAATAGATTTTTTTGCAGGCGCAAGAGAAAGTATGAGTGCTTATTTTGCAGAAGAAACTCCGCAAATTACGGAGGCTTTGCAAAATGCTGTGTATAATGATGAACTTTTTAAATTCAATAGAGGAAAATAATATGGAAAAAGAGTGTGTAGTTTTAGTTACAGGTGCGGGCGGTGATGCTCAGGGCTGGGGAAATATGCAGGTTACAGAAGCTGTCAAAGAAGCAATTATTGCCAATGGTTACGACTGCCGTATCGTCCTTGCTGAAAACCGTGAGGAAATGGAAAAAGGAATTAACGAAGGAAAATGTTCAATCGTCTGGAGTGCATTGTACTTTTTTTCCGACCGTGAAGATATTATCGGAATTCCGTCAGATGCGGTTTGGGCAGCGGATGTGCTTGATGAACTGAAAATCCCTTATATCGGACCTTCTGCACAGACAATGAAAAATCTTATCGGCAAGTTTGATACACATGAAATCCTTTCAAAGGCAAATGTCAGTGTACCGCGCCATGTGCTTTGTCCGCCTGCAAAGGCTGAAGATATCGACTTTTTCCCCGCTTTTGTCAAGCCCAACGGCGAATCCCGTTCAGTCGGTATCAATGAAAACAGCGTTGCTGAAAATCCTGAAGCTTTGAAAAAACAGATTGATTTTATTCAGAATGAACTTCAGCAAGCCGCCTTGGTTGAAGAGTATTTGCCGGGAAATGAATATACTGTCATGGTCATCGGCAATGGTAAAAAACGTGAAATCCTGCCCGGCAGAGTGACTGTTGACCCGCAGCATTACGGCAAGTATCCTGTTTTGCGCAGTGATTTGCGCGGTGTCGGCTTGACGCATGTTTCAATTCCGACTGAACATATTGAAGAGGCAAAAGCTCTTGCCAACGCCGCCTGTGATGCGCTTGATTGTGATGACCATGTCCGTATTGACATGCGTGAGGGGGCGGATGGTAAATTGCGTATTATGGAAGTAAACGGTATTCCAGGTTTGAAACCTGTCAAGAGCTGGAGTCCGCAGATTTTTTCACTTTATCACCCTGACGGCGATACTTATAATGAGTTGATAGGCACTATTGTAAAATGTGCTTTGGAGCGTGCAAATGCATAAAAATCCCGTAATTCTGCTCAATATGGCGGTTGATATTATCAATGACCGCGAAAATGAAGTTATCATCAGTCAGTATGTTCAGCGGGTAAGTGATTCAGGCGCAGTCCCGATGCTTATTCCATCTATTGAAAAAGAGGAAAATATTGAAACCTTGCTGGACATAGCGGATGGAGTTCTGCTTATCGGCGGCAGGGATTACGACCCCGCCGATTTCGGCGAATTGCCGCATCCGGAAACTGTGAGGAACAGAATGCGTCCTCATTTTGATATAACTTTCGGCAAAGCTGTTCTCAAAAGAAAAATGCCTGTCCTCGGAATTTGTGCAGGCTGTCAGCTGCTCAATATTGTTTCAGGCGGCAAATTAATACAGCATCTTGATAATGCAGAAAAACATCGCAAAGGTGTTTTTCACAGTGCGAAAATTCTTTGTGACGGCTTTTTTGCCGAAGCACTCGGTAAATCAGCAAATGATGAAATAATTGTCAACAGTTTTCATCATCAAGCTGTTGCTCCTTATTGTCCGGGTAAGGGGGTGAAGGTTACGGCGGAGGCATTTGACGGCAGTATCGAAGCAATTGAATTTGAGGGGGAACGCATGGTTCTCGGTGTACAGTTTCACCCCGAAAGAATGGACGATATCGGACCCGGATTTTTTTCACTTCTCAAATCTGAAGCGGAAAAATACTGTTTTGAAAAAGATAAATAAAATTTACAGGGGAATTTTATGAATGCGGCAGATATTGTAATATTGGTTCTGGATTTATTCGGTACTATGGTCTTTGCTGTTACGGGAGCGGTCAAGGCGATCGAAAAAAGGCTTGACTTGCTCGGCGTGCTGGTGCTTGCATGTGCTGTCGGAGCAGGGGGCGGTATGGTGCGGGATTGTCTTATCGGTGCTGTACCTGTTGCCGCATTGACGCATGAGATATATCTCCTGATTTGTATTTTAAGCGGCATTGCAGTATTTTTATTTTATAATAAAATATCGCAGACACAGAGTATTATCCGCTATGCCGATGCTGTCGGTCTCGGTGTTTTTACTGCAATCGGAGCCGCAAAGGCAATGGAATATGATTTGGATTTTACGGGTGTGGTTTTGAGCGGAGTTCTGACTGCTATCGGCGGCGGAGTTATCCGTGATATTATGGTTTGTTCAGTACCGACTGTCCTCAAAAGTGATTTTTATGCAACAGCGGCTCTCATCGGCGGGATTTTGTACTATATCTTAGCTAAAATAAATTTGCCGTTCTTTGTTCTGTTTATGATAGTTCTGATTGTTGTGACCGGATTGCGGATTCTGGCTATACGTTGTAATTTGCGTCTGCCGCGTGTGCATCTTCAAAAAAGATAAGGGGCAAGGAAAAATAGTATTTCCCGCCCCTTTATCAATTGTTTATTTTTCGCTCTATTCCCATTGAGGGTAGATAATGAAATTATTTTTGAGAATAAAAAATTGAGTGGTTTGGGGTATAGTGAATTGCGATAGTAATGAACGGGGCGTTTCATCTCCTTTTTATTTGCTATCGCCTCAGCAAAAGCTCGTTGTATATTTTTACAACGGGATATGTCAATGTGACAGCATACAAAAAGAGAGCTTGCTCTCTCCCAATTGTGGCGAAGTCCGGCGGAAGATTTGATTGCTCATTACCCAGCGTTCCACCCGCTTTTATATGGGGAAGGAGTAATCGAACATTCCGCCGAAAAACAGCCTGACGCACCCAGCCGCTGACACTCACGCGCCAGCGTCACATCGCACCGGGTCGTACCCGGCGCCGGGGTCCGTCTTCGCTACGCTACGCCGAGACAGGGCAGACGGCG